>CAYLXO010000001.1:0-21472 GCA_964387965.1 uncultured Candidatus Saccharibacteria bacterium
GACATCAAATGAAGGAACGAGTTCCTATCATTGAAATACATATCGAAGAACTTCTTCCGTTTTTTCGCGAATACAGAAAACAACTTTCTATAATTGGAGTTGCGCTTCTTGTATTTTCATCATTTGGATTTATTTTTCGAAGCAAGGCATCTGTTGTTGATTTTTACCCATCAGCTTGTTTGGGCGGTTGGCAGTATCCAAAAAATGCCGAAGGGGCTCCATCACTTTCGAGTGAAGACTCTCTTGAAAAATATTCTGTCGAAAATTCTGCGTTTCTTGGAAACTCAGCAGCACAAATTTATTGTGGTTCATTTGCTGGCGAAATTCCTAAAGATGTTCTTGCGAAACAATTTACACTCTCATTCCGATGGTCAGTAGACAATGGAAGTATTGTTCATGATGTTCCCGAAAGTGTAACTGGAGTAAATAATTCTGCGCTTGAAAATACTACAACAAATTCAATCGATTCTATCCCGGCTGTCGAAGTGGTGCCTGCACCTGCAACTGAAAATGAGCCAGTTAAAGAACAAGAAACACCGACAGGTGAACAATCATTGCTTAATATTTTTTCTCCTGAAAAAGCACACGCAGATGAAGGGGATACTTCTGCCGTTACACCAGTAGAAAACAATACTGAAGTTGTACCTGCCGAAATTCAATCAGCAGTATCAGAACCCGATGCTGCGATACAAACCGAGAATACTGGTGATTCTCAAGCTCCAAGCGAGGGAGTTGTAACTATTCCAGAAAACAACGAAACAGAAGAAAATGAAAATTCTCAAAATACACAAGCAGTTGAGCAAAACGAGACACCGCTTGATGCGTTTGCAACGATTTCCTACACTTTAAACGGGGATACTTGGCGTACGCTTGGGTACGTAACACAAAGTAATTGGCGTAATACACAATTTGATCTTCCACTTGGAAAGTGGGACGACCTCTCGCATGTGCAAGTTTCTATTACTCCGCTTCAGACACTCGATAGACAGCCGGTTGTATATCTTGATGCAATGCAAATCAGTGTTTCCTATGAAGATGGTATCGCAGTAGAGAAGCCAACAGTAAAAGTTAAGAATGAAACATCGCAAGTAATTGAAGGTGATGTTGATTTTGCTTCTGATGAGGCACCAGTTTTTGCTATTGTAACTCCTACACTAACAACAGATGAACTTTCAGATTTGGTGTTAGATAAAAAGGCTGAAGTAGTGCTTGATAAAGATAATGTGCTTGAAATTGAAAAGAAAGACGAAATTCAAGAAGACGTTCCTGTACATACAGAGGATACACCTGCAGTTATTGATACGATAAATACTGCTATTCAGTCAACGCTTCCTGAAACTTCAAATGGAGCTAATGAACCAGCTACTACTTTAAGTACTCAACCTGAATCAGGAACAGATGTTCAAGTTATTGAAGGAGCTCCAACTGAAGAAGTTCAACATAGTGATATAAAAGAAAAAAAAGTAGATGAAAATGTAGGCATTATTTCTGCACTTTTTTCTCCACTTGTTGCTCATGCAGATAATGGATTGTTTGGTGGTCCCAATGTTACTGATGCAAAAATTTACGATTATAACGGAGAGCTTACAAATATAAAGGCAAACGTTGAAACTGTTACCGTAAACGGACAGTCTCGACTTGGTGTACGAGTTGATAAGCCAAAAGTTTCGTTCCGTCCTGGGCGATATACACTTGAAGTTACTGTCGAGACGTATGATGCGATTATTATCTCGCAACAAGATTTTACATGGGGGGTACTCGCAGTAAACACTGATAAGTCAATCTATACAGAAGGCGACGATGCATATATACAGTTTGGAGTCCTTAATGATAAAGGAAGTACTGTGTGTGGAGCAGATCTTGATTTGCTCATTAAGATTCCAGATGGAACAACAGCACATTTTTCAACAAAAGACGAAACAATCATTCGTGAAGAACAATGTGGACCAAACAATGTAATAAGTGTTCCAGACTATTACGTGCATTACACGCTCCCGACTATTTCTGGAACATACAAAATGGTACTTACTGCTGTTACGGCAAACGGAACAAAAAAAATCACTGATACGTTTGATGTTGATCATCCTCATTTTGATGTATCTCGAACAGGACCGACACGTATATATCCACTTTCAACATACCCAATGACTATCCGGATCATTTCTGATTCAGATTGGAGTGGGCAGGTTGTAGAAAAAGTTCCTGCAGATTTTGGAGTACTTCCGCCAAAACGAAGTCTTCCATACGAATCAGTAAGTACTGTCGGTGGTATCACTTACGTGACATGGAATGTTGATTTGAAAAAAGGCGAAGAAGCAACACTTGGGTATATTTTTAAGGCACCTGAAGTAAGTCCAGAATTTTATTTACTTGGACCACTTTCGTTCTATACACTCGGTGATACGGTTGGCGTGAATCCACCTATTTTTAGCGAAACACGACAATGGCAAGTAGCAAATGACGCTGTTTGCGGTACTACAACAGGACTCACATCAGGAAACTGGGATGGAACAAGTCCTGTTGGTGCAGGATCAGTGTGGACAGGATGTACGGGCGCCGGAGGAATCCCTGGAAATGGTGATGTCATCACAATTAATGCCGGTGCGACTATCACACTTAATGTAAATGCTCCTGCGTCAGGTACGCTTGGTGGTCTTACAATAGATGGAACGCTCACGAATGGAGGTAGTTTTAGTCTTACTACAGGAACAACATCATTTACTGTTTCTTCAACTGGAACATTTAGTGCAGGTGGAGGAACTATTACATCAGGACTTCTATCCGTTTCTGGAACATACAATGCAAACAGCGCAACAGTTTCGGCAAGTACAGGATCAGCTGGTGTCACGATGCTTACAATTGCTTCAACGGGAGTATTTGATGCGGGTTCGTCAACCATCACACTCGCTCCTGCGGTTTCTGGTAGTACAATGATTTCTCTTGCTTCCGGAGGTACATTTACTGGCGGAACATCAACCATGACCCTTGCTCCAACTGGTTCAGGTTCTTCCACCTTGGCGGGAGTATTTACTGGATCAAATAAATTTTACATCTTAAACTATAGTCCAAACTCTGCAAACGGAGTTATGAAACTCGGAGGAAATATCGAAGTAGAAAGTACATTTTCTATAACTAACGGACAGTTTGGTACGGATCCTGTGGTTGCTGTTGCAAACTGTACGTCACCTGCGAATAATTATTCAGTTACAGCTGCCAATATTAGTATAACTGCAGGTAATGCTTCTGCGCCGCATAACTTTTGTCAGTCGACAGTAACACTCACGGGAAGTTCTGGAACCCTTTTTGCTCGTGGGACAGTTTCTGTTACAACAACAAGCGCAAGTTTTGATATAAAGTCAGACGGTGCCGTGACACTTTTTTCAGGAAACGCACTTACGTTTACCAACATAACATTCTCACCCGTTCTTACCGCAAGCAGAACATACACAATGGGAACCGCACCGACAATAAACGGTAACGTAACAAGCAACCCTACATCTTCAAGTGCAACAGCACGCACTCTAACGCTCCCGACTACTCCTACATTTCTTGCGAGTAAAACATTTACGGTGACAGGAGATACATATGCTACTACTGAACTTTCTGCCAATATGTCGATCGGATTTCTTTCGATTGGAACTAATGGAATTCTATCTCCACTTTCCAATACACTTACACTCACAGGAACGTCCGGCCCAGTACTTACATTGAGTGGAGGTGCATTTACAAGAGGAACATCTACTATTTCTATTACGGGTGGAAATAGTTTTGTGCTTAATGGTTCAGGTTTTACTGGCAATAACAAATTGTATAACCTCACCATGAATACTGTCGGTACGACAAAGACGCTTGGAGCAGATCTAGAATTAGAGAATTTACTTACAATTACAAGTGGAACGTTTAACACAGATGGGACAAACAATTATGCATTAACGGCTGGTTCGATAAGTGTTGCGAGTAGCTTGAACGCTATCCTCACACTGAATTCATCCGTTGTTACATTGAATGGAACAAGCGGAACACTTCTTACAAAAGGTGCAAACGGTGTATATAATGGAACGACTGCGACAATAAATGTCACATCTGATGCAAGCATTACATTTTTAAGTTCTTCAGGAAGTACTGTTACTTTTGGAAATATAAATTTTACACCAGTACTAACAGGTAATAAAACATACACGATAGGTAGTGTGCCCACTGTTTCATCTGCAACACTTACAATTAATCCGACTGGATCCGGTAACACACTTACTGTTTCTCCAAGCGCAACAACCTCAATTGGATCTACTGGTACATTGCTTGTGAAGGGTACAGGTGGAGCTACTGGTAAATTTGATACGACGGTATCAAATTATGCTTTTACTTCAGGATTTTTGACTGTAGATTCTGGGGGCTATATTCAAGCAAACGCTTCAACCATTACGGTTTCTGGTACATCAGGCCCTGTTCTTTCATATCTTGGTGGAACATTTGATGCTGATACTTCAACAGTAACTATCACCGGTCCAGGGAATTTTGTCCCGACCACTTCTGGATTTACTGGAACAAATAGATTTTACAATCTTACACTCAATGTTTCAGGTACAACAAAGACACTTGGATCTGCTATTGAGGTAGAAGGCACGCTCAATGTAACTTTGGGCACGCTTGATACCGACAATTCAAACAATTACGCGATCACTGCTGGAGCTATAAATATAGCAAGTAGCGTGAATGCAATTTTTACTGCGCGAGCATCTGTTGTTACGCTTACTGGAACAAGCGGTACACTTTTTACAAAAGGAGCTAACGGTGTATTTACTGTAGGTACATCTCAGTTTGTCATAACAAGTGCGAGTGGTACACCAAGCTTTTTAAACACTGCACTTACATTCCACAAAGTTAAAATTGATTCTACTGCAACAGTAATAAACGAAGGTGCTGCTCTTACCATAAACAACGTTTCTGGAGCGGAGCTGTATATAAAAAATGGAGTATTCAATACGAACTTAGCGCTGACTGGTCCCGGGTCTGGTAATGGAACATTGCAGATTGATTCTGGAGGAACACTGTGTCTTGGAGGGGCTGCGTCTGCGACAAATACAAGTGCATCGTGTGATACGACTGCGACAAGTACAACAGCTCGTTCGATGCCGACATTTCAAACATATACGTTTGCTTCTGGTTCTACTGTGAACTATTTGTCAGATGCAGCAACAACTGTTTCAAGTACGCCAACATATGGAAATCTAAAAGTTCAGCCAGTTTTGACTGCAGCTCGCGTGTATACACTTGGCGGAGCGATGACAATTAATGGAGACTTTACCATTAACCCAAATTCAGCAGGAGCTAATGCACTTACAGTAAACGCAGCAAGTGCGGGAGGAGCTATCACAGTAGATGCTACAAAAACAACTACAATTTCTAGGCAAGGAAGTACCGCAACCTCAATTCTTGATTTGCGCCCGAGTGCGACTGATTCAGCGCTCAGTACAGGTACGATAAATATTGCCACAGGAGGCACACTCGATCTTACGAGCTTTACTTCAACTGTTACTATAACTGGAACTTCAGGTACGCTCTTTACGCGTGCGGGTACATTTACAATTACATCAGGTACACCAACAGTTACATTTTCAGGAAATGGAACAGCCACTCTTAATTCTGGCACAATTACGTTTTATAACTTAACTTCAAGTGGCACTGGTACAAAAACTCTTGGGGCTGCAATTACTATAAACAATAACTTGGCAATTACAGCTGGAACAATAGATGATGCGGGGAATCAAATAACAGGAAACGGGACCGGAACATTTCAAATGTCGAGTGGCACAACACTGAAACTTGGTACGACAGGTACTGCTACAACATTTCCAACAAGTTTTACAAACGGAAATACAACACTGAACGCTGCCTCAACAGTTATATATAACGCTACAGTTGCGCAAACAATTTCAGGTACGCCTGCCTATGGTAATTTGCAACTTTCTACAGCTTCAGGTACACCAACAAAAACTCTTGGAGCTGCAACTACTATCAATGGATCACTTACAGTAGATAGTTCAAATACACTTGATGTAGGTAGTGGTCTAAACTATGCGATTGCACTTGGTGGAAATTTTACCAACAATGGAACATTTACAGCTCGCGCTGGGACTGTAACGCTTTCAGGAACAGTGACACAAACACTAACAGGTAATTTTACTTCCGCTTCTAGTTCTTCGTTTTACAACCTAACGATTACAAATACATCTGGAGCAGATCCTTCAGGAGCTGAAGTGACAGGAATGACAGCATCTGTGTCGTACGCAAGCGCAATCACATCAACAAACAATTATACGATTGCTCCAACTTGTACAAGCGCTTGTTCGCGTGTTCAGTATAATTCTGGCTCTACATATACTTTTACAAACATTACATGGACTGGTGCATCTGGACATAAAATTTATTTCCGTAATTCAGCTACAAGTGGTACGTGGCTACTTAAAGTTACAGGTACTCAATCTGTAACATATGTTGACGTGTCACGATCGGATGCTTCTGTTTCTGGTGGAAGTTCAATCACAGCAACAGGAGGAACAAATACGGATAGCGGAAACAATACGAATTGGATTTTCTACTCAATAAACATTTCTGGAAATGCATATAACGATGGTGCTACAACAACATGGACAAAGTGTAACGGTTCGACATCAAATGTCTCACTCGTTGTAAATAATGGTACGGCTTCGACGACAACATGTAACGCAAGTACGGGTGCGTATTCATTTTCAAGTATTGGTGTTGGAAGCAGTGCAACAATTTTTGTATTTTTTAATACGAATGGCGCAAACACTGATCAAGGAATTGCTGTAACTAAACTCACGACCGGCACTCCGACAGATGTTACTGGACTTAACCCACATAAAGGATATGTGTGGATAAAAAATGAGTCAGGATCAAGCGGCGTTACAAATACAAATCTTGATCAATGTGACTCAGGAGTATCAGGTTGTACTAATGTTCCATACACGGTAACAGCCGGCGCTAACACTCTTACGAGTGGATTCGAGCTACGTATTGATACTACTGGAACCTATGCTCCAGGAGGTGACGTAACTGCATATAATATTAATATTGCAGGTAGCGGTACATATACTGGAAACACAGAGACAATTACATTAAATGGAACGACAGGAACACTTTTAACTCGAGCTGGAACATTTACACAAGGTACGACTGAGGTTGTCGTGACTAGTTCTTCAGGTACGCCGACATTACTCAGTGCTGCAACGACATTCCATAAACTAAAAATAAATAGTACAGCAACTGTAATTAACGATGGTGCAGCAATTACTATAAATAATGTATCTGGTGCTCGCTTGTATATTGCAGCTGGAGTTTTGAATATGGCAAATCAAGCAACTGGTCCAGGTTCCGGAAATGGAACGCTTCAAATAGATTCAGGCTCGACGCTTTGTTTGGGAGGAACAACAAGCGCGACGAACGCAACGTGTGATTCAGGTGCTACGCAGACAAGCGCAATTACTATGCCAACATTTCAAACGTATACATTTGCTGCTGGATCCACAACAGCTGGTTGGTATAACGCTTCATGGGGATATCGCACAAAAATCACAATCGATCACACCAAAGTACCAAGTACTCAAACAGATTTTCCTGTATTAATTTCAAAAACAGATACTCGTTTTAAAACAGTTGCCAATGGCGGGCATATGGGTAACGCTGGAGCAACGGATCTTGTTATTACATCAAGCGATGGAACAACAAAGCTCAATCACCAAATTGAATATTACGTTGCAACAACTGGAGAAATTGTTGCGTGGGTGAAGGTACCGTCACTTTCAAGTTCTACTGATACAGATTTGTATTTGTACTACGGAAACGCAGGAGTAGCTGATCAGCAAAATGTTACAGGTACTTGGAATTCTAACTTTAAGCAAGTGTTGCATGTATCTGATGGAACAACGCTTTCTGTAACTGATTCAACTGGAAACTATAACGGAACAAACTCATCTTCAACTGCAACAGCAGGACAAATTGATGGTGCTGCTGCACAAACAGGTGGCGCATATATTTCAAATGGTGCAACACTCTACACAATGATCGGCGGTTCGACATCACACACGATTAGTTTTTGGTTCAATATGACCTCTTACTCTGGTGGAGATCAATACGTCTGGGATTTTGATACAGCCCTTGGCCTTGGTGCATTTATGAACATTGCGCTAGACAACCAAATTCAGTGGGGTTACAACGGAGCTGGAAGTTACCGTACATATTCTGCTATTAGTCCAACAATGACAGCAGGTACATGGCATTATGTCGTAGCACAAAAAACTGCATCAGGAAGTAACGCGAAGTTGTATGTTGACGGAACGCTTCAAACGGGAACTGGATCTGGTGGAACAATTGGTGATCCACAAAACACTGGTTCGTCCGGCGGACAATGGGGACGCTATCATACATCAACATCACTTGCGAACGATGGAAAAATTGACGAAATGCGCATAATGAATATTGCTACGAGTGCAGATTGGATTACAACTGAGTACAACAACCAAAGTGCACCATCAACATTTATTCCAACATGGGCAACGGAAGAGACTGGAAGTGTCGCAGCAGCAACTGTTGTGTATCTTTCAAATGCAGATACGACAATTGATAGTACACCAACATACCGTAATTTGTATTTAAAACCAGTACTCACTGGAGCACACATTTACACACTTGGAGGCGCAATGACTATAAATGATTCATTTACGATTAGTCCAAATTCAGCAGGAGCTAATGCGCTTACCGTAAATGCCGGAGGAACAATCACGCTTACGAGTACGAATACTCTTACGATTGGCAGACAAGGAAGTACCGCAACAAGCTCACTAGTACTCAAACCTGTTTCTACAAGCTACAATCTATCGACCGGTTTTTTGAACATTGCTACTGGTGGAACACTTGATGGAACAAGTGCGACTTCAACTATTACACTAACTGGAATTTCGGGAACACTTATTACTAAGGTGGGAACCTTCACACAAGGAAGCACCAATGTAACAGTAACGAGCGCATCTGGTACACCGACACTTCTCTCCGCTTCGCAAACATTCCACATTCTTACACTCAATACGAGTGCGACAGTTGTTAACGCAGGAGCTGCAATCACTATCGCTGATGCGAGTGGTTCAGCGCTTACTATTACATCCGGAGTACTTAATGATTCAGGTCTCGGTATTGCAACATCTGGTTCATCACTTAACACACTCACACTTGGATCAAGTGGAACGCTCTGTCTTGGTGGAGCAAGTGGAGCAAATACAAGCGCTACCTGTGATACGAGTGCAACATCAACGACAGCACGGACATTACCTAGTTTCTCTTCATATTCACTAAATGCAAGCTCAACTATTATTTATCTTTCAGATGCCGCAACAACAATTTCAAACACACCAACATATGGAAATCTCAAATTCTTGCCAGTAATTACAACAGCGAGAACATACACAATGGGTGGTGCCACAACGGTAAATGGAAGCTTCACGATCACTCCAAATTCAAGTGGCGCAAATGCGCTTACTGTAAATGCAGGCGGAGATATTACTGTTGCTTCAACTGGAACAACAACAATCGGTAGACAAGGAAGCACAGCAACGTCATCACTTTCACTTCGTCCATCTTCAACAAACTACAATCTCTCATCAGGATTTATATCGATTGGTACAGGAGGTACACTCACGTGTGTTAGTACTTCATATACTGGTACGATTACACTTACAGGAACAAGTGGAACGCTCTTTACAAAGACAGGCACATTTACTGAAGGAAATTCTACGGTTGCTGTAACAAGCGCATCTGGTACACCAACATTGCTTTCAGCAAGTACAACATTTTACATTCTTAAAATTGCAACAACCGGCGCAACAGTTGTAAATGCAGGTGGGGCAATCACGACTGATAACACATCAGGAAATAAATTGTGGGTAAATGCTGGAGTTTTAAATACTGAAGGAAATACTATTACAGCTGGAACAGCAGGAACTCTTCAAGTTGATTCCGGAGCAACATTCTGTTTAGGGGGTACAACGAGTGCAACAAATGCAACGTGTGATTCAGGTGCAACACAAACAAGTGCGATAGCAATGCCATCGTTTACAACATATACATTTGATGCTGCTTCAACTATTTCTTACCTTTCAAATGCAGATACAACAATAAGTAGCACTCCTACATACGGTAATTTGAAGTTTATGCCAGTCCTCACAAGTGCAGGAAAAACATACACGCTTGGTGGAGCAATGACGATAAATGGAGATTTTACGCTCTATCCAAATGATGGTGGAGGATCTCGACTTCTTACTGTGAATGCTGGAGGAACAATTACAGTTGCATCAGGAAAGACGACTACGATTTCTCGACAAGGAAGTACAGCTACGAGTTCACTCGATGTGCGGCCATCTTCTACTGATTACAATCTTTCTACAGGATATTTGAATGTTGCAAGCGGAGGAACACTTGATGGAACGAGTGCTTCTTCAACCATCTCTCTTACCGCAACAAGTGGGACATTGTTCACACGCGTTGGTACATTTAACGCAGGAACGACAACCGTTCAAGCAACCGGTAATGGATCGTCAACTCTTAATTCGGGGACGATAACATTTTATGCGTTGACACTTAATGCAACAGGAACAAAAACGTTGGGAGCAAATATTGTCGTTGATCCGGCCTCTACACTTACAATCACGCTTGGCACGCTTGATACAGCAAGTGGTTCAAACTACCAGATATCTGCTGGTAAAATTGATATTGCAAACTCAGCATCTGCAATACTTACACTTAATGCATCGGCAGTAACTATTACCGGTACAAGTGGAACACTTTTGACTCGTGGTTCAAGCGGTGTATTTAATGGTGGAACTTCACTCGTTACAATTTCTGGCAACGGAACAGCAACGCTTAATTCTGGAGCATTCACGGGCTCGAATAAGTTCTATGATTTTACGAATAGCGGAACAGGTACAAAAACTCTCGGTGGAGCGATTGAAGTAAACGACATTATGAGCGTTACAGGGGGAACACTTGCAGCAAGTAGTAATAATATAACGACAGCATCACTTACAATCGGGGCTTCAGGTACTCTTGATGGAGGAAGTGCGACAATCACTGACACAGGCAATTGGACAAATAGTGGAACATTTACCTGCGGTACTTCGACGGCTATCTTTTCTGGAGCAAGCCAACAGACGCTTTCAGGTACGATGACTGGTTCTACGGGACAGTTTTATAATCTTACGCTTACAAATAATTCTGGAGCTGATGCAAGTGACGGTGAGCGTACAAGCTTTGTTCCAAGTATTGTTTTTGCAGCAGCCGCAACATCGACAAATAATTACACAATCACAACTGGATCAGTTCGTGTTGAATACAAGTCAGCAGCAACATACACATTCAACAATATCAACTGGAATGGTGGAGCATCGGGTACTCGTATCTTCTTCCGAAACTCTATTGTCGGAACACCAGATTGGAAGTTGAAAGTTACCGGAACACAAACAGGAGTAGGAACAGGTGTGTCCTATGTGAATGTATCTCATTCCGATGCATCAGTTTCAGGAGGAAGCACAATTATTGCATACGATGGAACAAACGTTGATTCAGGAAGTAACACAAATTGGCAGTTTGTTCCTGCGAGTCTTACATTTGATATAAGTTCAGCATCAATTTCATTTGGAACTCTTACAACAGGAGCAGTTGCTTCAGGTAGTCATACAATTTCTGCTTCCACACTTGGTACTGGAGGATTCCTCATTACATACAAAGGTGCGGAACCAACACTTTCTGGAGGAAGTGCAACAATCGCAGGATATGCAACACCAACAATTCCGAGCGCAGGTACTGAAGGATTTGGTATTAATCTTGGTGATGGTCCAACAACAACTAATTCTGGAACATGTACAATAGCATCAAATTATTCGACGTCTGGAAGCTATATGTTTGTACCGAACACAACTACTGCGCTTACAAATATCACAGCACCTGCTGATTGTATCTTTACTGCAACTTACAAAGCTTCAATTTCATCCGTTACTGATTCTGGGTCGTATTCAACGCCAATAACATACATAGTGACAGGGCAATTTTAGGTTATCCACACGATATTCATTTAGACACATAACCTTGGTTTGTACATATCTGATATAATAATACATATGAAGAAAGCACTACATATTGCACACAAGTTATTTTTAAGAGTAGGGAAGAGAACACTTGCAAGTTCTCTAGTTTTGGCGCTTGTCATGAGTCTTGTTCCATATATTCAGATTCAAGCCGCAACTCTTACCCCACTTACAGACACAATGTCTACACAGGCAAAGAACGTTACAGCAACACACACACTTGCTTGGACGCAGGGTTCAGGTCATGCAGTTACAGCAGGTGATACTATCATTATTGATTTTGCAAACGCTGACTTTACACTCAATGCAGCAGGTAGCTGGCAAACATCTGACTTTTCATATACTGATAGTGTTCGCACAAACCAAGCTCCAGTTGCCGTAGGTGCTTCACCGTCATGTTCTGCTGGGTCAAACAACTACACTGTAGCAATTGATGCTACAAACAATACGTTCACTATTACTGCATGTTCAAGCTGGACTGCACCTTCAACAGGTAGTGCTATTACGTTTGTTATCAATGGAACAACCGCATCAGGTACAGGAACAATGACGAACGCAAACGCTGATACAAACAACTCTATTTTTACAGTTACAAATACTGGTTCAAATACTGATAGTGGTTCAGGTGCGGTAGTTATTGAAACAAACGATGTTGTTACTGTCACAGCTACAGTAAATCCGACACTTACATTTAGTGTTGGTTCTGCATCAGTTGCACTTGGAACACTTACAACATCGGGAGCAGGAACTGGTCAGCATCAGATGGACATTGCGACAAACGGAACAGGAGGATTTTCGATTACATATAACGGTGCAACGCTTACCAGCGGATCAGACACAATTGATGCGTATGGCGCAACTGCAACAACTCCTGCTTCTGGAACAGAAGGATTTGGCATAAATTTAAAGAGTAATACAAGCCCTGCAGTTTCAGGTTCTGCAAACCCAGTCACAAATGCTGGAGCAACATGTAATGCATCAACACAGTACAATACATCTAACCAATATGCGTTTGTAGCAAGTACAACAACGACAATTGCAACGGCTACAGGTGCTTCAGATTGTACATACCATGTTTCGTATCTTGCAGAAATTTCTACAGTGACTGCAGCGGGATCATACTCAACAAACATTACTTACGTAGCAACAGGTACTTTCTAAGCGTATGAAAGCTCGGACTTACACACCAATTCGCGCAGTTACATTTTCTGTTGTTGTTTCTTTTTTCTTTTTTTTGCTTACAGCAGGTCAGGCATTTGCTATAACAATTACACCTATAAAACTTGAACTAAAAGCAAATCCTGGAGAAACAATAAAACAAGAAGTCACACTCTATAATGAACATGAGAAAACCGAAACTTTTTATGTTTCGTATGCAAACTTTGAAGCTCAAGGAGAAACTGGTTATCCTACATTTTCAGAACCAAAAGATGACATTGGTACATGGATGAAGGCTGCTGAGCGTGTAGTGCTTGCTCCAAAATCATCACAGATTGTTCCGCTTCTTATAAATATTCCGAAAGACGCCACTCCAGGAGGACACTTCGGAGTTGTGTTTTGGGGGACAGTACCACCCGGTACCTCTTCAAATAGTGTGTCTATTGGCGCAAAAACAGGAGTTCTTGTACTTGTATCAGTTTCTGGTGCTGTAAATGAAAATGGTGGAATAATCGAATTTAATACAACTGACAAATCACATTTTTACACCTCACTTCCAGTAGGATTTTATTATCGTTTTCAAAATAACGGAGGCGATCGTGTAAAACCATATGGAAACCTCGTTATGAAAAATATGCTTGGAATTACTTCTGCAAAAGTACCAGGTAATCCTGTGGACGGGAATATTTTGCCAGGCAGTACACGTAAGATCGAAACAATTTGGCAGGGGAGCGATGGTCCGACACCAACAAACGACAAAACGGAAGGAAACTTTTTTTCAAAAGTAGGGCGTGAGTGGCGTAATTTTGGTTTCGGTAGATATACGGCAAACCTCGCACTTGCATACGGTACAAAGAACCAAGTTACGAATGCAAAAATTAGTCTTTGGGTTTTCCCATGGCACCTTACAGTATTTGTTCTTGTATGTGCAGTCATTTTCTATTACATAATTCGCAAGCTCATCAAGCGATACAATGCATGGGTTATTAAAAAAGCAGAAGAGCTTTTGAAAAAAGAACAAAAGGCCGAATCTAAAAAATAGCGTGTAGTGTATCTATCATGCGCGTATTACTTACAGCCATAGTTTCAATCGTAGTTATAGGATCTATGGCTTTTTCTGCGCTTGCAACAACAGTATCTACTGGAACTGGGGTTAATGTTACCGCAACTGTTGGAGCAACTTCTGGAGGGGGCGGAGGTGGTGGCGGTGGCGGAGGAGGGGGCGGAGGTGGAGGAGCACCCACAGGTGTTACCTTTCTAGGAAGAGCATATCCTTTATCCCGCGTAACTCTTCTTAAAGACGGAGCAGAGGTATTAAGTACGATTGCTGGACCAGATGCACGATTTAACATTAATATAACCGCTCTTTCTTCTGGAACGTATACATTCTCGATTGTGTCTGAAGATTCTCATGGAAGACGTTCCACACTTTTTACGATTCCGGTTATGGTCACATATGGTACGTCTGCGACGATTTCTGGTATTTTTCTTTCACCTACAATTGATATCGACAAGCGCCAAGTAAAGCAAGGGGACACTCTCACAATCTTTGGTCAATCAGTTCCCGATAGTGTTGTGACAATCGCAGTGCATTCTGACAGTGCACATTTTGCGACTACACACTCTGACTCAAGTGGCGCATACTTGTATAACTTTAATACAGCCCCACTTGAATATGGTCTTCATAACACACAGTCAAAATCTGAAATCGTTCCAACAAATGAAGTAAGTTCGTATGGAAAAGCACTCACGTTTACTGTCGGCGACGAAAACATAAAAAATGATTCTGATTGCCCGCTTATAAAAGGTGATTTTAATAATGATTGCCGAGTGAATCTTATTGATTTTTCAATCATCGCGTATTGGTACAAGAAAAAAACATTTCCACCACGGATAGATTTGAATAAAGATGGTAAAATTACTTTCGTGGACTTCTCAATTATGGCGTATTATTGGACAGGATAAATTATGCGACAATCATCAAAAACAATTTTAGGTATAGTATTTGGACTTATCTGCTTAAGTTATGGTTTTTCAGCATATGCGCAAAAACCAAGTCTGTATTTCAAACCACCGATTGATTTAATCGGAGTTGGTGACGAGTTTAAGGTTGACCTCAATCTTGATACAGAAGGAGTCACTGTAAACACAATTGCTGGAGATATTCTTTTTTCTGATAGTTCGCTCTCACTTCTTCGAGTAGAGACCGCAAATTCAATTGTTACATCATGGATTGATACGCCCGTTATTTCAGGTAATTCGGTAACTTTTTCAGGGATAATGCCTGGGGGATATGAAAGTGTTATCGATCCAAGTACAAATGCTCACTTGCCAGCGCAAATTATGACGCTTGTTTTTGCAGCAAAAAGCGAAGGATCTGCAACACTGTCATTTTCAGATTCGCATATATATTTAAATGATTCTCTTGGCACAGAAACAAATCTTTCAAGCCTGCCGTTTACGCTTACTATTTTGCCAAGGGGCTCTGGGAACAAAGTTGCATTCAATGATACAACACCACCAGAACATTTCACTCCAATTGTTTCGACTAGTCCCGATATTTATGATGGTGCGTATACTCTTTTCTTTTCTACAGTAGATAAGGGTAGTGGAATAGATCATTATGAAGTGCGTGAAGGTGAAAATGATTGGGTGCGTGCGGACAGTCCATACAAACTTACTGACCAGTCTCTTCGTAGTGATATTCGTGTGAAAGCAACCGACCTTGCTGGAAATTATGTAATTGAAATTGTGTCTGGAAATCAAATTCCATTTGAACCAACATTTGTACTTATCCCGCTCGGACTTTTCCTTCTTGTGCTTGTAGTTCTGTACCTCATCTATCATAATAAGATGAAGAAGTATAAAAAATCATGAAATTTTTGAAGTCATTTATATTCATCGCACTATTTGTTACAGTATTTGTTGCAAAAACAACTTTTGCTGCAACACTTGCCTTTTATCCATCCGCAGGAACATTTACGGTGGGGCAGACATTTACTGTAAGTGTACTTGTAAGTTCTCCAACACAAGCAGTGAATGCATACTCTGGTGATGTTGCATATCCGACGAATGTTTTGTCCCTTTTGAGTGTCTCAAAGGCGGGTTCTATCGTAAATTTTTGGTCATCTGAACCAAACGGAAGTGCAGGAGATGCACGATTTGAAGGGATTACAGTGGATCCAGGATATACAGGAGCCGCAGGTAAAATAGTGGTACTTACATTTAAAGCAATTGCACCTGGAACAGCAAACCTCAAATTTTCTTCGTCATCAGTACTCGCAAATGATGGTCAGGGGACATCTGTATTAGAAGGAAGTGGCACTGCGTCGTTTACCATAACGGGGAAAAAAGTTGAACCAGAAGTTGTAACAACCACACCAATACTTTCGTCTGTAACACATCCAGACTCTGATGCTTGGTATGGAGTGCGAGTAGCGGAAGTTGATTGGCAATTACCTGCAGGTGTTACTGATGTATCGTATACCACAAATGCAAATCCAAATGGATTACCGTATGCTTTTTTTGGACTTGTAAAAAGCCGACTTACTCCAACATTACGTGATGGTGTGTGGTACACACATGTGCGATTTAAAACCGCAAGTGGCGTGGGTCCTGTAGCACATTTTAAAACTCAGATTGATGGAACAGCACCGACTATTGTTACAGTAAAAGAATTGAACGCCGGCGATGATGCGTTTAAAAAGCTTGAGCTTTATGCTGAAGATGCACTCTCAGGAATTTCTGGATTTGGAATCTCGATTGATGGAGGTGAAGAAAAATTTGTAACTGCTGAAAATAATACAGCAACCTTTGAAACAGCTACACTTCTACGTGGCACACATACATATACAGTCCGCGCATATGATAAGGCAAAAAATATGATTGAGACAACTGGTACATTCGAAATTACACACCTTGATCCACCAGTCATTACCTCATATGAAAAATCTCTAGTAGAAGGCGACTTTTTGGTTATTCGTGGAACAACATATCCTGATACAAACGTAGAAATTGAAATGGTTCGTTCTGTAACTGTAAAGAATGGTTTGTTTGATAATGGGGTCTCACAAGTAATTGGTGAACCTCTACGCGGAGTTGTTACGAGTGATCATGCTGGAAGATTCACATTTGCGTATAAAGACCGCCTCTTGTATGGTACATATGCAATTGGAGCACGAGTTGTTCTTGCTGACGGTACTGTAAGTAATCCATCCGAAACCATAAGTATCCCAGTGATTGAAACTCTCTGGCATCGCATTCTACGCATTCTTATGATGCCAGTAGTACTGATGGGATCACTCGGTCTTATAGTACTCATTGTATTAATAGCGTTTATCCATAAATATCGAAAATATCACTCAATGAAAAATGAGTATTACGTAGAAAAAGTTTAACCAAAATATGCATATTTTAAACACCATTCTTATTATTGCTGGGCTCGCGTTATTCGAAATCGTATCAAGTATCGATAATGCAGTTATAAATGCAGAAGTTCTTCATACTATGAGCCCAAAAGCTCGCCGATGGTTTTTGTTGTGGGGTTTTTTGTTCGCAGTTTTTGTTGTCCGTGGACTTTTACCATGGGTAATAATTTGGGCGACAAACCCAACCCTTGGACCTCTTGGAGCACTAACTGCAACATTTTCAAACGATCCTCGAGTTGCAGAGTCAATTGCTCAGTCAGCACCACTTCTATTGGCCGGGGGAGGTATTTTTCTTGTATTTCTATTTTTGCACTGGTTATTTCTTGAGCCAAAAAATATCGGCCTTAGACACGAAAAATTCTTTCAAAAGAATGGAATTTGGTTTTACGCTGTAGTATCTATTATTCTTGCTGTTACAGTTTGGTATGCACTTAAGACAAATCCAATTATGGCATTCGGGGCTGTTATTGGATCTACTGTATTTTTCATCATGCATGGTTTTAAACAAAACGCTGAAAAAGCAGAAGAAGAACTCATACATGGAAAAGTATCTCGTTCTGATCTTTCTAAGATTCTATATCTAGAGGTGATTGATACATCGTTTTCTATCGATGGTGTGCTTGGTGCATTTGCGTTTACACTTTCAGTTCCGTATATCCTTATTGGTAACGGAATTGGCGCCTTCGTATTGCGAGAACTTACCGTAAAAAATATTGACCGTATCAAAAAATATGTGTTTCTAAAAAACGGTGCAATGTACGCGATTGGAATATTGTCACTTATCATGGTGCTCGGTGCCTTTGGTATTCATATTCCTGAATGGGTTTCTCCAGTTTCAATGTTTATTGTTATCGGATACTTTTTCTTTAAATCAAAGAAGCGTTTGAAACTAATTACCTCATAATAAGCATGGATACAGCGGTTACATTTTTTTCTTTGGTTAAAATTCCTGCAACGATAATACATGTCATTTCGGTTGTGATTGGGATGGGGGCCGCTCTTGTTTCAGATATTCTTTTCACGTTTTTTGCAAAGGATAAAAAATTAAACATGACAGAACAAAAAACACTCGAAATTCTTTCTCGAGTTGTTTGGGTTAGCCTCGCCATTATTTCGATATCTGGAATTGTTATTTTTTTCAGTGATCCTGCTCGATATATGGAGTCATCAAAATTTCTTGCTAAGATTTCGATACTTATCGTCCTCGTTGTAAACGGCATAGTTCTTAATCTGTCTGTCTGGAAGCATCTTTTACGACCAGGTTTTTTTACTTCAAAAAAAGAATCAACCTTCAGAAAGGTAGCCTTTACTGGAGGCGCTATTTCCGTTATTTCTTGGCTTTCTGTTTGTGCGCTTGGGGTTCTTGACTCATCACCGGTTGGCTACAAGACTTTAATGATAGGGTATTTTTGTTTGATTACTGTCGGTGTTGTGTGTTCCTTGTATGTAGAAAGCAGAAAATTTGAGCAGAAAGCATAATCTATATTTTTTGCCAAAATTGGCCTTTGCCTGTATTATCTTTCTATGGATACTATTCT
Organism: uncultured Candidatus Saccharibacteria bacterium; assembly: GCA_964387965.1. Taxonomy (GTDB): domain Bacteria; phylum Patescibacteriota; class Minisyncoccia; order Phycocordibacterales; family UBA9973; genus CAITQP01. The sequence goes on from CAYLXO010000001.1 coordinate 19,276, forward strand.
AATTCTCGATTTTGGGGGGCAGTCATGCCACCTTATTTCTCGTCGTTTACGAGATCTTGGTTTTTATGCAGAAGTTCTTCATTCTGACTATTCAGCTAAGGAGATACTCGCTCGTCCTCACGTAAAGGGTCTTATTCTTTCTGGAGGTGCTCGTTCAGTGTATGAAAAAGATGCTCCAGAATTTGATAAAGAAATTTTTAAGCTCCCAATCCCAATTATGGGAATTTGTTATGGTCACCAGCTTTTGGCACAGCAGGTTGGTGGAAAAGTAGAGAATGGAAAGATTGGTGAATATGGACCAATGAAGCTTTCTGTCACCAAAAAGACAGGAATTTTTGCTGGCCTTAAAGCTAAAGAAGATATCTGGATGAACCACAAGGATCTTGTTACAAATATGCCTGCAGGATTTTCGGTGATTGGAAAAACTACTCACAAGACTCAAATCGCTGCGTATGCAAGCAAAGATAATATGCGTAGTGGTGTACAATTTCACCCTGAGGTAAGTCATACTCCGAACGGTACAAAAATGCTCGAAAACTTCGCAAAGAAAATTTGTAAAGCAAAAGCATCGTATACATCTGCAAATCTTTTGAAAGAAACAATCAAAGAAGCAAAAGATACTATGGGTAATGAGAAGGCAGTCATTGGACTTTCTGGCGGAGTTGATTCTTCAGTTGCTGCAGCGCTTGTTGCACGTGCCATTGGAGCAAATCTTACAGCTGTGTATGTTGATACGGGACTTATGCGTGAAGGGGAGACAAAGTATGTTCGTGAGGCTTTTGGCAAAACGGGAATGAAGCTCGTTGTTGTAGACGCATCAAAAGAATATTTTCAAGCTCTTAAGGGTGTGACTGATCCAGAGACAAAGCGAAAAATAATTGGCGAGCTTTTTGTACGTATTTTTGAACGAGAAGCAAAGAAAACAAAATCTGCATGGCTTATTCAAGGCACGATTTATTCTGATCGCATTGAGTCAGGTCTTACAAAACACTCTTCAAATATTAAAAGTCACCACAACGTCGGAGGTCTTCCAAAAGATTTGGGACTTAAATTGTACGAGCCACTTCGTGACTTATACAAAGACGAAGTTCGTGCACTTGCAAAACAATTGAAGCTTCCAGCATTTATTACCAGCCGTCAGGTATTCCCAGGGCCAGGTCTCGCTATCCGTATTATTGGTGAAGTTACACCTGAACGCACAGAAATTGTCCGAAAGGCAGGGGCAATCATCGAAGACGAACTTAAGAACACAAAACACTGGAAAGATATCTGGATGAGTTTTGCTGTCTTTCTTCCTGTGCAGTCTGTTGGAATATCAGGCGATGAACGCTCATATCGTCATCCATTAGTACTTCGTATTGTTGAATCTCGTGATGCAATGAGTGCATCATTTGCAAAACTTCCGTACGAAATTTTGGAGCGTATTTCTACACGCCTTACAAACGAAATCAAAGAAATCAATCGTGTTGTTTACGACATCACAAACAAGCCACCGGCAACGATGGAGTGGGAATAGGCTCGCAGGTGCGAATGTTTTAGATACACCCATAAATTTCTGCTGAAATTTTGCTACACTCGGCCCAGTCGGCCTGCGCGAGTCTCTAAAACATTCACACTGTGACTCGCTGAAGCCGTGTGCCCAGCAGACGAATGCTCTGCCTTAAAAACCTCGAATTTAAAGGTTTTATGGTACATTGACAAATGTACCAATTTTATGATATAATATAAATAAAAGAAGAGAAAAATAATTCCTTTAGTAGCTTTAGGGCCTTTAAAGGAATTATTTTTTAACTTCAATTTTCTTTTATGAAATCATCAGTTTTTTGCGGGTATGTCCTGCTTTTCTTGTTTGCTGCGATAATCGCAGATACCACCATTTTTCACCCTCAGCTATATACGTCAGATCAGCTAATCAACAATATGTATCTGGCTATAGGTTCAGCTGGCGCAGGCGTCTGTTGCATGATCTATGCAGCATGGAACAGGTACAGGATAATTTATTAATTCATCCGCTATCACATTTATTGGGCCGGCTAAACATTTTAGCCGGCTTTTTAATTTATAACCCTTTGAAAAAAGGTCATTTTAGAGTAGAATGGCGGGCATTAATATAAATTAAGTAGACCTCTATTTAGTATGTCCAACCCATTCGAGAACGCTCTCTCTCAATTAAAGCGAGCAATTGATGTTCAGCCTT
>CAYLXO010000001.1:21572-35668 GCA_964387965.1 uncultured Candidatus Saccharibacteria bacterium
AACCCATTCGAGAACGCTCTCTCTCAATTAAAGCGAGCAATTGATGTTCAGCCTTTCCCAGAGGCTTTTATTAAGCAGATTTCGTCTCCAAATCGAGAGGTACGCATTTCTATCCCAGTTACGATGGATGATGGGTCTCTCAATGTATACGAGGGATATCGTGTAGAACACAACAATGCTCGTGGTCCATACAAAGGTGGAATTCGCTTCCATCACGACACTGACATCAACGAAGTTAAGGCGCTCGCTTTCTGGATGTCACTTAAGTGTGCAGTAGCAAATATTCCAATGGGTGGAGGAAAGGGAGGTGTTACAGTTGATCCTAAGAAACTTTCAAAAGCTGAGCTCGAACGTCTTTCTCGTGGATGGGCTCGTGGTATGGCAGATATTCTTGGACCACAAAAAGATGTGCCAGCTCCAGATGTAAACACCACTCCAGAAATAATGGGTTGGATGGTAGATGAATTTGAAAAAATTACTGGGGACAAGACAAAGGCAACATTTACAGGTAAAGCACTCGATAATGGCGGATCAGAAGGACGTGGTGCTGCAACTGGAATGGGTGGATGGTATGTCTTCAATGCACTTGCACCCAAATACGGCATCGCACCAGGAGCAACAGTTGTTGTGCAAGGTTTTGGAAACGTTGGAGGACACGCTGCACATATTTTCACAGACAATGGATACAAAGTAATTGCAATTTCTGATTCAAAGGGCGGTGTGGTAAATGAAGCTGGTCTTGATATCACAGCTCTTGAAAATTGGAAAAAAGAAAAAGGAACACTCGAAGGATTTCCTGGCACTCGCACAGTTACAAACAAAGAGTTGCTAGAACTTCCATGTGATATTTTGATTCCAAGCGCGCTTGAAAATCAAATCACATTTGATAATGCACCACATATCAAAGCAAAGTTTGTACTCGAACTTGCAAACGGACCTATTACACCAGAAGCAGATGAAATATTGTATGACCGTGGAATTCCTGTCGTGCCAGACATTCTTGCAAACTCAGGAGGTGTTACTGTTTCAACATTTGAATGGGAACAAAACCTCAAGGGTGAGCACTGGAGTGAAACTGATGTAAACGCAAAGCTTCTTGAAATTCTAAATCGCGAATCTCTCGCAATTTACGAAAAGTCAGTTGCTGTAAAGACAGATTTGCGACGAAGCGCCTTTATTGTAGCGCTTGAACGAATCGCGAAGCAGATGGGGTATTAATAAAAATTAAAAACCTCGCTCATTTTGAGCGAGGTTTTTAATTTCGATAACGAAATTAGATAATTTTACCAGCCTTCCGATATAATTTGTTCTTTGTATTTTGCGCGGACAATGCATCCGCTGATAGTTCCAAGTATCAATCCTACAAGGTGACAACTATTGAAAATATCGTTTTTCCATACAAAAAATATTAGACTTATCAAAAAAGCAAGTATGTTCGGCCACCATGTAAGCACAAACTTTGTGCTGTTAAGCATGCTCTGCGCGAACATATAACAAAAACATAAGATACCAATAGCTATACCGCTATCTAGGCCACCCTTGTTGTTGATTGCAATAGGGAATGCCATATATAAGCAACAGGCTATAGCCACTTTCCATGTGGTATTAAATAAACTTGTGAAATAATTTTTTTCCATAAACAACAATTTAAGTTTAGAATATTTATTATATATTACCATAAAATGTGATAAAAGTCAATCGAATTAGAGAAAAATCCACTGCCTTTAAATCAATTATTTATGTATACTGTACAAGTAGTGATTACGCCTTTTTATCATGGTCCGAAAAGATAAAGTCCAAATTATTAAGTACGCTCCACCTCCATCGGAGTTGCCAGCGTATGGAACAGTTGATCCGAGTGAAGTCTCGTTTATTGGACGTACCAATTACGTCGCAGCACTTGAAGAAAAGAAATTTATTTTCGGAATCAAACGTGTAGACCGAAGACGACACTTATACATTGTTGGAAAATCTGGAGTAGGGAAGTCAAAACTTCAAGAGCTTTTTGTACGCCAAGATATTGCGTATGGGCATGGTGTGTGTGTTATCGACCCACACGGTGACTTTATTGATGACATTCTTGCTTCTGTCCCAGAAAACCGTATTGATGATGTCTGTATCATTGATCCATCTGATGTTGATTTTCCTGCTTCGTTCAATCCACTTCAAAATGTGGATCCAAATTTTAAACACCAATTGACACAAGGACTCATTGAAGTGCTCGAAAAGCAATTCGGTGCAAACTGGACTCCACGTCTTGAGCACGTGTTTCGTTTTACGACGCTCGCACTTCTCGACTATCCGCACGCAACAATGCGTGGAATGATTTCCATGCTTACTGACCGTAACTACCGTCAAAAGGTAGTGGAATATATCGAAGATGATATGGTAAAGAGATTCTGGGCGATTGAATTCGCCGACTGGTCAGAAAAATTTGATACAGATGCGATTATCCCGCTTGTGAACAAGCTCGGGCAATTTTTGTCTGATCCGATGCTTCGTAATATCTTTGGTCAGAAAACCAACAAAATTAATTTGGAAGATATTATGAACGAGCAGAAAATTTTGCTTATCAATATTTGTAAAGGAAAGATCGGAGAAGAAAATGCGTCATTTTTCGGCTCAATGTTTTTGACCAAAATTAAGCAAGCAGGAATGGCACGTGCAAAGCTTCCTCAAGAAAAGCGCCTCGATTTTTATTTGTATGTGGATGAGTTCCAAAATGTTGTGACAGAAACGTTCGAAAATATTCTTTCTGAAGCTCGTAAGTACGGTATCAACCTTACTGTTGCACACCAGTACGTAGGACAAATTCCCGAAAAGGTTGAAGCAGCGGTGCTTGGAAACGTGGGATCAATGATTTGTTTCCGCGTGGGTGGAGAGGACGCTGTAAAGCTCAAATCTGACTTTGCACCAGTGTTTGACGTAAAAGACATGATTAACCTAGGAGTGGGTGAATTTTATGTCAAAATGACGATAGACGGGGAATCATACGATCCCTTTTCAGCTGAAACACTAAAGGTGCTTCCACCACCATATCCATCAAATCGTGAAAAAATAATTGAACTTTCTCGACAGAAATATGCTATTTCTGCTGATGAAGCAAAGCGCCTCATTCAGGAAGAAGAGTCTACAATTATTCGTTCGGCTCAAGAAAAGGCTGCGATTATGCGTACTGCTCGAAAAGATGATAGTTCAGGGAATGCAATACCGAATCAATCAAACGAACCAGCGAAAGCAGAGGAAGTCGCAGAGCCACTAATCTAGTAAGTTGTTAGTAGTTAGTAGATAGTAGTAAGTAGAAATATCATGAACTCAGAAAACAGAAATTGTCAGAATTGTAAGCACGAGTTCACGATAGACTCAGAAGATTTTTCTTTCTACGAAAAAATTCAAGTTCCGCCACCTACTTTTTGTCCTGAATGTAGGCTAATACGCAGATTAATGTGGAGAAACGAACGCAATTTATATAAAAGAAATTGTGTTACTGAAAACGGGGAAAAAGTTTTATTATCCAACTATCATCCAGATATAAAAACCCCAGTTTATGAAGAAAAGTATTGGTGGGGAGATAAATGGGATCCTATTGTGTATGGGCAGGAATACGATTTTTCCAAGCCATTTTTTGAGCAATTAAAAGAACTTATACAAAAAGTTCCAGTTCCTCATGCTACTAATGTTCAGATAAGTAACAGTGATTACTGTAATTTTACGTATCAATCAAAAAATTGTTATTTGGCATTTGCTAGCGATATAAACGAAGATTGTGCGTATTTACACAGAACGCTTAAAAGTAAAAACTCAATAAATCTTGAAGGGTGCGAAAATATGGAAGCTTGTGCAAATTCTTACAGGTCTACGGGGTGCTATGAATCAAGTAACGTGTATTTCTCATTCAGCTGTATAAAGTCGCATTTAATGTGGGATTGTCACAACTGTCAGGATTGTTATGGATGTGTGGGATTACGAAACAAATCAAATTGTATTTTCAATGTCCAATATTCCAAGGAGGAGTATAAAGAAAAAATAAAATCTTATGTTAACGGTTCATATCAAACCCAGAAAAATAACCTCAAATTATTTTTTGAAATGACGATTAAATATCCAAGAAAATTTGCAGATATATTACTGTCCCAAAATGTTAGTGGAGATTATATCCATCATGCAAAAAATTGTCATTATTGTTTTGATGTTGCAAACAAGGTTGAAGATTGTAAATATTGTGCATATGCGTTTTCAAACATGAGCTCGTGCTACGACGTTTATGCAGGTGGTGTGAATTACGAGATGAGCTATGAGACTACTGCTTCCGGTGAAAATGCTCAAAGACTGTTTATGTGCGCTATGACATGGACGAGTTCAGATATGTATTATTCACTGTTTTGCAATAAATCTAGCAATTGTTTTGGGTGTGTAAGTTTGAGCAACAAAAAATATTGTATTTTAAATAAACAATATACAAAAGAAGAATACGAAGAATTATTGCCAAAAATCATTGCGCAAATGAATGAAATGCCTTATATAGATGTTGTTCATAACGAATATAAATTCGGAGAATTTTTTCCACCGGAGCTTTCTCCTTTTGCATATAATGAAACACCCGCAGAAGAATTTTTTCCTTTACCAAAAAATGAAGTGCTAAATAAGGGTTATACATGGCGTGATAAAGAAAAAAGCAAATATCCAATTACGTTAAAAGTAGAAGACATACCAGATAACATTAATGACATTCCGGATTCAATTGTAAATGAAGTAATTGAATGTGCTGATTCAAGTCAGGATTATTCACCTGGTGCGTTTAGAGTTATACCGATCGAGCTTGCGTTATACAAACGTCTTAAAGTTCCACTGCCTAGAAAATCACCTGCTGCAAGATATTTTGAATTACTAAAGTATAATAACCCTCATGATCTTTGGCATCGATCTTGCATGTGTGAAGAGGGAAGTCATGGACACGACGGTAAGTGTCAGAACGAATTTGAGACTAGTTACGCCCCAGAACGCCCTGAGATTATTTATTGCGAGAGTTGTTATCAGAAGGAAGTCATCTAGCATTGACTTTGGTCTAGGTGTATACTTGTAGTATATGGATTTCCTCCCCGAGGGGGTTGCCTTTAATAAAAATATTACGTATCTCGCGAAAACAAATTTTCGTAAGAACGAACAAACTTTCGGTATAAAACGCAAAGACCGGCGTCAGCATATGTACGTGCTTGGAAAATCCGGTTCCGGAAAATCTGCACTCCTCGGAAATATGATTGTTCAAAACATCTGGAATGGTGAGGGTGTTTGTGTTGTCGATCCACACGGAGAACTTGTTGAATCTATTCTATCGACTATTCCTGCTCATCGTGTGAAAGATGTTATTTATTTCAACCCAGCTGATACTGAATACCATATCGGATTCAATGTGCTTCAAATTGATGATCCAAAATACAAGCACTTGGTGGCTTCAGGTCTTATGGGAATCTTCACAAAGATTTGGGCAAATGCGTGGTCAGCGCGTATGGAATACATCCTAAACAACGCTATTCTTGCGCTTGCAGACACTCCAGGCTCGACGCTTCTCGGTATTCCACGTCTTCTTGTGGACAAGGACTATCGTCAGGTTGTGATTAGTAATTTGAAAGATCCAGTGATTAAAGCATTCTGGGTTCACGAATACGAAACCTGGCGAGATCAATACCGTAACGAAGCGATTGCACCTATTCAAAACAAAGTTGGACAATTCCTCTCAACTTCCATTGTTCGTAATGTTGTTGGACAAGCGAAGTCTACTATCGACATGTTCGACATGATGAACTCTGGGAAGATTTTCTTGGTCAACGTGTCAAAAGGACGTATTGGTGAAGACAACTCTGCGCTTTTGGGTGGAATGCTTATCACAAAGCTCCAACTTGCAGCGATGGAGCGTGTTCGTATTCCTGAAGATGATCGTAAGGACTTTTATTTGTATGTCGACGAATTTCAAAACTTCGTTACAGATTCTTTTGCTTCTATTCTTTCTGAAGCTCGTAAATACCGTCTAAATCTTACGCTTGCGCACCAATACATTGCTCAGCTTGTCACAAAAGATAGTGAGGCTGTGCGTGATGCCGTGTTCGGTAACGTCGGAACTATGATCATTTTTCGTGTTGGCGCAGCTGACGCTGAATTTTTGGAGCCAGAATTTTCTCCGGAATTTACAATCGAAGATTTGGTAAACCTTCCAAACTACACTATATACCTCAAGCTTATGGTGGATGGTGTTACATCACGTCCATTTTCTGCAAAGACGCTTCCACCATTCAAAATTCCAGCTGATAGTAACGTCGGACAGGAAATCATTGAAAGCTCACGAAAATTGTACGCTCGTCCTCGAGATACAGTTGAAAAGGAAATTAACGATTGGTCAGGAATGCTTGTTGGTCTTGGACAGGAAGGGAAGTTTAAAGCGACATGTTCGTCTTGTGGCAAAGAAACTATGGTTCCATTTGAGCCAGAAGAGGGGCGTCCAGTGTACTGTAAAGACTGTATTGCCAAAATTAAGTCTGGTGAAATGAAGCCGATCAAAGGTACACGCAGTTCAAGCTTGCGACCGCAGTCATACGATGCACTTGCGAGTCTTGGTATTGAATTTGCTGAAGAAGGCTCATCAAAAGTAGGCCGATTTGTAACACCGCCTGTTGAGCATAAAGCTCCACAAAAGAAGATGAATTTTGCATTGCAGAGTTATAAGAGCAAATTATTTGGTGGAAAGCCAGATGTAAAAAAACCAAACCCTGTCGAACAATCAAGACAGACTGAGACTCAAACGACACAAGAGGCGCAAAAAGAAAGTATGCCTGTTGCCCGTGTACGTAATATGCGTCCACCAAAGGAACGCACTTCACCTGACCATGCTGGGCTTCAAAATATTTTAAAAGAAGCACTCGGAGATGTCATCAACAAAAATATTAAAATTGGAGGGGAGGAAGAAAAGAAAGAAGGAACAGAAAACGTAGAGAAAAAACAGGTAGTTGAAAAAAAGGAAACAATATCACTCTCATCACTTAAAAAACCTGAACCACTTTCTGAAAGTAGCCAGCAATTAAAACCAAAACTATTTACGAAAGAGGCGTCAACACAAAAAGTGTCTGCGCTCGCTGATGCTATTGCAAAAGCTCGCAAACAGCCTGTGCCTGATGTGGTGCCACCTAATACTGCATCTGAGACAGTAACTCCAACACCTGAAGTCTTTCATCATATTCCTGTACATGAAGCGCCAGAAGTACAAGAGGTGAAGAAGGAAGAGGCAAAAAAAGAAATACCACATGAATCTCCCGAAAAAATACCAACTCCAAATAACGAGCCAAAGGTAAAGGAAATAAAAGAAGTACCAGAAAATGTGCTCCGTAATATTCTCCAAGAATGAGTACTCAAAACGCCAAAACAATATTGATTGCTTTGGCGTTTTGTATTGGCGCCCTTCCGTTTTCGATGCGGGCTGAGAGTTCTTTACGCATAACCGAAATTATGTACGACGTTTCTGGTACTGATGCAGATCACGAATGGATTGAAATACAAAATAGCGGGAGCTCGCCTATTACACTTGTAGGAGGTACAGGTACAGGAAGTTATCGTTTTAACGATGGAAGTAACCATGTTTTTGCCTCTACTCCCGCACATGGCTCGTTTACAATACCAGCACAAGAATTTTTTATTATTGCAGGTAATGCCGACGTATTTATGACTGATAATCCTACATTTACAGGTACGGTAATAGATACGACAATGAGTCTTGGTAATGATGGAGATACGGTCAAAATCATAGATGGGGACGGCAACATTCTAGATTCAGTTACCTATACAAGCACTCAAGGTGCGAGTGGAGATGGAAATTCACTACAACGAACAAGTGATAACACATGGATAAGTGCCACTCCAACAATAGGTACAGGTACGACTTCTTCTACAAGCACAACTACTGATACAGGTGGTGGTAGCACACAAAAAGACACTTCGACGAAAGCTGTCGATATTCCTACTTTAAAAGGAGTGCTTACGATGTCTGAACAAGGCATGTCGCATATCCCTGTTTCGTTTAAAGTAGAATTGTACGGATATGATGGAAGTCCACGTTCAAGTGGTGTGTATCATATTTCTTTCGGAGATGGGGCAGAGTATACACCACGACACGGTGAAGACTTTCAACATACGTACGACTATTCGGGAGAATACATTGTCACTTTTTCATACAAAAGTAGTGTGTATATGAAAGATACTGAATTTTTACTCCGGAAGTCACTCTCAATTTTAGAGCCACATATTTCAATATCAACGATTAGTAACGATGGTTCAATCACAATCTCAAATCCAACCGATGTAGACACAGATATTTCAGGTTGGATACTAAAAGCAAATTCTATTGCAGACTCGCATGAATTTACTTTTCCACGCGATATGTTTGTACAGGCAGGAAGAAAAATTGTTTTTTCGAAAAATGTAACAGGGTTTGTTGTCCCCATAGAAGAGGCAGTGCTGTTACTACCAGACGGCACAGTCGTGTCACAACTTAATATACATAAAAGTCCTGCTAATACGTCTCGAGTGCCCGTTGTGTCTACTACTGTGAGCCTTCCAACAATTTCTCAAAAAGAAAATCAAGTGACAGAGGTCGGGCATGACATAGGCGATGTATCAGCGACTGTAATCGATGCTGTTCCTACTACAAAAAACACACAACGTGAGCCACTATATCTTTTTATCGTCGGCTTAGTCGGAATCATTGGGATTGGTATTTTTGCAATGAGATACTACAACGTGACAGAACCAGATACCACAGATGCGCTGGTACAAGATGTAAGCGATACAAAGAAAATCGCAGATGCTATTCGAATTATTTCAGATGAAGAATAAACAAAACCCGCACTCGTGCGGGTTTTGTTGTAGGTAACTTACTTTGCCTCAGGTGTACATCCTGAACCATCAATTTTGCACAGCTTTCCACAATTGAGGCAGGGAGTAATAAGTCCTTCGTGCATGCCATCCTGACAGTGACATTCTTTTAGAGGTTTGCCATGATCCTTACAATCAGTTGCTTGGCAGGTACCCTGTGTTGTTGAGACACCATTACATCCGCCCGTGCACACATAGTGAGTTTCCATGAATTTGCGACTAGCTCCTAGCAACTAGCTTCTAGCCAAATTAAAATCTATAATGCTGAAATTATACTATGGATGCGGATAAGAAAAAACAACTACAGGATCTTCAGAAAGCGTGGGACGATAAAAATACATGCGAGTTAAAAATGACAGCTACTCAAGCGGTATTTGGCGATGGTAACCCAGACGCGAGAATCGTATTTATTGGAGAAGCTCCAGGTAAAAATGAAGATATACAAGGTAAGCCGTTTGTAGGTGCTGCAGGAAAGTTTCTCGCAGAAATGCTCGTAAGTATCGGTCTTACGAGAGACGATGTATACATCACAAATTGTGTGAAATATCGTCCACCAAACAATCGTGATCCGCTACCAAGTGAAAAAGACGCGTGTAAGGAATGGTTATATTCAGAACTCAATTGTATTAAACCAGTACTTATCGTTTTTTTGGGAAGGCATGCAATGAATAATTTTTTCCCCGAGCTTAAAATCAGTGAAGCACATGGAAAACTTATTGAATCAAAAATCGAAAATATTCACACGCAGTATTTCTTGCCGTTATATCATCCAGCGGCCGCGCTCTATAACGGAGGTATGAGAGAAACGCTCAAAAAAGATTTTGGATGTATTCCAAAATTACTGAAACAAATAGAAAAGAAATTACATTCGTAATGAAGGGAAGGAGAGTGGATTGAGTTTACTCTCTTCTTCAGCGCTGTGGCATGTTGGACATGATTCTGATAACACGCCACCCTCGCGCCACGCAGTAAAAGCTTTTTTGACAGGAAGTATTGAAAGTAAAAACTTCAAATCGATAAGTTTACGTAGCCACCAAAATACTTTTCCTGATAGGACAATGCTGTTGTATGTAAATATTGCCCACCCAGGACCGACTGGAACGACATAGGCACTGTTGCGAGATTTGTATGGGGGGACCGTTTCGTTTCTAAGTGTGTGAGCAATAGTGTGAGCTATGTACCCACCATCGTGAATTGCGGTCTGGGCTGTACCAGCATGTGGTGTTGAAGCACTATCTCCACCAGCAAAAACGGTATCGAATCCCTGCGCACGCAAATCTTCATCAACGAGAATATGCCCACCTTTATCAAAAGTAAGCCCATCAATTTTTTGATAGACGCTTGATGGTCGAACACCCGCAGTCCATATTATGGTTTTTGAGTTGAATTGGATATCTTTAAGTACAACACCTTTGTCATTTTCACCGGTCACAGCTTTATTGAGCAATATATTGATACCGAGTTTATTTAAACGATGCATAGCTCTACGTGATACTTCCTCAGGCATTGTTGGTAGAAGTCGCGGTGCAGCTTGAATAATGTCTACCGTTACATATTTTTCTGGTACGTTGTGTATATCAGCAAGCTTACGTGCGTATTTACGAATTTCTCCAGCAAGCTCAACACCAGCCGGTCCGCCACCCACAACAACGAATTGAAACTGAGCCATAAGAGCGCCCTTACTGAGTCCTTTGCTCATAGAAAACAGCGCGTGCAGATGATTTTTTATTTTGAGGGCTGACGCAACAGATTTTAAGGTAAATGCGTTTTCTTTAATTCCAGGAATATTAAAATATGCAGTTTCGGCTCCAAGTGCGAGTACAAGGTAGTCGTATTGGTAGCGTGAACCGCTTTCTCCGAAAATAACTTTTTCTTTAAGTGATCCACCGATAATTGTATCAACGACATGCTCGACGCGAGATTGTCGTTGATTTGAAGGGAAGATATCGCCGAGTGGAATACACGTTTCAAGTGGTGAGCGTCCCGTTGCAAGACGGTAGAGCGCCGGTGCGTACTCGAAATGATGCTTGTCAGATACGAGCGTAATTTTTACACCTGCTATACGTTGTTTTGCCAAATCAAGAGCAGTTCGCACACCAGCAAAACCACCACCAACTATCAAAATACGAGTTTCTCGATTTGAGATATTGTTGAACATGTTCATTACTCAATTAAGTATATCATGTATACCTAGAAGAGGAATGTGATTTGCGAAAAAACCGTCATGCGGGTATACTCGCCCTATGTCACTAAAATCATTTTTACTCAAGAAAACACTTCAGCTAAAAGGCATGCCGAAAGAACAGGCAGAGCTTATGGCTGACAAAATTGCAAACGACCCAAGCATCGCAGAAGCACTTCAATCGCTTGAAAAGAACAAAGAGGTAAAGGAGCTTTTTGAAGCTATTCAAAAGGAAATCGAAGAAAAAAAGAAAAGTGGAATGCCTGAACAGTATGCAATGATGAATGTGATGATGAAGCACAAAGAACAAATCGCAAAGCACCGTGAAGCACTCATGCCACTTATGTCTCTCATGCAAGGCATGCAAAAGTAATACTATGAGTTTATCAATCGGAATTGTTGGGTTGCCTAATGTCGGAAAGTCGACGCTCTTCAACGCTCTTACAAAAAAAGGCGTGCCAGCAGAGAACTATCCATTTTGTACCATCGACCCATCAGTCGGGATAGTTGGAGTACCTGACGATCGTCTTACAAAACTTTCGGAATTTTCAAAATCTGCAAAAACTATTCCTGTAGCGATTGAATTCGTAGATATCGCAGGGCTTGTTGCAGGAGCATCAAAAGGGGAAGGGCTTGGAAATAAGTTTCTTGCAAATATCCGTGAGACAGATGCCATTTTGCATATGGTGCGTACATTTCGTGATGACGATGTAATACACGTAGCAAACAAAGTTGATCCACTTACTGATGTTGCTGTTATCAATATGGAGCTTATTCTTGCAGACCTTGAAACAGTCGAAAAGCGTATCGTATCAAATGGGCGTGATGCACGACGTGGTGAAAAGGATGCAGTATTACTTGAAGGCGCCCTTGAAAAATTGAAGACTGCACTTCTCTCTGAGACAATGGCAAACGCTGTTTCGTTTGATGAAAAAGAATTGCCACTCGTAAAACAACTCAATCTTCTTACAATGAAGCCAATGCTTTTTTGTCTCAATGTTTCTGCTGCGAGTGAAAATAGCGCAAAAGAAATTAAATCTCAGCTTCCGGGACCATCAGTAGAAGTTGATCCAGTGTTCGAAGCTGGATTTGATAATCTTATTACTGCAGCGTATGAACTATTGGGACTAGAAACATTTTTCACCACCGGAGAAGATGAATCTCGAGCTTGGACTATAAAGAAGGGAAGCACAGCTCCTATTGCAGGTACAGCAATTCACACAGATTTTAAGGACAAATTTATTCGTGCAGAAGTTATAAACTGGCAAGAACTTTTGGATGCAGGTAGTTACGGGGAAGCACGCTCAAAAGGAAAGGTACGAACGGAAGGAAAAGAGTATATCGTAAAAGACGGCGACGTCATTGAATTTAAGATATAAGTACAACAAGTTTTCACGAAAAATGCCCTTTAAAATAAGGGTATTTTTCATAATGTAACTGTTTGACAATAATGTCAAAATATGATAGAATAGTGTTAATTAGTGTCTCTTTGAAAATAACGTTTCAGTCTCGTTTTTTGGTTGTCTCGGCTACTTGTATCGGTGGTCAAGACAACCAAAAAACAAAAACTAAAACAAAATAAAACACACGTTTATGAAAAAACAGATTCTATTGTTCGCGATCATGCCAGTGTTGTTCCTGGTGTTCGGCCAAAAAGTATTTGGCCAAGTGAAGCATGTTTATGGCTTCTATTACACCTACGATCTACGCCGGACTAATGATCCGGCCATAGAAGTTCGTAGTATGCCCTTTGGGTTTGGAAACGAACCCGAATATGTTCGAAAATTCTTTGAAGACACACTTCCATGTGTAAAACAACTCAAAGAATCTAAAGAATATAGTGTCTATGACAGCGTCTATAAATTCTATGGATTTATGGGCAATGCACAACAAAAACATGCAGATAGCATGTTTCTAAAAATGTGCAGTCCTGACGCACGGGTAAATCCTGGTGACTGGATACAAGTGATGTACCTAAATACTAAAAATGTTGATGTGTTCAATTACGACTTACGTATTGGATACTACAACGGAAAAGTAACACAAGGTCTGATCTATTATCAGGTTAAAAATGGCACTTTGTTTGGTCGGTACAAAATTGAGGGGAACAACACCTCACTTGAAGCTGATCCTTTTGACGTAACAGTCAAAGAAATGATTTCTTATGAATCAAACAAACGAAAGCTTGCCAAATTAGTACCAGTAAAGCCTGTAACTACAGGTGCGGTTACGTACACAGAAGAAAAGAAAAAAGGTGGCAGAGTTGTTGTAAAAATTCTCCAAGACGGAGAACCAGCATTCCCACCTGTATTTGATTCTGTGAAGTACAAAGACAGTGTAAGTCGTAGAATAGCGTTTGTAAGCGATTCTATGCAAAAAATTAAAACGGCTGATTCAGTTCAGAAAGCGCAACTTGCATCCAAAGCTGATTCGACTGCGAAAGCGCAACTTGCAATTGCAAAAGCGGCCAAAAATGCAGAATGGCGAGCACATGTGGCAGATTCGATTCAAAAACATGTTGCTGATTCAACTACTAATGCACTTGTGATTGAAGCCAATAATGGAATTGTTGCTCTTAAAAAGGCAAGTTATTCCGCAGATAGTTTCAGGCGGACATTACGCATGTCAAAGACTGAACTTCGTGCAGATTCAATTGCAAGGAAAAAGAAAGCTGATTCAAGTAGGCTTGCGGTAAAGAAAGCAAGGGCCGATTCAGTTGCATTTGCTAAAAAAGAAGCACAGGCAAAACTTGATTCTGTAAAAGCACAGAAAGAATTGGCTCATTTGCAGAAAAAGCACGAGGATTCAATTAAGCGTGTAAATGATGCAACGCTACTTGCAGCGCGTATGGATTCGATCAAGCAGGTACACCTTGCAGATTCAATTCAGAATGCACATGTACGAGATTCAACTGTACAGTCATTACGTGCTCTTGCTACAGCAGATTCGATTCGAAGACACTACGTTTTTGATTCGACTGCAAATGCACTGCGAGCCA
>CAYLXO010000001.1:35768-42240 GCA_964387965.1 uncultured Candidatus Saccharibacteria bacterium
GCAAAGTCCGAATATTGTTTCTACAATACCGGCAAAAGATGAACGTTATATCACAATTCAAGGAGTTACATACGATCGTGAAAAGTACGATATAAAACTAATCGAGGGTCCATCAACTGATGGACCAAATGGAAGAAAAATAAGACACTTTCATTATCAAATCAAAAAAAAGTAATGCTCAACCAATGAGCACAATAGCCCCCAGCTTGCTGGGGGCTATTTTCGTGGTAGCATGGTCACATCTATGAATACTGATGTTATTCGTATGCTCAAAAAAGGGGGAGTTGGGATTCTTCCGACCGATACACTCTACGGAGTTGTTGCTCAAGCGCTTTCACGAAAAGGTGTTGCGCGCATCTATTCCGTAAAAGGTCGCAATGAGGGCAAGCCACTTATTATTTTGATACCAGACATACTTTCTTTGAGAAAGTTTAATGTCACTCTTTCACCAGAACAAAAAAAATATGTAGAAAAGTCATGGCCAGGACCAGTATCGATTATTGTGTCGTGTCGTACAAAACAATTTGAATATTTACACCGCGGGACAAAATCGCTCGCGTTTCGTATGCCAAAAAGTATCGCACTTAGGAATTTTTTGAAAAAAACAGGTCCACTTGTTGCACCATCGGCAAATCCTCAAGGACTTAAGCCCGCATCGACAGTTGCTGAAGCAAAAAAATATTTTGGCGATACTGTAGACTTCTACGTTTCTGGAGGCAAAAAAACAGGCAAGCCGTCACGTGTCGTGTCGTTACTTGCCGAAAAGCCTGAAGTACTACGCGCTTAAATATTATTCGCCCAAAATACTTTTGTTGGTTGGGTTGTTTGCACGTCGCTTCATTTCCGCGATTTCTTTCCCGAGTTCTTTGAGTGAATGCTCGATTTTTTCTAGCATTTCTCGTTCTGCTGGACTTTGTTTGTGTGAGCTATTGTCGTCTTCTGATTCTGAGATTTCTTCCACGTCTTCTTGGATTTCGTCCACATCTTCTTGAATCTCGTCGATGTCTTCTTGAATCTCGTCGATGTCTTCTTGAATTTCATCGACATCTCTTGCGACCTCGCGCAAATGCTTTGTTTGACGATTGACGCTCATTTGAATAAAGATAGCCAAATAGATTGCTTCGAGTGATACAAGAGTTGTCACCGTAAGAAGAATGACTTCAAAGTTCACACCAAGGAAATAAAGGAAAAAAGATACGATGAAAAAAATCGTATGAACGATGAGGGAGTTGGTTGAACCTACCCAACGTGTTGCTCGAAATGAAATATATTCAATTTTTGATTCGCCTTCCTTTCGAGGTGGCGGAGCTTTACGGGGAGTCATTGGGTGGTATTATACTACATATATAAAAATAATAGCTATATTCTATGGACACAACAGAAAGCACAACAAATAAAAAAGGAGGGTTTGTCAAATGGGCAGTCATTTTCGGAATCGTTGTCGTCCTCAATCTGTTTTTTAACTACGCGCTTTCACTTGTATATAAACAGCCTTCATACGAAGAGTACATGCCACAAGCACAAGTAGTGGAGCCTATCACTAATAAAGAAGATTGTTTGAAAGTTGGAGGTCAGTGGACTGATCCAGATACACGACTCGTAATAGAAGGAACAAAAACAATGCCAGCAGTTGGATATTGTGATCCGAATTTCACAAAACAGCAGGAGTTTAGTAAGGCACAAAAAGATTACAACCGTAATGTATTTATAATTCTCTCACTGCTCGGTGTCTCATCTCTTATTCTCGGCGTCGTGCTTTCAAATTTGATTCTGTCGCTAGGATTTTCATGGGGAGGAGTATTATCACTTGTTATTGCGTCAATGCGATACTGGACTGACGCAGACAATCTGGTAAAAGTAATTATTCTTGGAGTTGCATTGGGTGCACTAATCTATATAGCCGTAAAAAAGTTTAATTAACATATGAAAGAATATAACCATCTAGCAATCGAAAAAAAGTGGCAAAAAGAATGGGAAAAAAAGAAAATATATACCGCAAAGGAATCAAAGAGTGGTAAAAAATTTTTTGGTCTCATAGAATTTCCGTATCCATCAGGAGCGGGTCTTCACGTTGGTCATGTCCGTAGTAATACCGCGATGGATATTATTTCGCGTAAACGACGCATGGAAGGGTATAGTGTGCTGTATCCAATCGGATGGGACGCCTTTGGTCTACCGACTGAGCAGTACGCTATAAAAACAGGTACACCACCAGCGATTGTTACAAAGAAAAATACTGATACATTTCGCAAACAGCTCAAGTCTATTGGTTTTGGTTTTGACTGGTCGCGCGAAATAAATACAACCGATCCAAAGTATTACAAATGGACGCAGTGGATTTTTTTGCAGTTTTACAAAAAGGGTCTTGCGTATAAAGCAAAGACCACTATCAATTGGTGTCCAAAAGATAAAATCGGTCTTGCAAACGAAGAAGTAGTAAATGGTACATGTGAGCGCTGTGGAACTCCTACAGAAAAAAGAGAAAAGGAGCAGTGGATGCTCGCTATTACAAAGTATGCAGATCGGTTGGACAAAGATTTGGATGATGTAGATTTTCTCCCAAGAATTAAAACTCAGCAGAGAAATTGGATTGGTAAAAGTGAGGGAAGCGAAATAAACTTTCATCTTAGAGGGATTGGAAAAGTAATAAGAATATTTACAACTCGTGCTGATACAATCTTTGGCGCGACTTTTGTTGCGATTGCTCCCGAACATCCATTGATACAAGACCTTAAAGATAAAATTTCAAATTTTAATGAAGTTGAAAAATATATTTCGGAGGCAAAAAAGAAGAATGACATTGTACGCACAGCAGAAGGTAAAGATAAAAAAGGAATTCAACTTTTAGGAATAGAAGCAGTTAATCCTGCGAGCCACAAATTAATTACCGTTTGGGTCGCTGATTACGTTCTGCCAGATTTTGGAACTGGTGCGATTATGGGTGTGCCTCAACACGATGAAAGAGATAGAATGTTTGCAGAAAAATATAATCTTGAAATCGTTGATGCTCCACTTGTTGATTCGAAAAAAATAACAGAGGAACTCGGTGGTATATTACTTACAAAATTTAAGTTGCGTGACTGGGTATTTTCTCGTCAGCGATACTGGGGTGAGCCAATTCCTATTGTTCATTGTCCGAAATGTGGTGAGGTTCCTGTTCCAGAAAAAGAATTGCCACTCAAGCTTCCAAAAGTAAAATCATACATGCCTACTGACAACGGTGAGAGTCCGCTTGCCGTTATTTCAAAATGGGTGAATACAAAATGTCCTACATGTAAGGGGCCAGCAAAGCGCGAAACAGATACAATGCCGAACTGGGCAGGAAGTTCATGGTATTACCTTCGATATGTTGATCCAAAAAATGCAAAACACTTTGCAGATAAGACGAAGCTCGATTTTTGGACACCAGTCGACTGGTATAACGGAGGGATGGAGCATACAACACTACACCTTTTGTACTCACGATTTTGGCATAAATTCTTATACGACATTGGACTTGTTCCAACAAAAGAACCATACCAAAAGCGCACAAGTCATGGAATGATTTTGGCAGAGGGGGGAGAGAAAATGTCGAAATCTCGTGGAAATGTAGTAAATCCGGACGACATTATTTCTATATTTGGAGCAGATACATTTCGTCTCTATGAAATGTTTATGGGGCCATTTGACCAAGCTGTAGTATGGAGCACTGATTCAATGGTAGGTCCGCGCAGATTTATTGAGCGCGTATGGAAGATGCAGGACAAGGTAGCCGACAATGTACAAAACACACCATATGAAATAGTGTTGAATCAGACGATAAAAAAAGTTGGCGAAGACATTGAGACCATGGGCTTTAATACAGCTGTTTCTCAGCTTATGATGTGCTTGAACGAAATGGAAAAAAGCGAGTCTGTACAGACAGAAGATTTCAAATCGTTTTTGAAGTTGCTTGCACCATTTTCTCCACACGTTACAGAAGAGTTATGGAGCAAATTTGGAGAAAAGAAATCTATCCACCTGTCGTCATGGCCAGAATATAATTCAGACAAGCTTGTATCAGATACAGTCACAATTATGATTCAGGTAAATAGTAAAAACCGTGGAGAACTTACGGTTCCACGTTCAATTACAGAAGCTGAAGTTACGAAACTTGCATTACTTGATGAGAAAATAAAAACGTATGTTAGCGGAGAACCCAAAAAAGTTATTTATGTTCCTGGAAGACTCATCAACATTGTTGCGTAACACATGATACGAAGACTTTTTCAAAAAATAAACCAGAAATGGAATGGGATGCACGAAGCGGCGATTTTGCTTGGTGTGTTTTCCTTGTTGTCACAATTGCTCGGGCTCGTGCGTGACCGCATGTTTGCTCACAATATTGGTCCAGGACAAACGCTCGATATCTACTACGCGGCATTCCGTATTCCTGACTTTTTGTATTTATCGATAGCATCGCTTGCTTCAATCACGGTACTTATGCCATTTTTGATTGAGCGGATGAATCATAGCAAGGAGCGAGCACGTCAATTTTTGAACGACGTGCTCACTGGTTTTTTGTTGTTGCTTGTACTTGTTTCTGCAATCGTATTTATATTTATGAAAAAGATTGCAATTCTTGTTGCACCTGGTTTTACTGACGAAGCACTTTCTATGCTCGTGATGACTAGTCGTATCATGCTCCTTTCTCCAATTTTCCTAGGATTGTCGAATATGCTCGGGACTGTGACGCAGTTAATGAGAAAGTTTTTTATTTTTTCACTTTCGCCAATCTTTTATAATCTCGGGATAATTATCGGCCTTGTTTTTCTTTACCCACACTTTGGTGTATATGGTCTCGCTTTTGGTGTTGCTCTTGGAGCTGTACTTCATTTGCTTGTTCAAGTACCAACAATAATGGCAGCTGGATTTACTCCAAAGCTTTCAATGAGTTTGAAAAAAACGACACTCAAAGAGGTTATTGTTCTTTCACTTCCTCGTACACTTGGTCTTTCAATGAATAGTTTGGCGCTTCTTGTGGTGATGGCAATCGGTTCTACACTTACTGCTGGTTCAATCTCAATTTTCAACCTTTCATTCAATCTTGAAACAGTACCTGTAATGATTATTGGTATTTCTTACGCGGTAGCATCATTTCCAATGCTTGCAGAAGCTTTCTCTCAAGGGGATATGGCTCGTTGGAAAAGTTGTATTTTGTCCTCAATACGACAGATTATTTTTTGGTCGTTGCCACTTGCAACACTCTTTATTGTGCTTCGTGCACAAATCGTGCGAGTAGTGCTTGGTAGCGGAGCTTTTACTTGGAGTGATACAAAACTTACTGCAGCATGTCTTGCACTATTTTCACTTTCGATAATTGCTCAGAATATGATTTTGGTTACAGTGCGTGGTTTTTATTCTGCACATAATACAAAAACACCACTTTACATAAATACACTTTCAGCCGGTATTATCATTGGCTGTTCGTTTTTGCTTGTGTATTTGTTTAATCACACACCAACATTTCATTACTTTATGATTTCGCTACTTCGAGTTGACGATGATCCTGCAGCAGCAGTGCTTATGCTTCCACTTGCATACTCAATCGGAACGATCATAAATGCCTTCTTACATTATCGTGATTTGAAGAAGTTATATATACAAGAAGACAACGGTATAAAACGAACATTTTTTGAAAGTATTTCTGCTTCGTTTGCGATTGGTGTTGTCGCATATGGCATGCTTAATGTACTTGCGCCGTATTTTGAGACTCATACAACTCTCGGACTCTTTTTACAAGGAGCAATAGCTGGGATCGTTGGCATACTCGCTGGTATTTGTGTACTTGTGCTTCTAAAAAGCGAGCCATTTTTCGCTCTTATTGGGGCGCTCAAGCAAAAGTTTTGGAAAGCAGATCTTGGTGCTGTTGAGACACACGAACACACATAGACGCTTATTTCATTTTTTAAAATCAGGTTTTTCTGCTAGTATGGCCGTACACGATGGATTTAAACAAAATTCGAAACTTTTCAATTATTGCTCACATCGACCACGGCAAGTCTACACTTGCCGATAGAATGCTTGAGGTTACAGGTACCATCGAAGCGCGCAAAATGCGTGATCAGGTGCTTGATAACATGGAACTCGAGCGAGAGCGTGGTATTACGATCAAAATGCAACCTGTACGCATGGAACATGCCGTTGGTAACGAAAAATACCAACTTAATCTTATTGATACCCCTGGGCATATCGATTTTTCATACGAAGTATCACGTGCACTTAAAGCCGTAGAAGGGTCAATTTTGCTTGTTGATGCAACACAAGGAGTTCAAGCCCAAACACTTACTACACTTGAGGCAGCTCGTAACGAGGGCCTCGTTATTGTCCCTGCTGTTTCCAAAATTGATTCTCCGCTTGCGCGTCCAGACGAAGTAAAACTTGAAATCGCAACGCTCCTTGATATTGATCCTGACACTGTACTTGAAGTTTCAGGGCGAACAGGCCAAGGTGT
>CAYLXO010000001.1:42340-54565 GCA_964387965.1 uncultured Candidatus Saccharibacteria bacterium
ACGTATGTTGTTAAAAAGCGAAATGGAAAAGTTGAAACTGTATATTCGCCACATCTTTTTCCGAACGACGGAGATTTGCTTTCAGTAGAAGAGCCATGGGCAAGCGTGCGGATTATCACTCCCGAACGATATGTCGGGCTCCTTATGCCGTTTTTGTACGAACATGAAGCCGAAGTTGGGGAGACTGAGACCTTCGGAGAAGGGCGTTCAGCTGTTACGAGTGTAATGCCACTTCGTGAAATGATGCGCGGGTTCTTTGACGAACTAAAGAGTCTTACGAGCGGATATGCTTCTATTACGTACACGATTGCAGGGCTTCGACCAGCTTCTGTAACACGTATGGATATTGTTATTGCAGACGAAGTTGTCCCTGCGTTTACTCGTGTTATTTCACGACGACGTGCACAAGAAGAAGCAGAACAGGCAACTGAAAAACTTCAGTCGATTCTCCCTCGTCAGCAGTATGAAATGAAAGTTCAAGGTGTCGCGCTCGGCAAAATTTTGTCATCAAAAACTATCAAAGCATTTCGAAAAGACGTGCTTATGTTTGGTAGTAAGGTTGTTGGAGGAGGAGATATAAGCCGAAAAAAGAAAGTACTTGAAAAGCAAAAACGTGGAAAGGCGCGTATGCGTGATTCAGCAAAGGTAAATATTCCACACGACGTGTTTTTGAAAATGATGCAGCGTGGATCTGAATAAAAAACGCCCATAACTGGGCGTTTTTTACTATGAGAACAATACCGGCATATAGAGGGCAATCATCATGATTATGATGATAATAGATGCAATTCCCCAAATAATGCGGACTTTTTTCTGATGCTTTCGTGAAAATAGTGACATACGTTACTTTTGATTCTTGTTGTATAATGATACTCGCCGAAACAATATAACACATGTCGTACAACAATAAAACCAACATGTTTGCACACCTCTTTTTTTCTCGAGGAACAGTCGTCCTGTTATTTTTCCTTATTGTGTTTGTTGGACTGGGGCTATTCTCTCTTGTAAACAAGAGTTTTGATGCAAGTGATGCGCGGAAAATTGCAGAAAAGCAAGCGCAAAACCTACAAGCAAAAGAGACAGAGCTAAATAATAAAATTAGTGCGCTCGAAACTCGTGATGGGCAGGAGGCTGCTTTAAAAGAGCAATATCAGGTCGTAAAAGATGGGGAGCATGTTGTGGTGATAACAGAGGCCGAGCAGTCTGATACAAGTACCGAATTGCCGAATGTAGAAAATACAGGTGGGTTTATACAATTTGTAAAAAATTTGTTCAAGTAAATGCACAAACAGCGCCGATTCTCGGCGCTGCTTTTAATTCAGTGAAAAAATTAGATGTGTAAGTGCTTCATAAACTTCAGCAGAGCCTTTTGTCGAGAGAGATGGTCCCAGAGCATTTGATAAATGATTGTTGCTATAGGTAATTCTATTTCTGTTTGTTGCGAAATATGGTGCATTCCGCGTGAAGCGTAGTATCCTTCGGCGAGCATCCCCATTTCTTTCTCAGTGCTTTCTACTGAGTAACCCTTGCCGACATAGTCGCCAAATCGTCTATTGCGACCATATATCGAGTAAGCAGTCACAATGAGGTCTCCAAGGTACGCCGACCCTTCAAATACTGGACAGTCATCTGATGGGTGGTATTTTTTAAAGTGCTCCTCGAGGAAGTACTTCATTTCCTTGTTACAGGCAGTAACAAAAACTGATAAAAAATTATCACCCAAGTTCATGCCCTGTACAATACCAGCACCAAGAGAGTACACATTCTTAAGTGCAGCAGCGAATTGTGCGCCCCATACATCATGACTGCAGATTGTTTTGATGAATTTATTTGCAAACATTCCTGCAAC
Organism: uncultured Candidatus Saccharibacteria bacterium; assembly: GCA_964387965.1. Taxonomy (GTDB): domain Bacteria; phylum Patescibacteriota; class Minisyncoccia; order Phycocordibacterales; family UBA9973; genus CAITQP01. Next base: position 44,190 of record CAYLXO010000001.1, read on the forward strand.
CTGTTTTGTGCGTGATGCATCCAGTCCTGAAAAAGTTAGAAATGCAATTTTACGTTGCGCTACTTCTTCTGCGTGACAAGGCCCCGTAAGGGCTACGTAGTGTTCAGGCGCAAGATTGAACTTCTGTACGAGGTAGTCATTCAAAAGCATGTTGCTTTCTTTTAAAATACCTTTTACAGCAGATACAATAATTTTTCCTTGAAAGTGATGGGATGACAGGCCTTCGAGCGTGTTTTCTACATACGCTGAAGGTAGTGCCACAATAATGAAGGAGCAATTTTCAAATACATGATTAATGTTTGTGGTCGCAGTCAGCACTCCTTTAGGGAACTGAATTTCTGATAAATACTTTGTGTTCCGTCTTCGATTGTTTAAGTTTTCACAAATTTCTGTATCTCTAAGATACATTTGAACCCTATATCCGTTAAGGGTCAAAATAAGCGCGTTGGCCATAGCGAAGCTTCCTCCGCCAATTATGCCGATAGTTTGTTTTTCCACTTGTATGTAGTTTTAAAGAGTTACGAATGTTATGTATTGAAACTTACCGTACCAGTAAAACTATATTGTGTCAAAATGCTTCTTGGGGTTAATCCTCAAGAAGAGGCTTTTCGAGCGTGAGTGCTTCAAGCTCAGGAGTTTTTCCTGTGATGCGCATTACATCTTTATCAATTTTCTTAAATTCTTTTCCAGCATTATTGTAGTGACTTACAACCGTAGAAAGCGAATTACCGAGTTTTTGATTGTACTCTTCGTATGATTTCAAATGTTTACCAAGCTCAGCAACGCGTTTGATAACATCTTTTGCTGTTTCTTCAATTTGCATTGCACGAAGGCCTTGGAGCACTGTCTGTAAGTAAGCAAGGAATGATGTCGGAGAAACAATAATAACTTTATACTTACTCGCCGCACGTTGAATAAGATTTTCTTCATCTCCTACTTTGTTTACAAGCAAATCATAATAGATAGCTTCGTGGGGGATAAACATAAATGCAAAATCCATCGTGCCATTTTCTGGTTTGATATATTTTGATGTTTCAATAATTCGAAGTTTTAAATCATTTTCGAATTGCTTTTGGTATTCTGCTTTTTTGTCAGCGTCACGCTCACTTGCCATGCGGTTGTAGTTTTCTAGAGAGAATTTTGAGTCTACTGGAATAACTTTGTCTTTTACAAACACAGCTGCATCGACGATGGTGCCATCTGGAAATCCAAACTGCATTTCGTATCCATTTGCGGGGAGTACATTTTTAAGAAGTGCTTCTAAGTAATATTCGCCAAGGATACCTCGTTGTTTTGGGTTTTTCAAAATATCTTGGAGCTCTTCAAGTTGCTCGGTAAAACCGACAACTTGCTTGTTTGTCGCATCAAGGAGGGTGAGCTTCTCTGTAACATCGCGAATAATCTTAACTGCTTCGCTCGATTGGTGACGCATTGCCTCATTTATTTCTTTTGTAGAGTTGCCAAGCTTCGCATCTACGGTACGGGTAAGTTCGTTCATTTGCTGGAGAAGAAGCTGGAATCCCGTATCGTCGCGAGCTGGAGATTTTTTACGGAGTAACAAAGAGGCGATTGTGACGCCAAGAACAATACCAAGAATAATAAATAGTGCTGTTTGCATAAAGTGATTGTACCGTACAGACGTACGAATTAAAACAAGGTGTTTGGTGTATTTGTGTCAGTAATTTTGAGTGAGTCCTTTTTGTGAATCTTTTTAGAAAATGTAACGTCATCTATAACTTCGCTTGCTGAGTGTATGTATGTACAGTAATCACAATCATCACCTGAATCAGGAATTTCATCTGAGAGAAGACAGCGTTGTATATCAAACAGTGTACCTTCTACCCATGAGTCATCACCTTTGTAAGGAATCACTTTGATATCGAATTCAAGTTTTGCATCAAAGGCTTCAGCGTCTTGCTTCCCGTTGCAGTATACGAAGTAGCCAGTATCAGAAACAGTAAATCCGTTGTGTCGCATGAGCCATTGATATACTTCCATCTGGCGTTTGTAGCCGATCTGCCAGTCTGCATCCAAATTTACTTCTGTTGTTTTTGATGTTGATTTGTAATCGACGATATGAATTTCACCTGCGTCATTTATCCAAAGATCATCGACTGCTCCTGTGACAGTAAGATTGGTGGGGGTGTGAGTGAAGCGAACTCCTTTGAAATTTTCACGCCATATATCCAAATCTTCATGCCGGAATGGCACAGCTTTAATTTTGTATGCTTTCATGAGTGGATGCGGATTGCCTTTTGCTCGGTGAATATCGAACTCTTTTTTGAGAAGCGCATCAACAGCCGAGTTTAGATTGAAAGGGAAGCCAGGTGGACGTCCTACGCCGAGTCTGCGGTCGAGATAAAAGCAGCGTGGACATTCAAGAAACAAATCAATTTTTGAACGCGAAATCGCAAACGGTTTTTTGTCACTCGGGTCGAAAATATTTCGAGTACGTTTTCCTTTATAGAATTCTGACATGTGTATAGTATATAATGTAGTTAATAAAAAACGTCAGCATCTTGTTGCTTGACGGCTACGTAATACTATGTTATTTTAAATCAAATTTTGTTAACCCTTTAATTTGCAGATATGAAACAAGGAACACAAGCGAACATAAATCCTGTAGGACAGGGTTTAGTAGCAACAATGTTTAAGGATCAAAAGTATCCGTACAATGTAAATCGCGCACATGCGCTTGCAACCCAGTTGTATTATTCTGGTGACCCAGAACTTGCTCTTGAAATCCTTCGTTTGGGTGGAAGCGCTGTGTATGCACAAATGGTCGATAACCCGGCCCATAAGACAATGTACTAGTAGCACAATCCTTCTAAAGAAAGCCCCGCACAATGCGGGGCTAACTTTTTATTACGGCTAGCGAGGAGCGGGTGAGTGTGTACTCAGACTCACTACGTCCGAGTCGAAGACGCAATATAAGGTAAATGATAATTAGATTGCCATTTACCTTTTATTGGCGTTTTCCGAGAGTTACTTCAAGAGTGTATATCCAGTCTTCTTCATCGCTTGGATTTTTGAGTTTTTGTTCAAGGAGCCATTCAAGGTATCCACGGTCGCTTCGGGCTACATCAGATACCGTTTTGCCGACATGTTTTCCAAAAGGAAATACTTTAATGATTGATGGAAGAGAAGATATTTCAATCATTTCATGAATTGCTTCGCTTTTTGATTTTGTCTCACATAGTTTTAAAAGCAATCGTTCGTACAATTTTTCAAGGACAAGCACATCACCATCCGCTGAATGCGCAGCTGCTTCTTGATCTACTTCTAAGTCAAGCGCATACCGCAAGTATTGTAAACGATAGTTTGGGAGTTTGCCTTCAGGATCCATTGCGCGAGCAACTCGAAGTGTACAAATATATCGTTTTGGAATGATGTCTTCTTTCGCAAGCATTGCAAGATCAAATTTTGCATTGTGAGCAACGACGACCGTGTCTTTGTCTTCAAAAAGTTTTTTTACTTCGTGCCATTCTTTTGAATCTTTAAAAGCTGGTTTATCGTGTACCATTTTGTTTGAAATATGATGGATTGCTGATGCTTCAGCAGGAATGGGAAACGGTGGTTTAAACAAACCTGCATTCATCACACCATCTTGCATCCACGCAATCTGACACAAAAAATCCTTGGCTTCATTGCCGGTTGTCTCGGTATCAAAAAATACTATGTTCATAGCCCGATTATATCACTTCATGGTATAATCGGGCTATGATTCAACAGGACATAAAAGCAAAGATAAAGGAGGCAATGCTTGCCAAGGATTCTGTGCGCCTTGATGTACTTCGAGGAATGAGTGCAGCGTTTACAAACGAACTTGTTGCAAAGGGACGCAAACCACAAGACGAAATTTCAGATGAAGAGGCGATGGCAGTAATAATGCGACTTTCAAAACAGCGAAAAGATTCGATTGAGCAGTTTACAAAAGGTGGACGCGAAGATCTTGCTAGTGAAGAACGTGCACAGCTTGCGATCATTGAGACATTTTTACCAGAAATGATGGGGCAAGAAGAAGTAGAAAAAGTGGTACGCCAAAAACAATCTGAACTCGGTATTACCGATCCTGCAAAAAAAGGAATGCTCATGGCTGCAGTAATGAAAGATTTGAAAGGGAAGGCAGACGGAAATGTAGTTAAAACTGTCGTAGATAGTTTGTTTTAATTCGTAACGTATGAAAATAATTTGGCATTGGCTTATACTCTCTGCGGCGCTCTATATAACGTCGATTGTTTTGCCACACCAAATCGTTTTTTCTCCTATGTACGTTGTGCTTGTTGTCGGTGCTTGTTTGTACTTTGTTAACGCCACAATAAAACCAATCATCGGCTTTTTGACGCTCGCTGCAAACATTCTCACTATGGGAGTGTTTTCAATTGTTTTAAACGGCGCGCTTTTATGGAGCCTTACATATGTCATTTCTGGATTTCATATTGCCACATTTACTTCAGCTATTATCGGATCACTTATCGTTTCGGTCATCAACTGGATTCTTGAAATAATTTTCTAACTATGAATTTTCTTTTTCACCCATTTTCGACGATTGTATCAACGCATCCATATCTAGCATACCTAGCATTGTTTCTAGCTGTATTTTGGGAAGGAGAATTTGCGCTCATAACTGCTGGGGTCTTGGTGCACATGGGAGTGTTTTCGCTCTGGCCTACTGTAATGGTCGCAATTTGTGCAGCGACTGCAAAAACTATCGTTGGATATCACATTGGTAGATTTTTGGGTAAAACATTTCCAAAAAGCCATTTACTCAAGTATTTTTCTCGCAAGGTATTTTATTACCTTCCGAGTTATAAGAAGCGTCCGTTTTGGTCAATTTTTATTTCAAAATTTATCTATGGAGTAAACAACGCTGCGCTTATTTTTGCTGGGTATACAAAAACAAATTTTAAAACATACTGTACAGCTGAAGCTATTTCATCAGTCATTTGGCTCGGTGGAATGTTTGTTTTGGGAAATTATTTTAGTTCTACGGCACAAGCATTGAGTCATAACGTCCGATACTTCACTTTTATATTGCTTTTGTTTATTGTTGGATTTATTATCTTGCTCCGCACACTTAAACTCGTTATTGAAATAGTCGAAGAATTAGCTACAGGAGAAGTTGAAGAGTAAATCTATGTTTGGAAAAAAATACACAATCGCAGTGCACGATGGAAAATTTCATGCTGATGACATATTCGCATGCGCTACCGTTTCATTGCTACATAAAGGAAAAGTAAAAATTGTTCGTACTCGTGATCAAGCAAAAATCGACAAAGCAGATTATGTCGTTGACGTTGGGTGTGTATACAATCCGAGCCAAAAACGATTTGACCATCATATGCCTGGAGGTGCTGGCACTCGTGCAAATGGGATCATGTATGCAGCCTTCGGTTTGGTATGGAAAGAATACGGCGCGCGCATTTCTGGTAATGAAGAAATAGCAAATCGTGTTGATGGACGTCTCGTTTCTCATATCGATGCTGATGATAACGGCATTTCGTTATACGACTTAAAAGGCGAGACAGCCCCATATACTCTTCAAAGTTTTCTCTATACATATCGTCCCACATGGAAAGAAGATCCTGCTCGCTATGATGAGGCCTTTCTTGAGCTAGTTGAAATCGCAAAAGGAATAATAAGCCGAGAAGTAAAAATTTCTAACGATGCGCTACTTGCAAAACACATCGTTCTTGATGCGTACAACAACGCCGAAGACAAACGTATTGTAATTATTGATACAGCGTGTCCATTTCAAGAAACATTATTTCCATACGATGAAGTCTTGTATGTAGTGCATCCTCGTTTTGGTTCACCAAATTGGAATGTCTCGTGTATGCATAAGGCAAGTCACGGTTTTTTAAATAGAAAATCATTTCCAGTAGAATGGGCAGGGCTTCGTGACGAAGAACTCGCTACAGTTTCAGGTGTTCCAGATGCAGTTTTTTGTCACAATGGCCGATTTCTTGCTGTAGCAAAATCTAAAGAAGGTGCTATTAAATTGGCGAAACTCGCAGTTGAGAATTAGCAAAATATCGCAAAATCGAGTAATCTGTATCTACTATGGCATTAGTAGACGAAATGCGCTTTCACGCATCTGCAGGTAAGGGTGGTGACGGGGTGGTGCGATGGCGCAGAGAAAAATTTATAGAAAAAGGAGGACCCAACGGTGGAGACGGTGGTCGTGGTGGTGATGTGTACATTGAAGCAGTGCGCGATAATCAGCTTCTAGCACAATATCGACATGTTACGCACTTTTCAGCAAAGGACGGAGAGCCGGGAGGTTCGCGCAGTTTACATGGAGCAAATGGAGAGGATGTTGTTATCAAGCTTCCCGTTGGTGCAATTGTTACAAACACCGACAGTGGTGAAGAATTTCAACTTCTTACACAAGGAGAAAAAATAAAAGTTCTCTCAGGTGGAAATGGAGGACGCGGAAACGAATATTTTAAAAGTTCTATCAATGTTGCTCCAAAAGAATGGACGCCTGGTCGTCCTGGACAAGAGGCAGACTTTTATGTTGAACTTGAGCTTATTGCAGATGCTGGACTCATCGGTCTTCCAAATGCTGGGAAATCTTCATTACTTAATTCACTGTCACGTGCAAAAGCAAAAGTAGGTGACTACGCCTTTACAACACTCGATCCAAATCTAGGAGATTGTTTTGGTTATACGATTGCAGATATTCCTGGACTTATTGAAGGTGCCTCAGAAGGAAAAGGTCTTGGTACAAAATTTTTGCGTCATATCAAACGTACAAAAGCACTTGTGCACCTTGTATCGTTTGAAAACGAGCTTGCACAAACTGGCGGCATGATGAAAACATATAAAGAAATCAGAAACGAGCTTGAAAAATATGGTGAAGGATTGGATGAAAAAGATGAAATAATTCTTCTTACAAAAACAGATGTCCTTCCTGAGGATGAAAAAGAAAAAATAATAGCAAAAAAGATTAAGGAGTTTGAAGAAACTGGACGAAAGGTATATGCGATTACATTGTACGATGATGCATCAGTAAAAGCTTTTGCTGATGACCTCGTTCGATTTTTGAAAGGTAAAGAACAAGAAGTAGTTGCAGAAACGGGTGTATAATACGGGTGTGACACAAGAAAATCAAAAAATTGAAACTGTCAGTAGAGTGGGTGGTGCAATGAAGGGCACCGATCTTGTGTTTGTCGATACCGAAACAACTGGTCTTGATCCGAAAGTTCATGAGCTCATTGATATCGGTTTTGTTCGCGTAAAACAAACATGGCACGATACAGAAAATCCTGAGTTTGCTGTTGTTGAAGAATGGAGTCAAAAGATACGACCACTTCATATCGAGGTTGCTGATCCTGTCTCACTTAAAATAAACGGATACACCGTTACTGGCTGGAATGATGCCGTAACGCTTGAAGTTGCAATGAAAGAATTTGCACAGAAAGTTGCCGGAGGCATTATGGTTGCCCACAATGTTTCGTTCGATGCAGGATTTTTGGATATGGCTTTTTCAAAATGTGGTATTCCAAATCCAATGCATTATCATCGCTTAGATACTGTATCAATGGCGTATGCAAAATTGCACAATACTCCCGATGTAACTCGCTTCTCACTTGGAGAATTGTGTAAATATTTTTCGATTGAAAACCATAGTGCACACTCAGCGCTTTCTGATGCAAAAGCTTGTTTCCTCCTTTTCAGAAAATTAATGTCACTGTAGTATCGAAAAAGTGAGTACAAATAAGAAAAACATAGTCTGTGTTGGCCTCTCTGGCGGAGTAGATTCTGCCGTGACTGCACTTCTGCTTAAAAAACAAGGATATACAGTCGTTGGCGTTTTTATTCGTACGTGGCAACCAGATTTCATCGAATGTAGTTTTCGTGAAGATAGACTTGACGCGATGCGTGTAGCAGCGTTTCTTGATATACCTTTTTATGAATGTGACGCTGAAGCGATATATAAGGAGCGTGTTGCCGAATACATGATTGAGGAATATAAAAAAGGCCGAACACCAAACCCAGATGTTATGTGCAATCGCGAGATTAAGTTCGGTGTATTTTGGGATTTTGCAAAAAAATTAGGTGCAGAGTATATCGCTACCGGACACTATGCTCGAATTGGTGAGGATGGTACGCTTCGCACTGCAAAAGATTCGAGTAAAGATCAGGCTTACTTTTTATACAGACTTACACACGAAGATTTGGCGCATACATTGTTTCCATTAGGTGGATTGTTGAAAAAAGATGTTCGTGCACTTGCAAAAAAGTTTGGTCTTCCGAATGCGATAAAGAAAGATAGTCAGGGTATTTGTATGCTCGGCGACCTTGATCTTAAGAAATTTCTCTCACACTATATTCCACTAGAGCGGGGTACTGTGCTTAATGAAGAAGGAGAAGTCATTGGGCATCATGATGGTGCACTTTTTCTCACCCTCGGGGAGCGTCATGGATTTGTTGTTACAAAAAAGTCGCCACATGATGCTCCGCAATATATCGTTGCAAAAAATATCTCAGAAAATACCATAACTATTTCTCCAAATCCGCACGAGGCAAAAACCAACGCTACAACTACAGTTTCAATTGAAAAAATGTCATGGGTGCACGACGCTCCGACTGAAAGCGTTCGTTATACAGCACAAATTCGATATCATGGAGAATATCTCTCATGTACCTACAGTAATGGAGTGGTAACGTTTAGCGAACCAGTATTGGTAGCACGAGGGCAATCTATTGTGTTGTTTTCTGACGATGTGTGTATTGGTGGTGGAATAGTTGCATAATTATTTGGTACAATACCACCATATGTTAAGCAATATTTTTTCAGGCGGTCCTATGCTCGATATTTTTATCAAGCTTGGAGTTGCTCTCTTGTGCGGAGTTATTATTGGAACAGAGCGAATTATTTCTCATAAGGCAGCAGGTATGCGAACCTATGCGCTTGTCGCGATGGGTGCATCACTTTTTGTTATCGTGAATGATTTGATGATTACAAAGTATTTGCCAACTGGTGTTGCTGTAAACGACCCACTTCAGATTCCTTCGATGATTATTTCTGGTATCGGTTTTATGGGAGCAGGAATTATTATCTTTCGTGATACTAGTATCAAAGGGCTTACCACTGCTTCCGGGCTTTGGGTGGCTGCTGGAATCGGTATGGCATGTGGAGCAGGATTTTTTGCAACAGCACTTCTTGTTACTCTTATGACGTTGTTTGTATTTCTTGCACTTTATCCGATTGAGCAGGGAGTGAAGAAAGTTGCGTTCAGAGAGCAGGGTGAAGAATCTGAAAATAGTAGTACATAATTTTGATTTTAAAGCGCGCAGGCCGTACGGCCTGCGCGCTTTAATTTTCCTCGCATTTTTGATAGTATCCATTACATGACATCAAATGAAATCCGCTCACGTTTTTTGGAGTTTTTTAGAAAGCGCAATCACGCTATTATTCCGTCTGCGCCTCTCGTTCCTCAGAACGATCCGTCAGTACTCTTTAATACAGCGGGAATGCAACCACTTGTACCATATCTTCTTGGACAAAAACACCCAAACGGCACACGTATTGCGGATGTGCAAAAGTGTGTACGCACCGGTGACCTTGATGATATCGGAGACAATCGCCACTTTTCTTTTTTCGAAATGCTCGGCAATTGGTCGCTCGGAGATTATTTTAAAAAAGAAGCAATTTCTTGGAGCTATGAATTTCTTACTTCAAAGGATGAAGGACTTGGGCTTGATGTCTCTCGATTGTACGTAACGATTTTTGAAGGAGATGACAATGCGCCTTTTGATCAAGAATCAAAAGATATTTGGATGAGCTTAGGTATTCCTGAGCATCGTATTTATGCGCTTCCAGCTGATGACAATTGGTGGAGTCCAGGCCCAAATGGTCCGTGTGGTCCTTGTACAGAAATGTTTTATGACATGAGCGGTACGACAGGCGATTTGTCTCATGCAGAATTTGTGAAAGCTATCAAAGAAGAACGCGTCATTGAAATTTGGAATGATGTGTTTATGGAGTATGAGAAAAAAGATAATGTTGTCGTTGGAAAACTCTCGCAGAAAAATGTGGACACAGGAGCCGGACTGGAGCGTATTACAGCAGTAATGCAAGGGAAGCAAACTGCATATGACACCGATATTTTTGAGAAAGCATTTGCATACATTAAAGATAATACGACTGAATACAACGAAATATATGCTCGTGTCATTGTCGACCATCTTCGCAGCGCATTGTTCATGGTTTCTGACGGAGTTTTTCCTGGAAATAAAGACCGTGGGTATATTCTTCGTCGTTTGATTCGCCGCGCAACAGTACGCGCGCTTAAACTCAATCTAGATGAACAAGTAATAAAAAACGTTCTTTTGGCACTCATTCAAAAATACGAAAAAGAATATCC
>CAYLXO010000001.1:54665-56288 GCA_964387965.1 uncultured Candidatus Saccharibacteria bacterium
TGTGGTGGCCCACACGTTGTAAATACAAGCGAACTCGGAACATTCAAAATACAAAAAGAGGAAGCATCTTCACAGGGCGTACGTCGCATCAAAGCAGTACTTGAATAAATCCCCGAACGTATACTGTATACAGTATATTAAATACTGTATACTGTATGCATGGGTATTTTCGACTTTGCAAAAAAGCAGGCGAATTCTTCACGCGTACTTGTCGTGCATGTTGGTAGTACATCAGTGGTAGGTTCATTTGTTACATATCAAAATGACAAACCAAAAATTGAAGCGGTAATTTCAAGTGACATTGCTGTATTGTCTGACCTTACATACGCACAGTTTGAACGTGAAATGCAAAAAGCACTTTCTGTCACTTTAAAAAAAATGGCAAGTCTTTCGTTTGGAAAACCTGACGAGATAAGTGTTTTCTTGTCATCGCCATGGTATGCATCACAAGTACGTACAGCAAAACTAAATCGTGATATTCCATTTCTTGTAACAAAGCAAATGCTTGATGATATGGTTGGAAAAGAGCTAAAGGCATTTGAAGATGATGAAATAAAAGAAAAGCACTTAGCGGGGGATTCGCTTGCAGTTATCGAATCAAAAACAGTTTCTGTGAAGTTAAATGGGTATTCGCACGATACTCCTATTGGAGCAAAAGCTAGCAGTCTTGAACTCTCGTTGTTTCTTGCTGTATCTCCAGTAACACTACAAACAAAAATCAAAGACTCGCTCGCTTCATTTTACGGACACACACAAGTTATGTTTTGTACGTTTCTTACGGCTTCGTTTCTTATATCTAGAGATATTCTTCCACAAAAGGAGTCATACATATTACTTGATATCGGTGGAGAGATTACTGATGTTTCAGTAATGCGTGATGGAGCTCCAGTGCAATCAATTTCATACCCGATTGGTAAAAATTTTCTCCTTCGGAGACTCTCTCACGCTCTCAAGCGTTCCGTTTCGGAGTCAGCAACACTTTGTATGTTGTACATGGAAGGAAAAGTTGAAAATACAATGAAAGATATGTGCGCAAAAATTCTCGATGAAGCAAAAGCGGAATGGCTTGGCGCTTTTCAACGTACACTTCTTGCAATGACAAATGAACTTTCTATCCCTGACACAATTTTGCTTACTGTTGATCAGGAAATTGCACCATGGTTTGTTGAACTTACGTCTCACGAAGAATTCCACCAATACGCACTTACCGAAAAAGATTTTAAAGTGTTACAATTAAATGCGGAGCTTTTCCACGAACGTCTTTCATTTGCAGAAAATGTACCACGCAATCCGTTTGTCATGATTGAAGCTCTTGCTTGCATCTCGCTATTTAAGAAAAATGCCTAAAAAAAGTATTCTACAAGATATAAAACCAATCTCACGCACTGAAAAACCCGTTACAGAGATAAAATCTACGCCCAAAAAGCCAGCGCCTGTTTTGCCGCGCGAGATACCATTTGAACCGATTGAAACGAAGTCTTCTCCACGATATACATTGTGGTATGTCGCAGGTATTTGTCTTGTCGCATTTGTCTTTTCGCTCTCATTTTTGTTTGAAAGCGCAAAAGTCACTGTAACTCAAAAAGTTATGGCAGTTGATTTTGATGCATCAGATAAATTTGT
>CAYLXO010000001.1:56388-65679 GCA_964387965.1 uncultured Candidatus Saccharibacteria bacterium
TCACTGTAACTCAAAAAGTTATGGCAGTTGATTTTGATGCATCAGATAAATTTGTTGCAGAAAAAGATACAAACGCGAGCGATACTGTTTCATTTACGCAGATGACTCTTACTGGCACAGAGACAATCAAGCTCCCTGGTACACAATCAAAAAAACTCGACGAACATGCTACCGGTACTGTTGTTATTTATAATGCATATCGCACTACTGGGTATCCGTTAGCAAAGAGTACACGCCTTCTTTCAGCCGACAATAAGTTATACAGAACAGTGTCAGCCGTTACAGTTCCTGGATATAAAAAGTCAGGTACAGGAATTTTACCCGGATCTATTGAAGCAAAGGTAATAGCAGATGTCGCAGGAGATGCCGGTAATATCGATCACGCTGATTTTACGTTGCCTGGACTAAAAGGCACTGCACAAGAAACAAAAATTTATGCTCGTACAAAGACAGCAATTTCTGGAGGACTAACCGGCGATATGTACACGATCTCTCAATCTTCTGCTGACGCAGCCCTTGGAGAACTTTCAAACAAACTTAAAGCCTCTCTCTATTCAAAAGCAAAAGTACAAGTTCCTGATGGATATCTTTTCTTTGAAGGAGCAACAGTGTTTAAGACAGATTCAAGTGTTTCAGTTCCATATTCGAAAGAAGAGCAAGTACCGCTTGTCCTTAAAGGTTCACTCTCAGCATATCTTATTAAAGAGAGCACACTTTCAAACGCAATCATCAAATCTATGGTAAGTCAGTATGGTGGTGAAGATATTACAATTCCAAAATTGAACTCTCTCACACTTACTCCTAGTAGTACTCTTAATCCAGATGCTGATACGAGTTTCAAGTTTACGCTCGGTGGTCATGCTGTTCTTTTGTGGAGCGTAGATACAAAAAATATCCAAGAATCGCTTGCTGGTGCCAAAAAGACTCAGTTTGATAGCTTGATTAGTACAGTAATAGCTGTCGATAAGGCAACAGCCGTCATCAAGCCATTTTGGAAGCGAACATTTCCAACAAATCTCGAAAAAATAAAGGTCGTAGTGCAAACTCCTGAAGTCTAGGTGGGGACCCCGTCGACAGCCCTTGACCTTTTTCGGCTTTTTTGTTAGTCTTTCATTTGCCTGCCAATGGGAACAGAAAACAAAGAAATATCAGTTGTAGGGGTTGTGGCTGACACACTCCCAAATTTGACTTTCAAAGTCGAGTTTCCTGATGGTACAAGTACGCTCGCATATTTGAGCGGAAAGATGCGACTTAATCGCATCAAGGTTGTAGTCGGCGATAAAATCGAAGTTGTGCTCTCACCCGATGGGACACGAGGACGAATTATCAGACGACTCTAACATTCGTTTAATATTGAGCAGCTTTAGTAAGCTGTTTGAAATTTTTTTACCCAAAAAATAATCAAAACATTTTCATGAAAGTACGAGCTCGAGTAAAAAAGATGTGCGAAAAATGTAAGGTAGTCAGACGCGACCGCCATCTTCGAGTTATTTGTTCAAACCCGAAGCACAAACAGAAGCAATAATTTTTAATCATTAATACATACTTTCCATGCGTATCTCAGGTATCACAATTCCAGACAATAAAAGACTCGAATTTGCGTTGACTGCAATTTTCGGAATCGGCCGTTCAACTGCTGTAAAGATTTTGAACGAAGCAGGAGTTTCTCCACTTAAGAAGCCAACAGAAATCAGTGCTGACGAAGAAAATGCTGTTCGTAAAATAATCGAAAGCATGAAGACAGAAGGTACTCTTAAGCGTGAAGTCTCAGCAAACATTAAACGCCTTAAGGATGTCAAAGCATACCGTGGTGTGCGACACGCTCGAAAACTTCCAGTAAACGGTCAGCGTACAAAGACAAACTCACGTACAGTTCGCGGAAACGTTCGAAAGACGATGGGAAGCGGAAAGCGTAAGCTCGAAAAGACATAAAATAGGTAACTCGTAACGAAATTCTACATGGCTAAGAAAACAACAAAGACAACTGAAGAAGTTAAAGACACAGGCGCTGAAACAGTCGCTGTTCAAACACCTGCTGTTAAAGTACCTAAAAAGAAGCTTGTAACCGGAACACTTCATATTGAAGCAACATTCAACAACTCAAAGGTAAGCTTTTCTGACAAGAGCGGAAATACATTGTTCTGGTCTTCATCAGGATCAATCGGATTTAAGGGTGCAAAGAAAGGTACTCCTTTTGCGGCATCAAAAGTAGGAGAAGTTATCGGAGAAAAAGTTGCTGCACTTGGAATCAAGGAAGCAGATGTAGTTGTTAAGGGAGTTGGAAGCGGACGCGAGCCTGCAATTCGTGGATTTATGTCACACGGAATTGAAATCACAGGAATTCGTGATATTACTCCGGTCCCTCACAACGGTCCAAAACCAAAGAAGCCTCGTCGCGTATAATTCTTATTTCTTAATTCTTATCTCTTAATCTATGAAACTCGGTCCAAAATATAAAATCGCACGTCGCTTGGGTCCTGCTGTTTTTGAAAAAACACAGACACAGAAATTTGCTCTTTCAGAAGCTCGCCACGCGGGTGGAAAGAAAGGTGACAAGCGTCCAAAAGCTCTTTCTGACTTCGGAATGCAGCTTATCGAAAAACAGCGTGTTCGATTCTCTTACGGTATTACAGAAAAGCAACTTTCAAACTACGTACAGAAGGCGCTTGCCTCAAAGGGAACAAATCCTTCAGAAAAACTTTTCGGAATGCTCGAAACTCGCCTTGATAACGTTGTATACCGAACTGGTATTGCACACACACGTCGTCTTGCTCGTCAGATGGTCTCACACGGACATTTTCTCGTAAACGGAAAGCGTACTACAGTTCCATCATTTACAGTACGTGAAGGAGATGTTATCACTCCACGCGAAGGTAGCCGAAAGAGTGTTTTATTTGCAAACCTTGTAAAGAAGCTCGAGAATTACTCAGTACCAAAATGGATTAAGTTTGACGCAGAAAAGATAACAGCAAAGATCGAAGGAGCTCCGGTTCTTGAGACAGGTAGTGCAATTAACCTTAACGCCGTGTTTGAATACTACAGCCGTTAATCGTTTCTAGTTTTATATTATTAAGTTAGATCAACAATAACTATGTCGGATCACAACATCATTCTTCCATCGAAGCCTCGTATCGTTTCTGAAAACGACACGAAGGGCGTGTACGAAATCGACGGGCTCTATCCAGGGTATGGTCATACTTTGGGAAACAGTCTTCGCCGTATTGTGCTTTCATCGCTCCCGGGCGCGGCTATAACATCGGTAAAGATCGATGGTGTTCCGCATGAGTTTTCTACTATTTCAGGCGTTAAGGAAGACGTCGTTTTGATCCTTCTTCACCTTAAGAAGGTTCGTTTTAAGATGACAACTGATGAGCCACAGGTAGCAACACTTTCAGTAAAGGGTGCAAAGCGCGTTACTGCAGGAGATATTACACGTGGAGGTCAGCTTGAAGTTTTGAACCCAGACCTTTATATCGCAGAACTTACAGACAAGAGTGCAGAACTCTCTGTTGAGATTCGTGTAGAAAAAGGTCTTGGATTTTCACCACGCGATATGCACCAGAAAGGAAAGGTTGAAATCGGCACAATTGCTGTTGATGCAATCTTTACTCCTATTCGCCGTGTATCATACGAAGTAGAAAACATGCGCGTTGGAGACAATACAAACCACAACCGTTTGCGCATTTTGATCGAAACAGATGGCACTATCACTCCACGTGAAGCACTCGAAAATTCAATCCATATCATGATCAGTCAGCTTCAGGCTGTTGTTGGTTTCAAAGAAGAAACAACAAAAGTTGAATCACAGGAAGAAATGCCAGCATCACTCGGTACTGACAGCACAGACGATATGAGCGAAGTTTTGAAAACTCGCATCGATACACTAGATTTCTCAGCTCGAATCCTTAACGCGCTTGCAGGTGCAGGTATCCGTACACTTGGCGGACTTGCTCGCAAGAAGAAAGAGGACCTTCTTGAAATCGAAGGTATGGGCGAGAAAGGAATTCAGGAAATCAAACGAGTACTTTCAAACTACGGAATTACTCTTAAATAATAATTTATCAATTACGTTATGAGACACGCAGACAAAAACAGAAAATTCGGACGAGAACAGAAGGTACGACGTACATTCTTGAAGGGACTCGCGCTTGACCTTATCCGTCACGGAAAGATCAAGACTACAGAAGCACGCGCGAAAGAACTTCGAAAGGTTGTTGAGCCGCTTGTTACTCTTGCAAAGAAGGGTGATGTAGCAAGCACACGTGTTGTTGCTGCTCGCCTCATGAACCGAAAGACAGAAACAAAGAAATTGGTTGAAAAGATTGCGCCAACTTACAAAGATCGCAACGGAGGCTACACACGTATCACAAAGCTTCCAGTTCGAAAAAGCGATGCTTCTAAAATGGCAATGATCGAATTTGTATAATCGCTTTGTATGAAAACTAATATGGAATCAAAGATAAAAACAACAACAATAGATGCAAAAGGCAAAACCCTCGGACGTGTTGCGAGTGTGGTTGCAAAAGCACTTATGGGTAAAGACGCTGCTACATTTGAACGCCACATGTTGACTGGTGGTAAGGTAGTAGTAGAAAATGCCGGAATGATCAAAATCGATCCTCGCAAACTCGAAACAGTACAGTACGCACAGTACTCTGGATATCCAGGTGGACTTCGTTACGAATCACTTGCAAATGTAATCGAAAAGAAAGGAATCGAAGAGGCACTTCGTCGTGCAGTGTACGGAATGCTCCCAGGCAACAAACTCCGCCCACAAATTATGAAAAATCTTACAGTAAACGAATAGTAGCTATATGTCAGACAAAAAGTACACAGAAAAAATCGGACGCCGAAAGACATCTACATGTCGCGTACGCGTTACACCATCTAGTAAGCAGTCATTCACTGTAAACGGCAAGGATGTTAAAGATTACTTCAAAACACCTGCTCTCTCGAAAGTTGTTCACGATGCTATTGCACTCGCAGAAAGCGATCAGAAATTCGAAATTACAGTTGTCGTTTCTGGGGGAGGAATTCACTCACAAGCAGAAGCTGTACGTCACGGTCTCGCTCGATTCTTTGCAGAAAAAGGCGATGAGCTTAAGACAAAACTCAAGAAAGAAGGATACTTGAAACGAGATCCACGTTCAAAAGAACGTCGAAAGTTCGGTCTCAAGAAAGCCCGCAAATCTCCACAGTGGTCCAAGCGTTAAGACAAAAAGCCCTTCTACGGGGCTTTTTGTTTTTTTACCTGCTCAATTACAAGTCGAAAGGCTATCCTATGCAAATACAAAAAATGACTGCACAGAATTGTACAGCCACTTTTTTAACACTTGTTGTGTTAGTTCCTTTTTGTCTTTTTCTTTTTACCGAGTTTAAATGAACGGTGTGTTTTACGCATTAGCGTAGTGTCATAGTTTTGGCAAGATCCATGCCTTCCGCCAGAGTGATGTCTTTTACCCGTATACATGCACATAGAAGTAAATTTAGAGTGAAATGAAATTTATATGAAATCTACCACTCTCACGATTTTGGTCAATATTTGTCAATCTGGGGAAAAACGGTATTCTTAGACATATGACGTTTGCTGATACTGTTCGAAATATTGTTTCCAAAATTCCAAAAGGGAAAACAATGACATACAAAGAAGTTGCACGACTCGCAGGAAGTCCAAACGCTGCGCGAGCTGTTGGCTCTATTATGAAAGCAAATTATAATACTTCTATTCCATGCCACCGAGTAATCCGTAGCGATGGTAAAATTGGCGCGTACAATCGAGGGGGCACGAAAGAGAAGATACGAAAATTAAAAAGAGAAGGAGCTATTACATAATTTCACACAATATGGACATTTTCGCACACACATTATGGGCAGCAGCTGGGGCGCGAGGTATAAATTCAAAGAATAAAAAACGATTGTTTAATGTCGGATGGACTGCCTTTTTTGGCGTTTTTCCCGACTTATTTGCATTCGGGATTCCAATGATACTTGCTATACCAGAAATCGTAAAAAATGGATTGAGTATTTTTCGACATTCGCATGCTGGTTTGCCTGCAACGCTATACCAGTACAGCCACAGCCTTGTTATTTGGGCAGTAGTGTTTATTCTTGTTTGGATATTTCTAAAACGACCTGCATACTTTTTATTTGGATGGGCACTTCATATTCTTATAGATATACCTTCACACGCTGGTAATTTTTATCCAACCCCATTCCTGTTTCCGATTTCTGATTGGAAATTTCTGCACGGAGTATCATGGGCAAACAAGTGGTATATGATAATCAACTACTTATTGCTACTTATCGTATACGGGTATTTACTCATTCATGATTTCAAAGATCGTCGTAAGGCAAAAGAGGCGAGAGATTATTTGAACAGTAAATAAAATCCGCCACGCGATAGGGTGCGTGGCGGGGAATTAGTTTAGGTATGCGGGTTTTTGTGCGATAAGCGATAAGGGTTCGTTTTCTGTAACCTCTTTAGGAATATTGCTATGTTTTACAGCAATAATGTTTCCTTTGCGAAGATTCAGTTCCTTGAATTTTCCCTTTATCCAGGGCAACTTTGGTGTAAGCTCGTCCTTAATATTTTTCCACATTGCTCGAAAAGCAATGCGAGCCGATTCAACGTACGAATCGTATCGTATTTTGTCATCACCGACCGGCTCATACGGATGAAGCATTGAGCACTTATTCATTATGAAAGTAGCTTCATCTAAATGTTTGTATGCAATAAATAAAAGTTTTGCTTGTGTTTCCGATAGATAGTGGATATCGGTTTCTATTCTTGAATTCAGCCCCTCGTAATTGTCATCTATTCTAATTACGTTTTTTAAGCTGTTTTTGTTAATACTAAGTTTTTCTACATGAGCAAGTATTTGCTCATGGGCTCCGATGTTTTGCATCTGTGTCAACATACCAATTATGCATTTTTTAATGTGCGTAATCATATTTTGCATTAATATAATAATCTGTCAAATAGAAAATGCCCCGCTTTTGCGGGGCTAAATTCAATAGATGCTAGAAGCTTATTACTGTACGTCAACCATAACAACGGAACCATTGTTCCTGACTTCGAGCGTCTTGCCGTCGGGGAGCTTTGTTGTCATCTCCTCTTTTACAAGGAGCCAGAACAATGTTAAGGCTGTGGCATCCCCGCCGGTAGTATTTTTGTGTAATGCATACAATGCACGAGCTCTGGGATGAATACGCTCGAGGACTACAGTTTCTGTTTCGGCGACACTTGGAAGTTTTTCAAAAACAGAATTAATTTGGTCGCGAGATATGTCTATCTCCGCGTCGAATAAATGAGAAGGGATATAACCCAATAAATTTTGTAGCTTCACGATATTAAATTTTTAAGTTATCAATAGTTAATTTATATCACAAATATAATTTTTGTCAAAATGTGAAAATATGTGATATATTTTATATATGGAAAACGAAAATATGCATGATGATGTTGTCTTTGAGGAAACTGCTGAAGGGGAAGGAGAAGCGTTTTCGAAAGATAAAATAAAAAAGCTTCGTGAAGACCTCAAAACTGCTCAGACTGAGAAGGCAGACTATTTGGCGCAATGGCAGAAAGAGCGAGCCGACTTTATCAATTACAAAAAAGGTGAAGACGATCGCAAAAAGCAAACACTTAGTTATGCTCGTGAGCAATTTGTAGAAGAATTGTTACCAGTGCTCGATGCGTATGACATGATGTCAGCAAATAGAGAAACATGGAACAAGGTAGATAAAGCATGGACAACCGGCGTTGAATATATTCAAGCACAGCTTTTGAAAGTACTTGCTGAAAATGGCGTTACAGAAATTTCTCCGAGTATTGGCGATGCTTTAGACGCAAACCTACATGAAGGAGTAGATACAGTTCCAATAGACGATGAAAAGAAAGAACATTTAATAGCGATGGTTATGCAGAAAGGATACAAAAATGGTGATCGCATCATTCGTCCCGCTCGAGTAAAAGTTTGGGAATACAAAAAAGCAGGCTCATAGCCTGCTTTTTAGCAATATTAATGTTCATCTAGTGAACGAGATGTGTACATCAAGGCTGCATTCACCAGCGTCTGCTGTTTCGACTGTGCCTATGATGCCATAACTTGCGCTACCTGAAAGGTTTACCGCAGTCATGTTTCCTTGAAACATAAATGTCGTATGTGTAGCTTCTTTTCCAATATTATCCAATGTTGGCAATTTGGAAAATACGATGCCCTGTGGTGTGCGTATGCCTGTAATAGGGGACACCACACGTTCGCTTTCTTGACGGATTACTCCGACAAAATTTCCAGTCGAAGGATCAAAATCGGCAAGATTGATGCGGTACTTTTTTCCATCCCACACAAGTATCATGTGTGGCGGTGCTGATGTAATGTTCGGTGTTTCCATAATCGTATGTGTAAGAACGAGTTAACAATTTGTTTATTTTCACATTAAAATAAATTGTCTCCAAAGTCTAGGATTTAGCAAATAACAAAAATATAAATCTTAACACCCTTGTCCGGCTGGACAAGGGTGTTAAGATACGAGTTCAATAGTTAATTATTGGGGTAACATGTAATGTGATAATTACATTTTGTAGATTGAGTGGAGATATTTTTCTGTTTCTTTGTCGAGTGTGTCTGTGACTATAATCATAAGCTCGCTTGTGAGTCCAAAATCTTTTTTTATATTTTCAAAAAGAAATTCGAATGGAAAAGGGGAGACCCATGCGCTATTTTTGAGCATGCTAAATCCAGCTTTTTTTAGGAGGTAGCGGAGCGCTTCTCGCTCCGCCTTTCGAGTTTCCGGCAGATCAAGTAGAACTATGCGCCACTTGCCATCCCAGTTTGGATTTACAAGGGAGCTTCTAGTTTCTAGTTTGTGGCTACTAGCCTTTATGCGACCTTTTGGAGTAAGTCGGGCATACTCATCCTGACCCCCTTCTAGACGCTCTATAAGCCCCGTATCAGCGAGGTTCTTGATACTTCGGCTAACGGCATATTTGTCGGTAGAAACCCTTGATTTTGGGCTATTTTTCACTATTTCGGCCTGAAGCTCAGGTACGCTTATAGCCTTTTTACCCGCAAGGGAATTAAGGATTTTCTTTGAAAAGTCTGCTTTCTTTGTCATACGCTTGACAGTTTATCACATATGAATATAATTTCAACATCAATTCCGCGAACGCGGAAAAATAGTAAAAAATTATTAATAATACGCTGGGCGCAAACCTAGCCGAAATACATATGAGTAAAATTCTTGGAATCGACTTGGGTACAACAAATAGTGCATTTGCCATCATAGAAG
>CAYLXO010000001.1:65779-69085 GCA_964387965.1 uncultured Candidatus Saccharibacteria bacterium
AAAATTCTTGGAATCGACTTGGGTACAACAAATAGTGCATTTGCCATCATAGAAGGTGGACAGCCAAAAATATTGGAAAACTCTGAGGGTATGCGAACTACTCCATCTATCGTTGCGCTCGCAAAAAATGGTGACCGCATGGTGGGTGTTACAGCAAAACGCCAGAGCATCACAAATCCAAAAAATACTATCTATCAGATTAAGCGCTTTATCGGACACACTTTTGATGAAGCTGATGTTCAGAAAGATGTGAAGATGGTGCCATTTGAAGTTCGAAAATCAGGCAACGGTGGAATCGAAGTAAAGATGGGTGAGGAATGGAAGCGTCCAGAAGAAGTTTCTGCAATGATTCTCCAGAAAATGAAAGCAGATGCAGAAGCTCGTCTTGGTGAGCCAGTTACAGAAGCTGTGATTACCGTTCCTGCGTACTTCAACGATGCACAGCGTCAGGCTACAAAAGATGCAGGTAAAATCGCCGGCCTTGATGTGAAGCGTATCATCAACGAGCCAACAGCAGCAGCTCTTGCATACGGATTCAACAAAAATAAAAATGAAAAGATTGCAGTGTTCGACTTCGGAGGAGGAACATTCGACGTATCTATTCTTGAAGTTGGAGATGATGTTATCGAAGTAAAGTCTACTGATGGAGATGCACACTTGGGAGGAAAGGATATCGACCAGAAAATAATGAACTGGCTTGCAGAAGGATTCCAGAAAGAAAATGGAATTGATTTGCGAAAAGATCCTCTCGCTCGTCAGCGTCTTGATGATGCAGCTGAAAAAGCAAAAATCGAACTTTCAACAGCAGTTGAAACAGAAATCAATATTCCATTCATAACTTCTGGAGAATCAGGCCCTCTTCACCTCGTACGCACAATGAAGCGCGCAGAGCTTGAAGATCTCACACGAGAATTTATCGAGCGTGCAATGATGATCACAAAGCGTGCAATGGATGCATCACCATTTAAGCTTGGAGAAATTAATGAAGTTATCTTGGTTGGAGGACAAACTCGTATGCCAATGCTTCAAGCAGAAGTTGAAAAATTCTTCGGCAAGAAGCCACACATGGGAGTAAACCCAGATGAAGTTGTAGCGCTTGGTGCTGCAGTGCAGGGAGGAGTTTTGAAAGGTGAAGTTCGCGACGTTCTTCTTCTTGATGTTATTCCGCTTTCACTCGGAATCGAAACACTTGGAGGAGTTGCAACAAAACTTATCGAAAAGAACACAACAATTCCTACACAGAAATCACAAGTATTCTCAACAGCTGCAGACAATCAGACAAGTGTAGAAATCCATATCACTCAAGGTGAACGCCCAATGGCAAGTGACAACAAATCTCTCGGACGATTTATTCTTGATGGAATTCCACCAGCACCACGCGGAATGCCACAGGTTGAAGTATCGTTTGATGTTGACGCAAACGGAATCTTGAATGTGAAGGCGATGGATAAAACATCTGGAAAGACTCAGAGTATTCGCATTGAAGCATCGAGTGGATTATCAAAAGAAGAAATTGAGAAGATGCAAAAGGATGCTGAGATGCACGCCGAAGAAGATGCAAAGAAAAAAGAAATGGCTGATGTAAAAAATACAGCAGAAATGGCACTCTTCTCAGCAGAAAAAGCTCTCAAAGATGCTGGAGATAAAATTGGTACTGATGTAAAAGGCGCAGTCGAAGCAAAAATCGCAGATCTTAAGAATGTGAAAGATGGGGGAGATAAAGATGCGATTCACAAGGCAACCGAAGCTCTCTCACAAGAAATGATGAAGATCGGCGAAGCTATGCAAAAGGCTGGACAAACTTCAGAAAGCACTGCTGCTGAGCCACAGAATGAAGAAGTAAAAGGTGCCGATAACGTACAAGACGCAGAAACTAAGTAAGACTACTGTACCTAAAAAACACTAAGCGACATGCTTAGTGTTTTTTAGTCGCAACACAAATCTTAACACTGATGTCCGGCCGGACATGAGTTTTAAGAACATATGCGAATTCAATTCAATTTTGACAATAGTGAAAATATATTGTATTGTCTATGTCAAACAAAACGCACTTTTTATATGAAAGAACTAATCTCACTATATGAGTATGACTCATCATTGGCGGTAGCTAAAGTTGCATTATATTGCATATCCGCCTTGGTTTTTTTTATGATCGGCTACATTGTCATAGCCGAATATAAAGAAAAACGAAAGAAAAAAATAGTACGCGAAGTTGAGAAAGAAGTCGCTGATGCTTGGAAAATTCTTGATACTATAAATAGTAGTATCGACTTTTCAGATAATGAGCGTGAAAAAGCACACGAAATGTTTGTCCTTAAAATGGAACAAGCTATATGTAAGGCTCAAGAAGCTGGATTGAGTAATGAAGCAATAGCAATACGGAATAATCTCGAAATTCAAAAGAGTTTCAACTCAATTTTTATTCCAGTATTCAGAAAAATTCGCGACATGCAAAATTGACCTGCCCAACTGTAACAACAAAAGTTGTTCAATTAGTTGGGCAGTTTTTGTTTTGACATAGGTTTTATAAGGTGTAGTATTGAATTTAAGTTATGCACTAGGCGCGTAGTAGGGTTGTGTATGTCACCGAGACATGCCTAGTTTCTGGGTGCATATGCACCCTACTACCGTTTTTTATTTCATTGGTTTTACCAGGGTATCTACATAAAAGGCGCTGAGATGTATATCTCGGTGCCTCTATTTTTATGTATAATCAATCCGATGACACAAAAGGAGGCGCTCAATATCATGAAGACCGGAGTAAACGTATACCTTACTGGAAGCGCAGGAAGTGGTAAGACCCATACCTTACGAGAATACATACAGTGGTTGCAGGAACACAATATTCCCGTTGCAATCACTGCATCTACTGGTATTGCTGCAACACATATGGGCGGAATGACAATTCACGGTTGGGCAGGTATCGGTGTCCGAGAATCACTGACGGATTTTGAGATTGAACAGCTTCAAGAAAAACAGTATCTCTGGAAGAGATTTGAAAAAACAAAAGTACTTATCATCGATGAGGTTTCGATGCTCCATGCACATCGGCTTGATATGGTAGAGCGTGTCTGTCGTATGTTCAAGCGGAATGATTTGCCATTCGGTGGGATACAGGTGATTCTTTCCGGTGATTTTTTTCAGCTACCTCCTGTAAATAAGTCTGAAAATAGAAAGTCGAAAGTCGAACGTGACATCAACTCAGAATCACTGTTTGTTGACTACGAAACGGGAGAAGAAAAGGAGATGGTGCCAGAATCTGATATGGTTATACACTCAAATGCTTGGAGGAAAATGAAACCAGCC
>CAYLXO010000001.1:69185-73949 GCA_964387965.1 uncultured Candidatus Saccharibacteria bacterium
GAGGCTGGATATGTAAATGGCACACGAGGAATCGTTACCGGTTTTGATTCAGCGGGGGAGCCAATAGTCGAAGTGTCGGACTCAGGCAAACGTCTTGTGGTTTCGGCCTCATCGTGGGAGATAGAGGAGAATGGAAAAGTAAAAGCACGTATCACACAGTATCCACTTAGACTTGCATGGGCAATAACAATACACAAAAGCCAAGGGATGAGTCTTGATAGTGCCGAAATCGATCTCTCAAAAACATTCACGTACGGAATGGGATATGTTGCTCTTTCACGAGTACGCACACTCGAGGGCGTGCGACTTGTCGGCTTCTCTGATAAGGCGCTCATGGTAGATCCACTCGCACTTTCAATCGACAAAGAATTGCGAGCAGAAAGTGAGGAAAATGAAGAATTGTTTGGAGCATTGCCAAAAGAAAAAATGCAGGAACTTAGTAATGATTTTGTTGTACGAGTTGGAGGCACACTTATTGTTGAACGTAGCCAAAAAGTAAAAAGTAAAAAATCGAAAGCATCTCCAGAATGGCTAGAAAAAATTGGAAAGATACGCGAGACGTTTCCAAATGCTAGTAAACCATGGAAAAAAGAAGACGACGCTCTTCTTAAAGAGCAATTTAATGACGGTGCGACACTTACCGAGCTTGCACAATTACTTGGACGCAAAGAAGGTTCAATCAACCTGCGTCTTATAAAACACGGACTTGTTGAACCTGACGAAGAAACAAAATCGTTTCTTGAAAGACAGAAAGAAGGGAAGAAGAAAAAGTAGTCTCATTGACAACTAGAAAAAATAATGTAAAGTTTAAAATAAGTGGGTTCGCCCTCTTTTGGGTCGAGGCAGATACAATGTGCGTGTGCGTTTATCGTTAGTATCTGTTCTCGACCCTCGTTGTGAATTTAATGGGTGAGTTTTTAAAAAGGGCGGTCATTTTTGACCAGCCCTTTATTTTTTTTGTTTCTTTTCCTATTTATGCTACTATCGCAAGTACTTATAGGGTTTGTTTCCCTTAGGTGGTTATATGCGTAGGCGTCCCAGCGTGCTGTTTGATTGAGTGTTAGATTTTGTTTATTCTATATCCCGTTTCAATAGCTGGGATTGCCTACGTTTTTTCTTTTAAAATATATAGTGTGTGTTTTATAAGCCTATATACCCTTTATAAGCCCCTGTTACCTTAACAGGGGCTTATTTTCTTATACAATAGAGCGATATGAGCGATACGAGTAACACCTATTTTTTGCACGCAGATGGCGATAGTTTTTTTGTTGCGTGTGAACTTGTCGCCCGACCTGATTTGAAAGGCAAGCCTGTTATAGTTGGAGAAGACAGGGGCATTGCAGTTGCAATGAGTAGTGAAGCAAAGAAGCTCGGTGTGACGCGCGGTATGCCAGTATTTCAAATCAAGAAGCAATTTCCAAGTGTTGTTATTCTTCCGCATCATTTCGATTTGTATCGTGAAATTTCTGAAGAGATGTATCAGATACTGTTGTCGCACGTAGAAGAAGTTGAGCGATATAGTATTGATGAGTGTTTTGCTATCGTTAAGTCAGCTGACATAGCATTTGCTGGCGGGGAGCGTGAACTTCTTGTAACCATAAAAAAGGAAATTGAAACCAAGCTAGGAGTAACGTATTCCTTTGGGCTCGGTAGAACAAAGACGCTTGCAAAAACAGCATCTAAACTTGAAAAGCCAAATGGCGTGACAGCACTATTAACAAAAGAAGACGAAGAGCGCGCATTACGAAAAACACATATTGAAGATGTGTGGGGGATCGGTAGGCGTACTGTGCCAAGATTGTTGGAGCGCGGACTTAAAACGGCGTATGATTTCATACAGTTTTCAGAAAAGGAGATAGAACATTTTTTCTCTGAACCGCTCGTTGTCTTACAGAAAGAGCTTCGGGGCGAATCTGTGCTTTCTGTTGTTTCAAATAGTGATCCACGCGATCAAAAAACATTACAGTCTACCGCGTCATTTAAACCATTTACGAATGATTCTAAAATAATATGGGCAGAACTTGCTGATAATGCCGAGGAGGCATGCGCTCGTGCACGAGAGCTTGATGTGCTCTCAAATCATGTTTCGTTTTTTATTAAAACTGTTGATTTTGTAAGTTATGGCGCCACGGTAAAATTGTCTGAATATACTGCTGATCCTGGGGTTGTGTTAAATGCAATCGAAAAGGAGTTTAATAAAAATTTTCGAAAGAAAGAGCGAATTCGATCGACAGGTATTACATTATTAAATCTTGTGCGTGTTGAAGAAGTACCGCGTGATTTGTTTGGTAAACAAAATCATTCTATTGGCAAACTTGCACTCGAAAGAGCAGCGGATAAGATGAGAGAAAAGTATGGTCATGGAATTATACGCAGAGCTTCAGCGCTTAAATCTAAGCTTAAAAACAGAGGGAATTCGCTTCCAGGGAGTGTGTAGATACTGTATACAGTATACGGTATACTGTACATTGTATGGGATATAGAAAAAAATTTGAGGATAGTTATTTGGATGACGAGGTTGAAGAGTTTGAGGGAAGTGATATTACAGATGCAGATCGATATATAAAGATTTTGCAAAAACCAGAATTGTCTAGTAATGACACGGATAGACTCGAAGCACTTCGTGAACGCATGCTTTTACAAGCAAAGTTACCTGGAATTCCAGGAACAGTTGCAAAAGATGGTCTTATTACCGTTGCTCGCGCTTATAAAGGATTGGGGCAATTACAAAACGCTGTAGACTTGCTTGTTAAGGTGTCAGATGTTGCAACTGAAATAGGTGATAAAGATTTATATTATCAATCAATGGATGAAATGTCCGAATAAAACAATGGATACAAAAATTGAAGGAATTAAAAACAAAACAGCAAAAGTTCGCGGTGATGTAAAAGAGAAAACTATGGGGTATATTTTGACTGCACTTGGACTTGTTGCCGGTCTTGCATGGAATGATGCGATTAGTTCATTTATCAAGTACTTCTTTCCAGCAGATTCTAATGGCATTGTCGCGAAGTTTGCATATGCAGTTATAGTTACATTTATAATTGTTGTTGTATCTAATTCATTACTTCGAGTATTTGGAAATAAAGAGGAAGCATAGGTTACGTAAATCAAAACCCCCGCACATGTGCGGGGGTTTTGATTTGTTAAACAGATTTTACTTTAAGATTTGAGCGTTTTGTTTTATCTATTTTTGGAAGACGGATAGTGAGAAGTCCATGGCGCTCGATAGCTTCTGCTTCTTCAGGGTCAATTTCTTGAGGAAGAGATACTGTGCGGGAGAAAGATCCCCAGTACAACTCTCGACTAAAGAAATCAGAATCATTTACCACGCGATTCTCTTGTCGTTTACCACGAATAGTAAGCATGTCGCGAGTAATATTGATTTCAAGATCTTCAGGTTTTACACCAGCCACAAACGTGTGCACGATAATGTCATTTGTGGTTTGGTATACATCGAGCGCGAGCTCACCCTCGGTTTCTTCTTGTTCGGTTTCCCATGGGTCAGTACCTTCGTCAGTTCCTTTTACTGCAAGTTTGGTTGATTCAGCTGAATCTTCTTCAGTCATTTTGATACCACCAGTAAGTTTTTCGAAAAACGAACGCTTTTTTTCTTTAGCCATAATGTTGATTAAATAGTTTGAGGTTCTGCATTTTCGTTTGCGTATGATCCCATGCGTCGCAATTTCTCAAAAATGAGCATAATAATAATTGTTACCACCCACAAAAATCCGAATACTTGCAAAAAGTTTTTGCCTCCGTCTTTTATTATAAAAAAGTTAAATATGCTGTGCAAGGCGATTGCAGTGCATATCCCAATGATTCCGTAAAACATACGAGTACCAGCATCCTTGAAATATGCAAGACCGATAGAAATTCCGATGATACCGCTTGTGACAGAATGAAGAAGAGTAGAACCCAAAAAACGTAAATGACCTGTAAGAAATGAAACAGTTGTATTTGTTACAGAAAGCGGGTGAACGAGATACAAAGTATTCTCAAGTGCCGCAAATCCGAGAGCTACAGTCATGAGATAAATTGGATATTCAACAGGTTCATCTAAATATTTGTTGCCATGCAGAATAAGTGAGAAAGCAAGAAGTTTTATAAGTTCCTCACTTGCTGCCCAATATGTAATTTGTTGCACCGTGCCCAAATGCATGTTTGCAATTACTTTTTCGATCGGCAAAACACAGACTACGGCAAGCGCTCCGGCAAGAAAAACAAGCGCAATCAAACCGATTGGTTCTTTGTTTTTTTCACCGTCCTCACGAAACCAGAAAATAAGCCATAGTATTGATGGTGCGACACCGACGGTAGTTGCAATTAGAAATGGAGTACTTATTGCTGTCATTGTGCTTATGCGGTTGGCCAGCGCTCAACCATAAGCATTGTATCATGACCTGTTAGTTTCCAGATTTCCTCAGAAATGTATGGGACAAATGGGTGAAGTGCACGCAAAAGTATTGGAAGTACTGTAACAAGCAATTTTTTTGCAGAATCTGCGTTGTTGTTTTCGGCGATTTTCTTTTTTGTACGTTCGATAATGATGTCAGCGAATGTATGCCAAACGTAGTGATACAATTTTTCAGCAACAAGATAAAATTTATACTCGTTCATCTCGCTAGTGATTTCAGAAAGAAGGGAATTGAGCTCAGCAACTGTCTTACTATCTTCTTCATCGAGTGTGATTGTATCATTGTCTACAAAGCCAGATGTATTTTCCATGACAAAGCGTGCGATGTTCCAGAGCTTGTTTGCAAA
>CAYLXO010000002.1:0-8846 GCA_964387965.1 uncultured Candidatus Saccharibacteria bacterium
ATGTGTTTGTCTTGGTCGGGGTGTAGTATATCGGTATTATACATGAGTTGGGAACATGAGGGCTGGGTTCGATTCACAGCACCACGACCAAGACCGAGACAAATTATGCAAACGAATTCTTCGGAGACATGGGATGCCTCCGTGGCCACTTGTGGATGAGGGCTGGGTTCGATTCCCAGCACCCCGACTGTAAGAAAAACACCATATGGTGGTTTTTTCTTTTGGGGTGAGCAAGCCAACTACTTGGCTTGCGTCTGGGAATCGAAAGACTTTTCGTTACCGAGTTTGCGAGGTCGAAAAGTACCTGCCGACGTGGTCGGTGATCCGTGTACTCACTTCCCAGCACCCCGACAATAAGAAAAACCGCCTTAAGAGGCGGTTTTTCTTATTAAATTAAAATATTCTCGACAAAATCAACTTGGGCCTCCTTCATATCCTTTGAAATATGTACAACAACCAAGTCGACTTGATAATCTTGTTCTACTTCCCTCTCAGCTATATACGTTTCTATTGTTCTTGCCAACCGCCTTTGTTTCCATGGATGCATTCCATCTTCAGCTCGATATGTATCAAAATCTTTTTTAATTTGTAAATCTGTTGTCTTGCTTTTAACCTCACAAAAGTGAATAACTTCATTTTTCGTACAGATGATATCAATTTCACCCCACTTCCTTGTATAGTTTCTTTCTACGATTTCATAACCTCTACTCTCCAAATAACGGACAGCAAGATGCTCCCCTATTTCGCCGATTTTTTGTGTTTTTGAGGTAAAAACCTTTGGCATTTCAACATTTCGTTAAAAATCGACTTTACTTTCACCTGCCCGAATGACCACATTCGGTCGGGCGGGCGTGAAACCCAGTCCTTAATATATCTTTATATTACAACGTTTTTTAAAGACTCGTCTTTATATTGCTGTCCTTTATACACATAGTACACAGGTTTATCCACAGGTGTGGGATAACTTTTTATAAACAGATAGGGAGGCCGTGAGTACAAAGATTTGAGAATTGGCTACCAGTTAGACCGCGAGTACGCTTATCGACCATTACATGGTCAGTACAGGTTTCCGATATTTTTCAGTACATTGAAAAATATAACGGAGAACCTTTTCGATTCTCCCCCATAAGTGCCTCAAGGCACTTATTTGTTCGCAATCTCGTTCGCTTCACTCACTCGTTGTGCGGCCAGGGAGAATCGAACTCCCGTCTCATCCTTGGCAAGGACGTGTTCTACCACTAAACCATGACCGCATGAATATAATTACCGAGCAATTCTAACCTTTTATTTTTGTTTTTGCAATCAGCTATTTTAACCTTAATTTCCAATGATAATTTGAAATATTGACGGATATAGAGTATAATCGCAGAAATTAATAGTTTAATTATGCACCCGTGGTGAAATGGATATCACAACTGTCTTCGGAACAGTTATTCTGGGTTCGAATCCTGGCGGGTGCACAAAAAATCGCAGATTTTTCTGCACCCGAGCGAGCCAACTGCTTGGCTCGCGCCCAGGATTCGAACGCCACAGCCATATTTTGCCAGCAGGCAAAATGGCGAGGCGGTGCCCAGACAAGTTCGAGCGACGGCGAGAAATTAGTCGCGGGCGAATCCTGGTCTTAACACCCTGCATTTAAAATGAAAAACACAATAAATAAAACTAAAATCCCCCCTTATGTTACACGTGTAACTGAAACCCTCGAGAAAGTGGGTTTTCAGGCATATATTGTCGGAGGTTGCGTACGTGATCTCCTTATTGGGCGTGAGCCAAAAGACTGGGACGTCACAACAAACGCCACTCCTGACCAGATTATCTCTCTCTTTGAAAAGACAGTTTACGAGAATAGTTTTGGTACAGTTGCGGTAGTTTTCCAAGATTTAAACTCAGATACACTAGATGTTTCATCTGAAACATCAAATTTTGTTTCACGTGAAACAAATTCGAATGTTTCAAGTGAAACAGACAAAAACATAGTTGAAGTGACGCCATACCGCACAGAATCGAAATACTCAGATTCACGACACCCAGATGAGGTTAAGTTCAGCAAAACCCTCGAAGAGGATCTTATGCGCCGTGATTTCACGATAAACGCCATGGCATATAGCGTTTCAGGTGAAACACTAGTGGATTTATATAAAGGACAGGATGATTTAAAGGACAAAGTATTAAGGACGGTGGGCGATGCTAAAGAACGGTTTGGTGAAGATGCGCTCCGAATGCTTCGCGCTGTGCGATTCTCGGCTCAACTCGGCTTTGGTATTTCACATGAAACAATGATGGCAATTGCCGAACTTTCGGAAAATATCACGCGCATATCTGCAGAGCGTATTCGGGATGAGTTTGAAAAGATGATGATGTCTCCTGAGCCAGCTCTTGCAATCGGCATGCTTGAGAAATTGGGTCTACTTAAACACATAATTCCTGAACTTATCGAGGGTGTTGGTTGCGACCAGAAGGGGGAACACATCTATGATGTATACGAGCATTTGCTTCATGCACTCCAACATGCTGCCGACAAAGGATGGCCACTTGAAGTTCGCTTAGCGGCACTTTTCCACGATATTGGTAAGCCTCGAACTCGTCGTTGGGATGGAACAAAAGCAGGTGGAAAGGGGAAATACACTTTCTATGGACATGAGGTGGTAGGAGCCCGTATGGCTCAGAAAATAATGGAACGACTAAAATTCCCTAAAAAGAGTACAGATCTTGTGGTTACGCTCGTACGCCAGCATATGTTTTTCTCTGACACAGAGGCAATTACACTTTCTGCTGTTCGCCGTGTCGTCGCAAAAGTAGGGAAGGAAAACATCTGGACACTCATGAATATTCGCGAATGTGACCGTGTAGGTATGAAAAAGAAGGAAGCACCATACCGATTGCGTAAATATCATGCCATGATTGAAGAAGTTCTTCGTGACCCGATCTCTGTCGGCCAGCTTGTAGTGGATGGAAACATATTGATGAACGAGTTACACATGAAACCAGGGCCTCGCATGGGTTGGATGTTGCACGCACTCCTTGAAGAAGTGCTGGATGATCCGAAGAAGAACACTCGAGAATACTTGGACAAAAGAGTAGGGGAACTTGAAAAACTTTCTGATGAAGATCTCAAAACTCTTGGTGAAGAAGCAAAGAAGGCAAAGGAAGATATCGAAGAAGCCGAAGTGAGAGAGTTACACAAAAAGCATGGTGTGTAATAAAAAGGACGCGTAATGCGTCCTTTTTTTAATTCAGATTTTTGAATCAATTTTGTCTCCGTGTGTAAAATAAATCTCAAGCGGTTTTGTGTAAATGCCTGACTCTTTTGCATATGGAGTTGCATAACATATTCCTTTGGCACAAACTTTTGGAAAATAAGCCTCTACAGTTTCGTAACCTTGAGATTCTAACCACGAAAGAAGACGAGACCACTCATTGGCGCAATCACCAGAAAGGCCATACTCATTTTTTGAATTTTTCAATAGTTTTCTTTCTGAAAAACTAAAATTAGTTAATTTGAACTCTTCTGGCGGACAAACGAATCTTTCCGAGTTTGATACCCAAGAATCAGGGAGGGGATGTTTAGATAAAAACTCGTTTAAATCAACATCTAATGGGTCCTCATTTTTCGCTTTTTCGATAGTAAACTTATCATCAACAGCAAGCAAAATATCATTTTGCGTACTAAGTGCTTCATTATAAGCAAACGAGACCTGTCTTCCGGCTGTTGGCCTACATCTAATTTCATTTCTAGTTTTACCATGATGTTCTTCATATATTCCCCAGTATATTTCCTCGTGATAGTAAACTAGCGGAATCGTGATTATGGTAACTGTATTTGGTTTCATACATAGATTTTTTAAATGAACAATGTCGGTATTGTTGCATTTATTTAAATTTATGTTATAATTTAGTAGCAATATAAATATTGAATATCCTTGTTTTGCAACGTATTATTGGTATATAATTATTTTTGTTACGATAAAATAACAGATTTATGACAACTGGCTTTATAATCGACAAACTAAAGAAGGCGGGTCTTGAGGAAAAAGAGGCACAAATATATGGCTATCTCGTAGAAACAGGAGGAGCATATCCATCTGCGATCACTGAAGCTACGAAACTAAATCGAAGTACTGTATATAAAATACTCGGAATACTTTCGGTACGTGGACTTGTGGGTGAAATCGAAAAGAAGAAGAAACTGTTCTATTTTCCAGAATCTCCTGCAAAATTTTTGCGAGGAGCAAAGATGAAAGTAAGCCTTGCGGAAGATGCCTACAAACGCGCATTAGATCTTATGCCAGAACTAGAAGGAATGTTCCGCGCACACGAAGGGAAACCACGCGTAACTTTTTATGAAGGCAGGGAACAAGTGGTTTCTGCATATATGACACAAGCAACTGAGGAGAAAAAATATGAACTTCTCGCGTTTGCAAATACTGACGAGCTTTTGAAGTTTATGACGCCGGATGGATTACGAGCGTTTATAAAAATAAAAGAAAAGAATGGAATATCTGCACGAGGAGTTATTCGTGATACACCAACTGCAAGAAAATTTTCTGAAGTAACACATGCGGGTATAAAAAAGAATCTTGTTGCAAAAGCACGATATGTATCAAAAGATATCTTTCCGTTTCCGGGAGAAATAATTATCTACGGAAAAAATAAAGTATTCTTTGTGAAGTTTGATGAGAAAAATCCAATTGCAGTAATCATCGAAGACGACACGATACACAATATGATGAAAATGGCCTTCGAGCTTTCGTGGGCACAAGCAAAGGCGTAAATAAAAAAACTCGTAAGAGGTTTTTTATTTTTAGAACTTATGTAGACGGATGCAGTTCAAGGCGCGAGCGAGGCTTTCGACTAAAATGTACTGACGTACATTGCAGGAGAAAATGAGCGAGCAACGCAGAAATGCACCGTATACATAAGTTCTAGGCGGTTTCCTGTTGGTAACAGGCCTCGCAATACACAATATCCCCATGCTTCGGATCATAACCCGTTTGAAATACATTCATACATGGAGTGTCTCCATGGCCATGTGTTGCAAGATTTTTGTAATTACCTATGGCTGACATCTCGCCTCCACATGCACACTTACGTTCGTAGAGTTTCATCCCAAGTCTCAACTTGAGACGTTCCATAGTGCGACATGATGGACAAAGGATTGGAAGAGGGAGCCCAAGCTTCTTATAAAAGGCGAGTTCGTCCGGAATAATACGGAATGCTTTTGTGCAGTTTTGATTACATGTACCTTTATGCCGGCATTCTAAAATTTCTTTTGTTATTGACGACTCGACAGTAGTAATATCGATTGGAATATTTTCGTTTTTGATTGTTGGCACATATTCACGAGTATCTACATCGCGCCAACGATATCCTTGGGCGAGTGCTTCTTCCTTTGTAAGAGGGAAGTATTCTTGAGCAATCGTTTCGTTGTAGGCCCATGGAGAGAATTCAACAGGAAGAAATTCACCATATTTATATACGCGCCCTTTTCCATCGACATATGGCATGTCGTCCATGTGTTTTTTTATTTTTGCTACAAGTGTTTCGTATTCTTCTTTTGTGTACTGCTTGTTCAAAATACAGTATTGTTTCTTACGGAGACCGACTGATCCAAAAATATTCTGACTGCCGTTTGTACATCCAATTGTATATTCCATATCGTGTACATCCTCCTGTGTAAGGAATCCAAATTTCACATTTTGTATTCCTGTGCCACAAGATACTGATTCATATACCATCTGTGATGAATCTCCCCATACTGAATAGTCGTAGCAATCCTTACAGCCAGGAATTTCCTGAGCATACTGACAGTAGCGCATATTCTCTCCTTCACGAATAAGATATGAATCACGTACATTTTTTGAATTTGTTACGTAAGAACCATAACTGTTCTGATTCTTTAGCCCCTGATGCTCTTTGACTGGGTGCTCGCCCCAAAGTGCGTATGCATGTGTAACTGCAAGTTCATATCCATCACGTGTGCCAAGAGAATATCCTGCTGTTTTTTTCTCATATTCTTCTTTTGTAAGTTGCTCATTGAAGAAACAATACTTTTGATTTTTCAAATTTACACAACCAAAACAATTCATACATCCAACACAATCTCTGCAAAACCAAAGATCTGAAGAGTCTGCGCATTGTTTTGAATAATGCACGCGATTGCAATTTTGAAGCCAGAAAGATTCATAACATGTTTCTGATTTTGATACATGGGAAACATCAACGCAATCTCGGGTAAAATTCACTCCATTTGAGTACATGCAATCTTCGGGATTTGTTGCATTAAATACTAAATAGCTGTTTTTGGGGTCCGTTATATTGTTTGAGTAATCACTATTAACTCCACGGATTGAGTTGTTTGATTTAAACGGAACTTTTAACATGAGATCATAAAGTTGCGCGAGAAATGGCTTGTTCCAATTTATATCTGTGCCGTATTCCATCGGATCCCATTTATCTGAAAGCCAAATATCTCTCTCGTAAACTTTTACTGGAGAATCTTTTGCGTACATTGAAAAAATTTCTTTACCGGAAAAATCACAAGTGCGTTTATAAAGTCCACGCTCGTTACGAAATGCGAGGCGGCGTTGAGTGCGACACATTGGACAAAACGTCGGCACTGGCACATTCATTTTTTTATAAAAATTCTGATCTTCTTGGTCGATAAGAAAATCGTTTTTGCAGTTCTGGCAGGATTGATTCATATACCTACTATTGTATATGTATATACGCAAATGTTAAACCCCGCCTTTGTAGCGGGGGTATTTGGTAAACAAAATAATTTTGAAAAACACTCAAGAAAAAGTCATCGGCTCCATAATGTAATAGTGGTATGCCATTGTTTTTTTCACGGAATCCGGAACGTACAGGGCCAAAAATGGAACTTGCCCGGCAGGTAGCTTGAGGTCAGCAATTTCTTCCTCGCTTGGCTCGTACAGGTGCATTGCAGGATACCGCAGTGGATTACCTTTTTGGCATTTAACTAATGCATTATTTGCCAACCGCACCAGCTCGTTTGTATCAATGCCAAGTGCTTTTCGTATCATGTTCAATTGGCGCACATGATAAAAATGCAAACCATCATCGCGGTACGCACGAGCAAGTGGTGAATGAATATGCTCTCGTATTTCTCGTGCGCGATTGAGCAAAAGCTCTTTGTCGTTCTCGGTTTTTGATTCTTGTGACAATGCATGCAAACGAATGATGCAACGCAAATAATTAATAGGCGAGCGATTCTTTAAAAGACTGTTTTCAATGCTTTTTGCTCTGCCTTTAAGTTCCTTGTTTTTGAAATCTCTTAAGTAAGCCATGACTGAATGATTTATTGTTAAGTAAAAATTGTTCAAATATAAACTAAAACACTTTGACTCATTTGTCAAAGTGTTTAAAGCCCTTCGTTATTTTATTTCTATACTTACCGGACAATGATCTGATCCAAGTATTTCTGGATGAATTTTTGCAGAAACAACCTTTTTCTCAAGACTCTTACTTACAAAAATATAATCAATACGCCAGCCAACATTGCGCGCCCGAGAATTTGCAAAGTGGCTCCACCAGCTATAGTGCCCTTTGCCTTTTGTAAACAATCTAAATGTATCTACAAATCCTGCCTTAAGTATATTGTCTATCCCTTCGCGCTCTTCTTTTGTAAAACCTTTTTTACCTTCATTTGGCTTTGGATTCGCAAGATCATCCTCGGTATGCGCAACATTCAAATCTCCGTTGAATATTACCGGCTTCTTCTTTTCCAATTGTTTTACATATGCGAGAAATGCGGGATCCCATTGTTTGTGACGAAGGGGGATACGGCTCAAATCATCTTTTGAATTTGGGGTGTAAACCGTAACTACAAAAAATTCTTTAAACTCAAGCGCGAGCACACGTCCTTCGTGTGCTGGGTCACCGTATCCATCGTGAGCAATTTTGTATTTTTTTATTATTGATTCAGGGAAACCAACAAGCACGCTTTCTGGCTTTATTTTTGAAAATATTGCAGTACCACTGTATCCTTTCTTTTCCGCAGAATTCCAATATTCTTCATACTCCGGCAAATCTACTTCGCTTTGATGCTGTTCGGCTTTTGTTTCCTGTAAACAAACAACATCAGGATATCCGAGTTGCTCAATTGCTTTTACGAACAAGCCTTTTTTGTGGACAGCACGTATACCGTTTACATTCCAAGAGATAATTTTCATACTGAAACTATATCAGTAATTATATAAAAGGGTAGTATACTATTTTGACAAAAATACCTATCCTTATACAATTAAATCGAATTCATAAAAATTCTCATATTATGAAAAAGACTAATCTCGTGTTTCCTCATGGAGACGAATCAGCGCAAAGCCAACGTTTCAGGCTATTACAAAGAAACAGATATTTTTCATTAAGGAGTAAGTTATTTAGCGGGCCAGTGCACTTGAGTTGGATGTAACATCCAACAACATATTTAAAAGAAACGAGCCACTGTAGCTCGTTTACTTTTTACTATGAAACTTTTTATGAATATCTCGAAGTTGCTTATCGGTAACGTGAGTGTATATTTGTGTTGTCTGAATATTTGCGTGACCCAACATTACTTGGACACTGCGGATGTCCGCGCCGTTTTCTAGAAGATCAGTCGCAAATGAGTGACGCAAGATGTGTGGAGTAACTTTACGTGAAATTCCAGCTTTTATTGCATACTGTTTTACCATTCGTTCAATTGAGCGGGGAGTCAGCCTCCCGCCGTTTTCATTTTCTTTTTTGTTTGGAGAATATTGAACAAAAAGTGGCTCGTCCATATCAGTGCGCTTTGCTAAATAATTTTTTATTGCATCTTTTGCACTTTCTGAGAGAAAAACAACACG
>CAYLXO010000002.1:8946-26652 GCA_964387965.1 uncultured Candidatus Saccharibacteria bacterium
CCACGTTTCATGAGATATTTCAAAAATCTGCGGAGCGCTATCAAATGATAGTTCTGCGTATTTTTTTTCATTGTTGCTCGTGCCTGACCTTTTACAAATACGCCTGGGGCTCGATTTAAATCAAGACGAAATTCACGGACCTTGTCGTCAGTGATATCAGAAATATGTGAGAGTTTTCCAAATTGTATAAAGCGTGACAAGTATCTATCGTAATTGGCCACAGTCTTCAAACTCGCGCCTTTTTCGATTTCCATATATTCAAGAAACTCGCGTTTGTATGTTTCAATCTGTGACGACATGTATACAAGTATAGCAGACATATGTCGGAAAATAATTTGCTCTATTGCATGAAACAAGGAGTATACTTACTAGTGAAACATCTTTTATTCAATATATATGTATGGACAATTCACTATTTAAAATCGGAGAACGAACCATTCCCGATACAATTGGGAATACCGTTCGTGCAGAAAGTTATCGAAAATATTCGTTTGCTGGATTACCTGTCGGAAAAGTAGCTTATGTTATTGATGAATACAATGACGTGTATCAAATTTACTACCGAGTCAAAACATGGCTCGTCGTAAAAAACGAGACAAATATTTCATCAGGTAAAATTCCCAAACGTGTAGAGCTCGGGGAACCCCTCGTATTTGAGCGTTCAGTCAAAACTTTTGTCTGGCGGGGCCTCAACAAAGTCCTGCCTAAAGCAAAACGCAAAAATATGTCGTGGCAAACCGGGAAAATTGTATCAATTTTAATAATCGATAACCCAATTTAAGCAGGGAGGCGTTACAAACGCCCCCTCTTGCGTTATTTACCAATCTATGCTACTATCATACCCGCAATGTTAAAGACAAAGAAAAAGACAACGGTCGTCAAAAAGCACCAGATTCACGACAAAGACACAGGTTCTCCTGAAGTTCAGGTCGCAATCCTTTCAACACGCATTGACGAACTTACAAAACACTTGAAGTCACACAAGAAAGATAACCATTCTCGTCGCGGACTTCTAAAGATGGTTGCGGATCGCCGTACTCACCTTAAATATCTCGAGAAGAAAAACAAAACTCGACATACTGCTCTCATCAAGAAACTTGATCTTAAATAAGAAAATCTGGGGACTTCCCCAGATTTTCTTATTTAGAGCATTCTTTGTTAAAATTTGCATGTGCTCATTTTTATATGGTCGAGTGCGTACAAACGTACATAATGCACATTTTTTAATAATCGTTTTTATTTTTATATTTTATGTCAATAATCAAACACCCTGATCAGCGTGTTGCCGTTTTTATAGACACGCAAAATTTGTACCATAGTGCTCGAAATTTATATAAGTCATACGTTAACTTTGGAAATATTGTAAAAGACGCTGTTGCTGGTCGTCACCTTGTTCGTGCAATTGCATATGTTATTGCGAGCGAAGCAGGGGACGAAACGGCCTTTTTTGATGCACTATTAAAACTTGGAATAGAGACAAAAGTTAAGGATTTACAAGTATTTGCCGGTGGAGCCAAAAAAGGTGACTGGGATGTCGGTCTTACGATTGATGCAGTCACTATCGCACCGCGTCTTGATGCAGTTGTAATAGTATCGGGCGATGGAGACTATGTTCCACTTGTTGAATATCTTCAGAAACATTCTGGGATACAAGTTGAAGTAGTCTCATTCGGAAAATCTACATCGATGAAACTAAAGGAATCTGCTGATGAATTTTTTGATTTATCAATCGATGCAAATCGTTATCTGATGAGAGGGGGAAGACGATAAGTAGAAGCCGGACAAAACAATAATTTTGTCCGGCTTTTCTTTTTACGCAAACGGTGTAGGATGAATAAGTTCTCAATTAACAATTAATAGTCGCGCTCAGACGTATAGAATTGCACCAGCAATTTTAGGGTCTGAGTACGAAAAGGATTTGTTAAACAAGATGCAGTTCGAGGCGCGAGCGATGGCTTGCGACCAAGCTGTACTAAGACGTACAGCGCGGGAACAGCCGAGCGAGGCAACAAAGAAATGCGCTTGTTTTACAAATCCTTCAATATATATGCATCAAAAAGAGTATTCCGTTGTTGTTGGAGGAAAAACAATAACCGCAGTGTTTTCAGACCTTGCGGAACAAGCAAATGGATCAGTTATTTTAAAGTGTGAAGGAACTGTCGTTATGGCGACTGCCTGTATTTCAAAATCGGGAGCTGGCAACCCAGGGTTCTTCAACCTTACTGTTGAATATCTTGAAAAGTTTTACGCTGCAGGTCTTATCTTAGGAGGGCAATACAACAAGCGTGAAGGACGCCCATCAGATGAAGCGATTCTTTCAGCACGTATTATCGATCGAACGATTCGTCCGCTTTTTTCACACCATATTAAAAATGCGGTGCAGGTTATCGTCACAGTTCTTGCTGTAGGAAAAACTGATCCAGGAGTTCTTGGAGTAAACGCAGCCTCACTTGCGCTTGCAACAAGTGACATCCCATGGGCTGGACCAGTTGGCGCAGTGCTTGTATCAAAACCAAAAGCTGGTGGCGAAATCATGATTGATCAGTATGTACCAAATACAGGGGAATCAAATTATGAACTCGACCTTACCGTCTGTGGAAAGGATGGAAATGTAGTCATGATCGAAGCAATGGCGTACGAATACAGTGAAGACGAAATGAGTAAAGCGCTTGATTTGGCTATGCCTGCAATAAAAATTCTTGAAGACTGGCAAAAGGGAATCGTTACAGAAATTGGAAAACCAAAGAAAGAATTCCCTGTACCAGTTATGCCAGAATCAGTAAAAAATCTTTTCGCTCAAACTATCGGAGACAAACTTGGGACAGTTTTTGTAGAAGGTGGCAAGCCAGGTATTTCAAAACAGAAGTTCATCGAACTCGAAGACATGTGGAACGAGGCAATCGAAAAAACGTTTGCTGAAGACGAAGAGACTGCGTCACTTGCAAAAGATTACCTTGAAACCGCACTCGATGATTTTGTTCACGAGAAAGCACTTAAAGAAAACAAGCGTGCTGACGGGCGTGCATTTAACCAAGTGCGAGGACTTGTAGCAAAGGCTGGAGGATTTTCTGACATGCTTCATGGAACAGGAATTTTTTACCGTGGAGAAACTCACGTGCTCTCAGTGCTCACTCTCGGCGGACCAGAAACAGCAACAACAATTGAAGGAATGGAAATCCGCGGAACAAAACGATTTACACACCACTACAATTTCCCTCCATACTCAGCAGGTGAGACAGGACGCGTTGGTGGTATAAACCGTCGTGAAATGGGACATGGATTTCTTGCAGAAAAAGCGCTTGTCCCTGTGATTCCAGAAAAAATGGATTTCCCATACACAATTCGTGTTGTGTCAGAATCAATGGCATCAAACGGTTCAACATCACAAGCATCAATCTGTGCATCAAGTCTCGCTCTTATGGATGGAGGTGTGCCGATCAAACGTCCTGTTGCAGGAATCGCGATGGGTCTTATGCTTAATGTTGCAAACCCGACTGAATACAAAATCCTTACAGACATCCAAGGTCCAGAAGATCACTACGGGGACATGGATTTCAAAGTAGCAGGTACACGACAAGGAGTTACTGCAATCCAGCTTGATATCAAAGTTGGAGGAGTTCCAGTAGCGGTTTTGAAAGAAGCAATGGTGCAAGCTCGTGACGCACGAAACACAATTCTAGATGTTATAGAAAAAGAATTGCCACAGGCACGTGCAGATATTTCTCCAAATGCGCCAAAGATTTTAGTGACAAAAATTTTGCCAACTCAAATCGGAATGGTCATTGGATCAGGTGGAAAAACAATTAATGCAATCCGTGAAAAAACTGGTTGTGAAATTAGTATCGAAGATGATGGCACGGTATATGTTACAGGAAAGAATGGCGCAGCAGATGCAGGTCTCGCAATCATCAAAGAAATGACACACGAATGGAAAGTCGGTGAACCAGCGATGGGAGAAGTAGTAAAAGTTCTCGAAATTGGTGCCGTAGTAAAACTTTCTGAATATGCAGATGGACTCGTACACATTTCTGAAATGGCTCCATGGCGTGTAGCAAATGTGTCAGCTCTTGTAAAAGAAGGAATGAAAGTGCCAGTAAAGGTAGTAGGAGTT
This sequence comes from uncultured Candidatus Saccharibacteria bacterium, assembly GCA_964387965.1. GTDB lineage: Bacteria > Patescibacteriota > Minisyncoccia > Phycocordibacterales > UBA9973 > CAITQP01. The sequence goes on from CAYLXO010000002.1 coordinate 13,058, forward strand.
GATCCAGAAAAAGGACGCATCTCGCTTTCAATCAAAGCAGCAAAACCAGACTTTTTCCCAAAACCTGAAGCTCCAAAAACACAGGAACCACCAACAGCATAAAATAAATAGGATATATCAACTACAACGCACGCCCTCGCAAGGACGTGCGTTGTGCTATTATTGTACCCATGGACCCGAACGAAGTAGATATCAATGCTCCTCTAGAAAAAATTGCTCCGGAAGCAAAGGCACAACTCCTGCAAGAAACAGAAAATCCTTCTTCTATATCTCAACAAACAAAGAAACCATTCGCGATTCAAAACGAACACGAGGGTCATTTAAAAAGCATCCGCACATACTCAAGCGATCTCGCTGAAGCTATTAAAGAAAGTAAAGGTTCAATCGTTAAAATTGCGATTGCGGAAGATGAACGCAGACAACAAGAACGTAAAGAATTTGAAGATGCACCAAAAAAGAATGCCCTATTTGCCCTTGGAAGTGTTCTTATCATACTTATAACGATCGCGAGTTTGTACGGAATTTTTTGGTACAAAAAAACGTCTAAAGTCGAACCTGTGATTGTTCCACCCGTGCCAGACACAGTAATAAAAAGTGAATTTGAAGGAGCTATCAATGTCTCGGGGATGACTCGAACACAAATGATTCCGGCAATTCGTGCATCTGTACTTACTCCTGGTATTCGTCCTGGAACAATAAAAAATGTCAAAATCGTTGAGGGTGGGCTAGGTGGTGTTGCGCCAACAGATGTCGCCGTAGGTAAATTTTTGAAGATGCTTGATACCCATGCATCAAACGATTTTATTCGCGCACTTTCTAGTGACTACATGGTTGGTATCTATCTCTATGAAAAAGCAAACCTCTTCTTTGTACTCACTGGCCAGTCTCATGATTATTTGCAGAAAGGAATGATCGACTGGGAACCATTTTTATTTGAAGACATTGCTCCACTATTTGGTATAGATACAATGGGGGATTTTGCAAAATATAATGATACTCCTTTTAAAGACGTAATTGTTGAAAATAGAGAGGCGAGAGCAGTTGTAGATGAAAACAATAAGCCCCTCTTTTTCTATACTTTTCTAAATCCAGAAACTATTTTTATATCAGTTGACCCAAAGACTCTCACACAAGCAGTATTGAAATTGCGAAATCAATAAGTTTGTTGCGTTCTATTGCCTATGTTAGTATGGGCGTATGGAAACACATTCATACAAAACAAAGCTTGAGGAAGAACGAGCAACTATCGTTTCAGAACTCGAGGCACTCGGCACTTACAATAAGGAAAACAATACATGGGAAACTCGTCCAGAATCATACGATGAAAATGGAGCTGATGATAATTCAAATGCGGACCGTTTCGAAAGTTTTGAGGAAGATAGTGCAACAATGAAACCACTTGTTGCTCGTCTTGATGAAATCGACCGCGCACTCGCAATGATTGAAACAAACACATACGGAACATGTGAAGTATGTGGAAATGAAATTGAGAAAGCTCGTTTGAACGCAAACCCAGCAGCAAGTACCTGCACTGCGCACATGCAATAAAGTGTATTTAGTATACGGTATACTGTATACAGTATGGAAAACAAAATACAGAAATTTTCAGACCTAATTGCGTGGAAAGAAGCACATAAAATCGTGCTTTTTATCTATCGAAGCACTCAAAATTTTCCTCCTTCAGAAAAATTTGGAATAGTAGACCAAATGCGACGTGCGTCGATATCTATTACATCGAACATTGCAGAAGGTTTCGGACGTAGAACAGCAAAAGACAAAATTAACTTTTATATTATGGCAAAATCTTCGCTTGCTGAACTAGAAAATCAATGTATCGCTTCACGAGATTTAGGATATTTAAAACAAAATGACTTTTCGAATTTTGAAAGGCGAGCCGAAATTGTGAACAAACTTATCTCATCTCTTTGTAAATCTGCACCAGACCGTATGTAACTGTATTTATACTGTATACCGTATACCAAATACTGTATACTTATTCAATGGCGTTTGCTCGAGTATATTCCGCGCAGACTGAATTGCTTAATGGCAGAATTGTTTCTGTTGAGATTGATACTGCACGTGGATTAAATAATTTTACAATTGTTGGGCTCGGCGACCGTGCCGTAGATGAAGCTCGAGATCGTGTCGGATCTGCTTTAAAAAATTCCGGGTTTGAATCTCCTAAAACAAAAAATCAAAAAACGGTTGTTTCACTTTCTCCCGCAGATATCAAAAAAGAAGGCTCCCACTTTGATCTTTCGATTGCTGTGGGATTTTTAATTGCTGAAGGTCTTGTGCTTAATGAATCTCTAGACAAAAGTATTTTTGTTGGCGAGCTCGGTCTTGATGGCGAAGTGCGACAAGTACGCGGAGTTCTTGCAATTGCGCTTGCGGCAAAAGATGCAGGATTTAAAACTATATATATCCCAGAAATAAATAAGGAAGAAGCTTCTCTCGTAAAAGAGCTGGCGATTTTCCCAGTAAAAAACCTTAAGCAAATTATAGAACATATTAAAAAAGATGAATCGGGAAACCGGCCAACGATTGCAGAATATATTCCAAATGAGGAGAACGCTACCCCTGTCATCATTGACGCAGATTTTGGTGACATTATCGGACAAGAGAGCGCAAAGCGCGGTCTTATGATTGCTGCATCTGGCGGTCACAATGTCCTACTCTATGGACCTCCCGGCACAGGAAAAACAATGCTCGCACGTGCACTTGCAGGAATCCTACCTACGCTCGATAAAGAAAAGGCAATAGAAGTAACAAAAATACAATCAATAGCTGGGACTTTGCCGAAAGGAGCACTTACTTATACAGCACCATTTCGCTCTCCACACCATACATCATCGTATGTATCCGTTATTGGAGGAGGAACATTCCCACGACCTGGAGAAGTTACACTCGCACATCATGGTGTACTATTCCTTGACGAGTTTCCAGAATTTGACCGTAGGGTAATAGAGAGCTTGCGCGAACCACTCGAAGAACAAAAAGTTTCGATTGCTCGCGCAAAAGGCTCAGCACTATTTCCTGCAGACTTTTTGTTTGTTGGTGCAATGAATCCCTGTCCATGTGGGTACAAAGGATCAAAGGTAAAATCATGCACATGTACGATGTCAGATCTTGTAAAATACAAAAGAAAATTATCAGGCCCATTACTTGATCGCATTGATATCGCACTATACGTAGGAGAGATTGCATACGACAAATTGGCAAAAGGTGGAGGCAACCCAGAATCAGAAAAAATTCGTACTCAAGTAGAACACATCCGAACACACGCGTATAATCGTGCGATGAAAATTGGAATTCATGCGAAATTAAATGGTTCACTCAAATCAAAAGAACTTCCACTTGTCGCGCCACTTACAAAAGAAGCCGAAGCAATTTTAAACCAAAGCGCTGAACGGTTGGGTTTGTCCGCGCGCTCGTATCATCGTACCCAAAAACTTGCTCGAACTATTGCTGACATAGAAGGAAGTGAAAATATCTTACCGGAACATATTTTAGAAGCTATTAGATACAGACCAACATTTGAACAATTTTAAAAAACTCCTTTCGGAGTTTTTTAAAATTGTTTTATGTATACAGTTCGGTGGAATTGTCTACGGAATGGATTTTGAGCGCCACGTACTTCAAAGTGTGTATGCGCTCCTGTTGATCGCCCTGTTGATCCTACAAGCCCGATGACTTCACCTTGTCCTACTGTCTGTCCAACGCTTACATTCACTTGTGACATGTGTGCATACAATGTTTGGACTGGATATCCATTAATTGTGCTTGAGATTACAACAAACTTTCCATACCCAGTATTATATCCAGAAGTTTTTGCCACAATTACCGTACCACCGACTGAGGCATGAATCTGTGTGCCGACTGGAGCTGCGATATCAACTGCGTACTTATGGAATCCATGGAGATCGTTTGTTTCATATCCGCCATCTATTGGAGGGATGAAATAACCATCAAGATTTGGGAGCCCTGCATTTGGAAGTTTAGGAATAGTAACCTTACCTGACGATGGTTGTTTTGGAGCACTGATTGTCGTAGGGACAGAATCGCTTTCTGCATCAGGAATAATAAGCGTATCACCAATTGTGAGCATGTCATCCAAAGTCATATCATTATAAAAAGCGATATATTTTGGATCTACTTTATATTTCTTCCCGATACTCTTAAGTGTATCTCCAGATTTAATTGTTACTTGTAGCCCTGATGTAGGCAAAATAACAATAACAGAACCTGGAACAAGCGCTTGGTTTGCTGAAATATCGTTGTTATCGATGATTGTTGCTTTTGAAACACCGAAAAGTTTTGCCACTGAGCTCACTGTATCTCCGGCATGTACAGTGTATACGCTAATCTGATCAGACGTTGGGAGGTTTGCTACATCAAGCGGGCTACCGACTGGGCCCATAGTAGGAGCGATAGAGTCTTTTGAAATCTGAACATCAGCAGAAACACCCGCATCCTTTGCAATAACCCCAGGTCCGATACTTGGCGTTGCAAGGTTCATTTTTTGTGAATTTGTGACTGTCCCAGAATCTTCAACCTCAGAATCGTCATCGACATTCGGCAAAAGTGCAGAAAAAACACCCGCATGTGCTTGTTTAGGGACAAACGTTAGAACACAGAATAGAACAAGCGCAATAGCCCAAATCGCGTTTGGTGCACCAAAGATACTATTATCCTGCGCATATATTGAGTCGCTTACGCTATGCGCATTCTTGTTTTGTCCTTGTTTTATAAGCTTAAAATGGGTGCGCTATCATCATACTCACATAAAACCTTGTAAAATAAGGCTTTTTTTGATGATACCGCGTTACAATCGTGCGGTTTTCTATTTTACCCTTATTTTTCAAGGTAAGATAGGAATCTGAGTGCCTGAACATACGATACTATATATATGAGTACCGTACCTATAAAATGCTAGCCTGATAGGTCCCCAGAGTCAACACATATATCCACATGCTGTGGATAAGGGTTTTGGATGTATAGTGGTCATACATGACGAATATAAATGATCTTTCACACTTAAACCCTCGCCAAAAAGAAGCTGTTTTACACATAAAAGGCCCCTTACTTATTGTAGCTGGAGCGGGAGCTGGCAAAACAAAGACATTAACCGAACGTATTGTTCACATCATCCTCTCGGGTATAGCACCAGAGAACATTCTCGCGGTGACATTCACAAACAAAGCAGCTGGTGAAATGCGCGAACGTGTAGAAAAGGCGATTCAAAAACACCGGATTGAAGGCATCCCGACAGTGACTACATTTCATAGACTCGGGGGTCTTATAATCCGTGAACATGCAGGCTACTATGGTCTAACCAAGTATTTTTCAATATTTGACGAAGATGATGCTCGATCGCTCATACGTGAAGCGATGAGAGAACTCGGTATCGACCCAAAAATACTTGACCCAAAGCGGGTGAAGCACATTATTTCGAGCGCAAAGATGGCAGGAGATACTCCAGAATCCCTTACTGACAAAGTCACTAGTCATGCTGAATCTGACTCAGTGCGTATTTGGAGAAGTTATGAAGCAAAATTAGCAAAATCACGTGCTCTTGATTTTGACGACCTGATTGTAAAAGCTGTTCGCCTTCTCGAAAAAAATCCAGACATTTTGAAAGACTACCAAAAGCGATGGCAGTATATCCATGTTGATGAATATCAAGATACTAATGAAATGGAATACCGAATGGTGAAAATGCTCGCAGGCGATGCAAAAAATATTTGTGTTGTTGGTGACACTGACCAAAATATTTACAGCTGGCGCGGAGCAAAAATAAAAAATATGCTTCATTTTGAAAAAGACTTCCCGGGCGCGCATACAGTCTTTCTCGAACAAAATTATCGTTCAACTTCACACATTTTAAAAGCGGCAAACTCAATTATAGAAAAAAATACTGTTCGCATCCCAAAAAATCTTTTTTCAGAAAAAGGTGATGGAGAGAAAATAATTCGGTATGAAGCAATGAGTGAAATGGATGAAGCGCGATTTGTTGCGCAAGAATCTGGAAGACTTATACAACAAGGAATTCCGCCAGAAGAAATTGCTGTATTATTCCGTGCAAACTTTCAATCTCGTGTTTTAGAAGAAGCATTTTTGTATGCGAATGTTCCGTACCGCGTTATCGGTACACAATTCTTTGAACGCGCTGAAGTCAAAGATGTTATTGCGTACATTCGTGCGTCACTCAATCGTGATTCATTTGCTGATTTGAAACGAACGATCAACAAGCCAACTCGTGGTCTTGGCGATTCATCAGTAGCAAAATTATTTGCAGGTATGCGTGAATCACTTACCCCGAAAGCAAAAAAGTCGCTTGCAGATTATGAAAAAATTTTGGACGCGATCGCGCACACAGCTGAACAAGAGTATCCATCTGCACTTGTAAAAAAAGTACTAGAAATTTCTGGACTTCAAGCTGAGTACGAAAGTGAAGGGGAACAAGGAATCGAGCGTATTGAAAACGTTGGGGAACTTGCAACACTTGCTTCGATTTATGACACACTCCCGCTTGGAGAAGGAGTAATGAAATTTTTGGAAGACGCTGCACTACGAAGTGACCAAGATGCGCTCGCTGAATCTCCAGAAGGCGTCCGCTTGCTTACCGTGCATGCATCAAAAGGACTTGAATTCCGCGCAGTATTTATTGTCGGTCTTGAAGAAGGATTGTTCCCTCACGAACGAGCAAGTAGAGCTTCTAAAATTGAAGATGCTGAAGAAGAACGTAGACTATTTTATGTAGCACTTACGCGGGCAAAAGAAAAAGTATATGTAACGCATGCAAGTTATCGTACAATATTCGGATCACGCACTATTACAGTTCCATCAGAATTTTTGTATGATATCCCGAGTGAACTTATGGATATACATGCAGAAATTCCAGATTCCATTCCGAGCATTTTCCTAGATTAACAATGACAACACACAAAGCAAAAAAATCTCTCGGCCAACACTTTTTACGAAGCGCGTCTGCACTTCGCTCTATTGTTACATCTGCAAACCTGCGTAGTGGGGAAACAGTTCTTGAAATCGGGCCTGGTGAAGGGGTACTCACTCGCGCGTTACTCGAAACAGGTGCCCACGTGATAGCAATCGAAAAAGACCGCGATTTAATTCCGATTCTAACGGAAACCTTTAGCGCTGAAATAAAAAAAGGCACCCTTACACTTATTGAGGACGATGTACTCAAGTTTGTCCCAGAGTTTCACAAACTAACTGCTGGCTCATACAAGCTTGTTGCAAATATCCCATACTATATAACTGGTGCGATATTTGAAAAATTTCTTACCGCGAATGCGTACCCGTCATGCATGGTCGTGCTTATTCAAAAAGAAGTGGCTACCCGTATAGTTGCGCGTGATGGTAAAGAAAGTTTGCTTTCAATTTCAGTTAAAGCGTTTGGGAGTCCACGTATTACGGCAAAAGTTCCAGCAAGCGCGTTTCGCCCTGCTCCAAAAGTAGACTCTGCGGTACTTGCTGTATATGATGTTTCACACACAACGCTTTCAAATTTTACAGATGACAAATTTGAATCATTCTTCAAAGTAGTTCGGGCAGGATTTGCCCATAAACGTAAACTCCTTGTCAGAAACCTTGAAGCAGTAACAACAAAAACAAACGCGGTAGAAGCATGTACATCAGTTGGTCTTTCTCCTACAGTACGCGCCGAAGATGTTTCACTTGCTGACTGGATAAAACTCGCAAGCCGTTTATAAAAATACATTGCTCGTGTATACTGCTCGTATGCAATACCCGAAGTATGAAAACGTCAAAAAATATTTACCGAGCAAAACATTTGCTTCGGTTATTGGGTTACTCATTCTTGGGCTTATCATAATCGTTGTGCTTTCAAGCATTTTCGGAAGTAAAAAATTTTTCAACCGTGGTTCGCTTAAAGCGCACATTGATAGTGAAGGAACGGTCGGTGATGTGATTACTCGTGATTCAAACAATAACGGAATAACTGACTGGGAAGAAACATTGTGGGGACTTGATCCAAAAGGTGACGGCACTGAAAACAAGAAAGCAATCGATGCAAAAAAACTTGCGCAGAATATTCCACTTGCACCAGAGAAAACACCTGAGGAATTAACTCAAACTGAAACATTTAGCCAAGACTTACTTTCAACAATCCTTGCCTTAAATCAAGCAGGCGCGCTCAATGAAGGTGCAATTAATACACTCGCTGAAACGATTGGGGGAAGTGTCGATGCAAAACACGCTGATGTAAAAACATACGTGCTTGCAGACTTACACACAAGTACAACAAGTACCGCAAAAGCAACCTACAAAACTGCCCTTAAAAAAGTAATCGACGGATATGACGCCGTAAACTTTGGTGATGAACTTTCTATTATTGCTACAGGTCTCGGTTCAGGAGGAGCAGGCCAACTTTCAACACTTGATACATATATAACTGCATACGCAAACCTCAGTAAGCAGGTACTCGCGCTTACCACCCCTACAGAGATAGCTCCTATTGCACTCCAATTTATAAATTCCAGTGCAAAGATGTCTGCCTCGCTAGCTCAAGTACGCGATTTCTACACGGATGTTTTAGCTGGGATGGTAGGGCTTGATGACTATACAAAAGCAAAAGATGAGTCTGACAAGGCATCACTCCAACTTGCTAAGTATTTTGAGCGTTAATTCTTATATATTGCTTCCAAAATAAAATTGCTCGCGGTATACTACAAGACGTATATGTACCGAAAACGTATCGGTGTTAAATATTCTTCTCTTGCACTATCAGTGCTTGTGACTTTTTTCTTCTTCGGTGCACAAGCAAATGCTGCATCTCTTACAACTATCGCAGTTGATAGTATTGGTGCAATTGCAGCCGCAGAAATTTCTTGCCACGCAGATCAAATAACTTCTGGTATTAAAGGAATTTTTGGAAAAGGAAAATCAAAGGCATCTTCTGCTGGTGAAACAGTCCCTACAAATGATGAGGGTGTTCGCCAAGCAGCGCAAGACACCGCTGACGAGCAGGCAGCAGAAACAAAGAAAATTACTTGTACGAAAGCGGTAGAAAAAGCCGCAGCGCAGACAATCATCAAAGAGCTCACCATGAACACAGTAAACTGGATTAATCATGGTTTTACTGGACGTAGCCCTATTTATGTACAAGACTCAAATACATTCTTGCAACAACTTCAAAAAAAGATTGTCGGTAATTTTGCGTTAAATATCAGCGACCCGACAAAATTCCCTTTTGGGAAAATGGTTATGCGCGACCTCATTGCCCGCACCCATTCATACTTTGAATCCGCAAATGAATACAGTCTCAATAATTTCTTAAACCAAGTCCGTCCTGGTGCTTCGGACGTAGATTTTCGAGCGGACTTTTCGATTGGAGGATTTGAAGGACTTCTTTCTCAAGGGCTACCAAACAACAACCCGTTTGGTTTTTCACTCGGCGCACAAAGCGAACTTGCACGTAGAACATACGGTACATCACTTTCACAAGCAGAAGATTTTAAATTTCAAATTCAACGTAGTGGGGGATTCCTTGATTTGAAACAATGTGCTGACCCTTCTTCATATCAATCAAATACCTCACCAAAAATCGCAGACGAAGCAAAGAAAAAATTGCTCAACAGCAAAAATCTTTCATCTTCCGAAATTGCTGAACTACAGCGTACAGTCGACCAAAACACGTGTCGTGTATGGAAGACAACAACTCCTGGCAGTGTCGTAGCTGATCAGCTCAACCAAGCGCTTGGTTCACCCCTCCGCCAGCTTGAATACGGTGATGATCTCCAAGCATCACTTACTGTTATTTTTGACGCACTCATAAACCAGCTTGTAAACAAAGGACTTTCTGCTCTTTCAGAAAAGCAGAAAGATAATACTGTCTATGAGAATAATGACAACTTCTCTTCAAATATCACTATTAGCAATAATATTAATGGTGACGGCCCAGACCTAAACGGATCATGGCTTGATCAAGGTGAAGTATTTAATATCTTTACAGATATTCCAAAACTTATGCTCTATGAGAGTAACCCGAAAGGAGAGCCATGCCCTAACGCAGATACTTGTGCAGATATAGATCCGAGCAATTGGAACGCGTGGAACCCGAGCGATGACGGATTCCAGCAAGCGCTCAAAAAAGAAATTATCGTTGCACAAAAACTTTTGCCTCAAATTTATATGCTTGATCTGTGCGTCCCAGGACCACGACCAAACTGGGAAATAGATGTTCAGCAAAATATGCAAGATTTTATTTCTAACCTTCCACCGAATGCAGACGCAGCTATTTCTTCTGGTGCAAAAATCTTTTCTACCGTTACAGATCCACTTGGAATGTTTAAAGAGGCCGGTAAAGACCTCACTGCTGATAAACGAAACGAAAAGTTTTATTCAAAACTTGTAGGTTTTCACTTGAGTTTCAATGCTGATCTTCCAACCGATCTTTCATGGGATAGCCCAACTCCATACGGAGTAAATGTAGACAGAAATTCAAAAGTAAACGGCATTACACCTGTATCAAATATTTTCCGTACACTTACTCAACGATATATGAGCGCTGTTGGTTATATGTATTCACAATATAATTTGGATTTTTACGGAGATCTCTATTCGGAAATAAGTGATAATGAAAAATATTATCAATTGATCCCAACATACCTAAAAGGTATTGAGGAGAATCGTACACTTATTTTAGGAAGCCAAGCGACTCATACTCAGCTTGCTCGACTGCAAGAACGAATAAACAATTTACCGAACCAACCAGGATACCCAGGTCTCACTGGAGAGCTTGGTGAACTTCCAGTAATTTCACTCATTGGTAGTCCTTTTGTTGTACTTAATGCTGAAGATACATACCGTGACCCAGGCGCACGTGCTACAGATAAAAATGATGGCGATATAACAAACAAAATACAAACAACAAGCAATGTTGATACTACTTATCCTGGACAGTACCAAGTAACGTATACAGTCAAAAACAAACTCGGTGTCGCTGGAAACCCAGTCACTCGTACAGTAGTAGTTATTCTCCCAGGGCAAACAGCGCCAACACCACCAGCTCCTACAAAATCAACTGCAACCGTACGCGATTACAACAAAGATTTATTGAGTATTGCGAATGTAAAGAATATCTCGGCACTTAATCCGTATGAGATCGAGCTCCGTAGAATAAGTGAAACATTTAAGCTTATCGCCCCAAACATTCATTCACCAAGCGATATCACAAAAGAAGAGGATGTAATCGTAGCGACCCAATCAGTCTATGACACATTTGCAGGTAGAGGGGGAAGCGTCGCAATGTGTGTAAAAGACACAAATTCAAGCAACTACAAGGGACCTACATCACGCATTCAATATCCTAAGTTTGTTATTACACAAATGGGGCCTAATGCACAGGACTTTGTAAATTTTGCGCAATCAAACTACGACAAGAAATTTACTCGTTCATTCTTGCCTGACTGGCATTATGCTCAGGGTACTGGCCTTATACTTACTGGCCCTTCAGGCACAAGCGGCACAGGCACATTCACTGGATCAACAAACAGCGAATGTACAAAAGAAAGCGAGAAAGTTGGAGGGGGAGGATTTGACCCAGTACACAAATACATCTGTAATGATGATGTCGTCTCAATCGGTAGCCAGCCCGCAGACCAAGCACTTTCTGGACTCGAACAGATATTGGGCATGTATTAACACATATATTTTCCGTTTTTGTTGTAGAATAAAGGGGTAGGACTTTTAGTGTGCAAGAAATTAATGCGAAAATTAATTCCCACAATTCTTATCCTGTCATTTATCATTGGCGTCTTTGCGCCTATTTCTTCAACGCTCAAAAAAGGGGGTCTTTCATTTACAGTACCGACAGTAAGCGCGCAAACTACAAAAACAAACTCTTTCAATTTCACTGACCCGTATGCTCAAATGGAACAACAAGGGGAAGATTGTTCTTTTGGATTTGGAAAACTAGCAGTATGTCTTGAGTACATTTTTTATTACATTCCTTATTATCTTGGAACACAAGCATTATTCTATTCAGCAAAATTGTTTGACTCATTTGCAGCCGTTACGCTCTCTAGCAAGATATATTCCGAATCAAATTTTATACGCCAGGGCTGGCAAATTACTCGTGACTTCTCTAATGTATTTTTCTTACTCATTCTTCTATATATTGCACTATCGCTTATCCTTGGTCTTGAACTGGGACATGCAAATCCAAAAAAGATGCTTGCATCGGTTATTCTTGTCGCCATATTTATAAATTTCAGTCTATTCTTTACACAAGTAATTATCGATACATCGAATGTATTAGCACTTGTATTCTACAACCAAATAAAAGTAACCTCAGTTGCAAATTCTAAATACGAATATTCCGATAAAAAGAAGGAAGCGATAAAAGAAGCCTCTAGTGCCCTTGGAGTAGAAGTAAAACCACTCAGTGAAGCAATCGTTCAAGCTTTTTCTCCACAATTTTTGTATGACAAAAACTTTTACAAAAATATATCAGAAGATGTGGACCCTACTTTTTCTCTAAAAGGTACTGGAGCTGGAGTGCTAGCGGGAGCGGTGGTACCAGTCGCGAGTCTTGCAACAATGCTTGTAGGTGGGGCAGTAGGACTAGCTCATGATTTTTATTCATACTATTCAACAAAAAGCACTCAAATTAAACCTGAAGTGCTTATCCCTCTCCTTATTATTGTAGGAACAATGTTATTTGTTGCCGCATACGCTTTCTTTGTCGCTACATTATCTTTCGTAGGTCGTATGGTTGAATTGTGGATAGCAATGATTTTTGCCCCGTTTGCGTTTGCTTCGACAATCATCCCTGCAACACAATATCTCCCGAGTTTTGGCTGGAAAGACTGGATTCAGAAACTATTCTCGGCAGCTTTTGCAGCACCTATTTTTTTCTTTTTTTTACTTCTTATTTCTCTTTTCTCCCACACAACTATTGCCGAACCAAAATTCTTTGAAACAGCGAACACGTTTACAGTATTATTTGCCTTGTTGCTACCATTTATAATAATCATGGTAATGCTTAGAAAGGCAACGGATTATGTAAAACATGCATCTGGAAGCCTTGGGGAAATGGTGGCAAATGCAGGCGTAGGACTTGCAAAACTTGTAGGAGGGTTCGCTCTTGGAACTGTTGCAGGATATACAGCTCGTGCAGGCCGTGCGACAGTAGGGGCGCTAGGAAATGCACTTCGGACTCAAAACCGGCTTGATTTAGCTGGAGGAGTAATGACTGACAAGCTTAAAGAAGAATTATTAAATAAAGGCCGTTTTAGTATTTTTGGAAAACAATTTGGTAAAAAAATATATGGTGATTTTGCGACTATGACAAACGACCAAATTGTCAAGGACGAGCGTTTCATGCGTCTTAGTAAAGATGCTCAAAGAGACATCAAGAAGCTCGACAAACTTGCAACAACAAGTTTTGATATCCGTAATACAAACCTTGGAAACAAGCTTTCAGCAATGACGGGTATGAACATGGGTGGATTCGAGTGGATGGGTACTTCTACAAAACAAACGTATGGTGGGTTTGATGGTGCAGTAGCACGTAGTGCTGCAAAAGCACGTGCATTTGCAGATCGTCT
>CAYLXO010000002.1:26752-67336 GCA_964387965.1 uncultured Candidatus Saccharibacteria bacterium
CTTTGAAACAAAGTGACCTTGGAAACGATTTTTATGACCCTAATCTTGGAGAACCTGAACTTTTGGAAGATGGTCGAAGAAACCCAGCAGCTCATAGACGAGTAACCCAGGAAGATATAGATAAAAAATGGTTAATAGACCAAAATATTGCAATTACACAAGCAGATCTTGACAGAGAAGGTGGTTATACATTTGCTGATGGACAAAAGGCAACAATAGCTGATATCGGAAGAAGGGTAAAAGACGAATTTTTGGGTGCCAACACACTTAAAAATCAAATCGATGTTATCGAAAAATCGCGAGCGCGTGGTTTTTACCACCAAATGCAACTCAATACTGGGTACGCGGTGCATGGCGAAAAATGGGGGCGCTTTGGTGATATCCGTGAAAATGGTCATATCGATTTGAAACATGAGGGGGTTAAGCAATACAAGAATATTCTTCGTGAAGCAGTAGGAACAGGTTTTGCTGCAGGTGGTGCAGCTATGATGCTTGGACCTGCTGGACTTGTTATGAGTGCCCTCGTTGGTACAAGTGTTGCAACTGCTGTAAGTGGACTAAAATATGGCCTTGATGGAATCCGCGAAGCTATCGGAAACCTTCGACAAGCCGAAACAGCGATGCTTGCGTCGAATATCAGCCACCAGATTCATGAAATACACCACAAAGTTATGTACCATCCTCCAGCATCAGATCTTTTCTCTCTCTTTAAGTCAGCAGGAGGGGGTGGAGGTCACGGGGGAGGACACGGTGGTGGACATGATGGAGGTCACGGGGGAGGACACCACTAAAACATTCCCGCAATTAACAATTAATACTGTATAATTATCATATGGCAGATGAAGTAAAAAAAATAAATGTTACGCAAGCTCAGGATTCGTCAATGACACCAGCGCAAAGCGGAAACCCTATTGCTCCACAAGCAGGCTCGACTACACTTGATTCTGATGCTTTTGCTGATATTCGTGACCAGCTCGTAGCACGCTATGAGCTTTTGCCAGATGATTTGAAAGCGCTTATTACCGATGATGAATTTCGGATGAAGCTCTTCAACCTCGCAAAAGAACTAAAGATGACGTATGAGCAACTCGGGGTACTTGAAATTGAGGTCACTATGGTTATCCTTGGGATGACACCTCCAAATCAATTCCGTGACGAGCTTCAGATCCAACTCAAGAAAAATGATACTGAAATTGACGCAATTGTCGCAAAAGTAAACGAACAGATTTTTACTCCTATCCGTGTATCGCTAGAAAAGTTATACGAAAACCATAAAGAACCTGAGGATTACTTAGATGCACCAGAAGGAGAAAATTCTGCACCTACAGCTCAAGTCACCAATCAAACACCGTCTGCGACCCCAACCCCAGCAGTAACTACAGCAAAACCAGTTCTTACACCTGATGCAAAACTTACAGATACGGAAAAAAATGTATTAGGTAAAGCTGGCGTTGTACTTTCTGAAAACACAGGCCCGAAAATTGCACCACAAGCACCACTTTCAAGCAGAAGTAATATTCTTGCTGGTATTGAAAATCCATCAACTCTCAAACCAAATCTTGTTGCAGAAAAACTTAACACCTCTGCACCAGTTATTCCAACAGCAAAAACAACAGATTACTCGCTACCAAAAACAAGTACGACAGTACCCTCACAACCGACAACACCGAAATCAGACCCGTATCGAGAACCAATTAATTAACATATGCGTTTTGATGTCCCACAATTTATTGATGTTGAGGACAAAATATTTGGGCCTCTTACATTCAAACAATTTGCATACCTCGCAGGTGGGGGAGGTCTTTGTTATATCTTATATAAAGTCATTCCGTGGTACTTTTCATTTCCGCTTATCGGTGTGATTGGAGTACTTTCTGTTGGTCTTGCCTTTTATAAATATAACGGGAAACCACTTATAAATTTGCTCGAGGCTATGTTTATGTATGTTGTACGAGATAGACTTTTTATCTGGAAGCGAAACACAGTCAAAGAAAAACAAAAAGAGACACAGAAAAAAGAAGTGCAGTCACGTCGTGCAATTCCTGTTATTACAGAATCAAAACTTCATGATATTTCATGGGGTCTTGATGTGTTAGACAACAAACGTCCACAGTAGTTATACAGAAAATGGTTTCTTACGTTAGGTCCGATCTGATACACTAGTAAGAGCCGTGCAGAAAAAGAAAAAACGGCGGTTTGGTGTGCAAAATAATTTATGGCTATCAGCGCTACCCCAACACAAGAGTTTGTACCAATAAAAGAAATTCGTGGAGGAACCATCGTACTTAAAGACGGTGGACTTCGTGCAATTATTGCTGTTTCATCAACAAATCTTGCACTTAAATCAAGTGACGAGCAGATGGCAACTATAAGTCAATTCCAATCATTCCTTAACTCGTTGAACTTTCCAATCCAAATTGTAACCCAGTCACGCAGACTTGATATTCGCCCGTATCTTTTAACACTCGAAGCGCGAATGAAAGCACAGCATGAACCACTTTTAAAAATTCAAACTGCTGGATACATATCATTCATCCGAGATTTCACCGAACAAGTTGCTATAATGAAAAAGTCGTTTTATGTCGTAATCCCGTACGATGAAGCACCAATAACAGCAAGCAGTGGATTTCTTGGCGGTATATTTGGCGGAAGCAAGAAACAAACACTTGCTCAAGGTAAAACTGCAGCTGATATTTCATTTGAGGAAAAGCAAACACAGCTTGATGAACGTGTAAACGTTGTTTCAGGTGGGCTTGAGGGCTGCGGCGCACGAACTGAACGCCTTAAAACAGAAGAAGTTATCGAATTGTTCTACCGAACATTTAACCCGGGAGATATCCAGCCTGCGATTAGCGTAGATCAAGTAGGTAAAAAATAAAACTATGTCATTTTTTTCTTCATTATTTGGCTCAAAAGATACAAAATCACCAACACGCATCGAAGCAAACGCGATGCCTGTTTTGCCTGAACAAATATATGAGGCAGCTGCACTTGAACTAAAGGATATTATTGCACCATCGGCTCTCCAAATTGGTCCAAAATCAATCAACTTGGGAGACAAGATCGCTCGTACATACTTTGTTATTTCGTATCCTTCAACGCTTACTGACAACTGGCTTTCTCCACTTATCAACCTAGATAAAGTATTTGATATTGGAATCACTATTCATACGATAGACACGACCCAAATCTTGCGTGAATTCCAAAAGAAAGTCGCCGAAGTTCAAAGTCAGATAATGTCTCGAGAAGAAAAAGGGGTTGTGCGCGACCCTGAGCTTGATATGGCCTACAAAAATCTTGAAGAATTGCGCGACCGTCTTACACAAGCTCAAGAAAAAATGTTTGATGTAGGATTGTACGTAACAATTTATGCTGATGACGAAACAGAATTGTATAAAATCGAAAACGAAGTTAAATCGATTCTTGAATCAAAACTTATTTATTTGAAACCGGCTCTTTTTCAACAGGAAGATGGGTTTAAGAGTATCTTGCCACTTGAAGATGACCGTTTGCAGATATACCAGAAGTTAAATTCTGAACCTCTTTCAAGCTTTTTCCCGTTTGTTTCGTTCGACCTCACAAGCGACAAGGGGATTCTGTACGGAGTAAATAGACACAACTCATCGCTCATTATTTTCGATCGATTTTCACTCGACAACTACAATTCAATCATCTTTGCGACATCAGGAGCTGGTAAATCATACGCAACAAAACTCGAAGTGATCCGTTCACTTATGTTTGATACTGAAGTTATTGTTATCGACCCTGAACGTGAATACGAACGTCTCGCAGAAGCACTTGGTGGACGTTATTTCAATATTTCCCTCAACTCAGATAGTCACATCAACCCATTTGATCTTCCAGTCCCTGGACCAGGGGAAACAGGTGCAGATATTTTGCGTGGTAATATCATCAATCTTGTTGGGCTCTTTCGCATCATGCTCGGGGGTCTTACTGCTGAAGAAGATGCTCTCATAGACCGAGCGATCTCAGAAACATACGCAATAAAAGACATTACGGCTGATTCAGATTTCTCTCAGGTAGAACCACCACTACTTTCTGACTTTGAAATGGTGCTCGCGGGTATGGAAGGGACAGAATCTCTTGTCGCGCGTCTTTCAAAATTTACGCATGGATCATGGGCAGGATTCCTAAACCAACCATCAAACGTGGACATCAACAAGAAGTTCGTAGTGTTCTCTGTCCGTGACATGGAAGACGACTTGAAACCGACTGCTATGTATATCGTCACTCACTTTATCTGGAACGAGGTTCGCAAGAACATCAAAAAACGACTTCTTGTGGTTGACGAGGCATGGTGGATGATGAAATCAGACGACACAGCTTCGTTCCTCTTTTCGATTGCTAAGCGTGGTCGTAAATACTTCCTTGGGCTTGCGACTATTACTCAAGACGTGGGTGATTTTATGAAAAGTACGTATGGAGTGCCAATCGTCACAAACTCGTCACTTCAACTCCTCCTAAAACAGTCCCCTTCGACAGTGGATACGCTTCAAAAGACCTTTAACCTTACAGATGAGGAAAAATACCTTTTGCTTGAATGTAATAAAGGTGAGGGAATCTTCTTTGCTGGATTAAAACACGTGGCAATCAAGATTATCGCTTCGTATACCGAGGATCAACTCATTACAAGTGACCCATCACAGATCTTGTCTATTCAAAAAGCTAAATCGGAATTGAGCCAAGCTGTACAAAGTGCATAAACCTGTTTATTTTTTCATCTTTTCTCCTGTATAATATGATTGTATGAAACGCTTGTTTGCAATCATGTTTTTTGCAAGCGCACTCTTGCTTCCAGCTTTTTCTCGTGCCCAAATCAGCAATGCAGGAATTGAGGATCTTACAATAGAAACATACCCTAAAAACCCTGGAGCATTTACTTCAACGACTATTTCACTTTCAAGTTATTCTGACTTTGTTGATACTGCAAAAATTACTTGGAAACTAAATGGTAAACTTATGCTTTCAGGCATAGGGAAAAAGCAGTATTCCTTTACTACAGGATCATTTGGAACAGCATCAGTAATCGAAGTAGTCCTCACCCCAACATCAGGGCTCCCTACTACAAAACGAATTCAAATTACTCCTATGGGCATAGACCTACTCTGGGAAGCAACTGATTCAATAGTACCCCCTATGTATCGAGGCAAGGCGCTCCCTGCAAGCGAAAGTAAGATTCGGATAGTTGCAATTCCACAAATAAAGTCAGATTCTGGTAATCTTATTGATCAATACAACATGCTCTACAACTGGAAGCAAAATTATGAACAATCAGTATCTGATTCTGGATTTGGTAAAAATTCATTTGATATCGATACAAGTTATTTAAATCCGACTGAGCATATTGAAGTTTCTGCAAGTACAAGAGATGGGGGAAGTAGTATTGATACTGATATAAATATCCGCACTGGTAACCCTTTTATTATCTGGTACCCAATGAGTCCTCTATATGGACCAATCTTTGAACACGCGATAACTGGTGATTACCCAGTAGCTGCAAGTTCTATAAGTATTTTGGCAGAACCATACTTTTTCTCTCCTGGTAACCCAAACTCAAAATCACTCTCGTATGAATGGACGCTCAACGGTCAAAAGATTGATACTCCACAAATTCCAAATACGCTCTTCCTTCAGCGCAACAATTCATCGAAGGGGACAGCTCCGGTGAGCGTTCTTGTAAGTAGTATCGAAAATCTATTCCAAGAGACAACCGCTAGAGTTAATTTAATCTTGAAATAAAACTATGCGTAAAATATTTATCACAATTTTATTTTTTTTACTAGTGTTTTTCCCGATAACTAACTACACTCATGCTTCAATGAGTGAGGTTGATGGTGCAAGTATTGATTCCATAGATGGGAACGATATTAGCATTGAGCGTAATGACGGGGAAATAACAATCGCATTTACTGGCAGACTAAAAAAAGCAGGCGCGACATCATTAAATAGCTCCTCTTCTGCAACATTAATGGTGCGTTGGCAAAGGATTGATGATACGTTTTCTTCAAACACTCTTACTGCAAATTTTGCTCTTACGGCTGATTTTAACGAAAATGAATGTACTTTAAACGGTCCGGCAGTAGAAGGTCAAACTTTTTCCTGCAAAATAAAATCGGGACTGACTGATGATGAAATATCGTATGGAACATATTTTTTTCAATTACTCTCAGAAGTAAGAGGGGCTACCGGACTATTAAAAGGTGATGGGGATTTTTTAACAACTGCTCGTAGTTTTGATATAAAAAAAGGCACTGTTATATACAAAACAGGCCTAAATATTATAGGTGAACCAACCGTTACAATAGCAAATAATATTTTAAAAGTTTCTGGGAAAATTAACCGTGAAGGGGCAGAAGATGGCAGTTTGATGCTTCATTATAATAAGATAAAAACGAAGCGACCGGCAGGTAGTAATCGAAGTTTTTCATACGCTAACCTTACAAATGGCTCTAGCTCAACTACAGGAGGAGTGACTTCAATTCAAGCAAAATTAGAAAAACTCAATGATGGGACAGCAACATTTACAGTTGAATCAAATGAAATCAAAGAATCTGGGGATTATGTTTTTGTTCTAGGTACACTACGAGGAAGCGCTTCGATAGCCCTATACAATCATTGGGCATCAGACTTTATCGAATTTACTATTAGTGACCCAGCAATAACAACAGTGCAACTTAACTCTCCTGTAACGCCTGACGAATCAGACCCAGCAAACCCGAAAGTTTCAATTCGTATATTTGTAGGAAATACTACCGATGACGGGGATGGATTCATCCAGCTCGGGCATGTTGAACAAATAAGTGGTACATCAAACGGTTCTTGCATACTTGACCCAGAATTAATTTCTGGACGCATTCCGATTAAAAAAGGAAGTAGCCCAATGTATTTTGAAGGGTTATTTTCAGGATCTTCGAAACTGACACCTGGTATTTATTGTGTCGCCGCAAAAGCTGGTTCGATGGAGAAATTCACAACATTCGCAGGAAAGAATGATATTTTTAAAATTGGAAACGTAACAATCCCTGACACTCTTACAATCGACCCGAACGCAAATCAAAATGGCTGTGTCATTCCTGAAGGGGAAGATGGGTCAACAACTGGATACTGTCTTCTTGCACCTCTTCCTGGAGTAGGAGATGAGACAGGATATGTAGATACGCGTACTGGTATTGAAAAATACATAAACAGTATTATTCGACTTGTTCTTGGTCTTATTGGAGTACTTTCTGTATTTATGGTGGTAGTTGGAGGTATTGAATACATGTCTACTGTTAACATCGGAGAGAAAGAAGGTGCAAAACACCGCATTACACAAGCACTTCTTGGACTTGCAGTTGCAATTGGTTCATATGCAATTTTAAACACTATTAATCCAGATCTGGTAAATATTACAATCCATATTCCAGGAGTGAGCATTGATGGCGCTACCACGGCTGGGGGAGAAGAAGATGAGGAAGATGTCGGGGTAACACCTACAGCAACACCACCTACAAATGTTTCTATCCCGGATGGAAATGCTCAAAGTCTTTCAAAAAAAATATTAGAAAATTCTAATATCGTTCTTCTACCAAACATTCCTAATAGAAACGAGTTGTCATCAGGTCCAAAACAAAATATTCAAGATACAGCAGATGGTAAGCCAGCATGGCGAAGTACTTGGGGGGATAAAGGACATACTCAACAAGCCCTCTCAGCAAAAATGCTTGCGGGGATGCTCGCTATCGCAAACCAAAATGTAAAGATTCAAGTTAACGCTATTGTAGGAGGTGACCACGCTGAAGATTCTCGTCATTACTACGGAATAGCGTTTGATATTCAATCCGCGCCATCAGAAACAGCCCGTACAAAACAAATACTTGGTATCTGTCAGGCTGCCGGCGCGACAGAATTACTCGGTCCATGTAACAACAATACTTCTACAAAGCTTTGTAAGGCTACAGGATATCCTACAAATGCTGATCACCAAACTCATATCCATTGTGGTTGGCCACGATCAGACATAAACAGAAGCGACACTCCATCTTCAACAACAGTATCTGGAGATATTGCTGGATCCTGTGGTCTTCCAACAAGCAAAGCGGCTGATATGTGTGAAGGTGTAACGGCAAATTGTAAAAAATATGCGGCACGTATTGATGAACTTGTAAAAGATCCTGCCAGAGCTCGGTTCATGAAATTAAATATGGTGGAAGAATCTCGTTGTAAATTTGATGCTACTTCACCTGCAACTGATACAGGATACGCATATGGATTATTTCAGCAACAGCCAGCTACAGCAAAAGCTAATGTAAGTGGTTGCGGAATAAGCGAAAGCACCATAACCCCATCGTGGCTTAAAGATGAAAAAAATCTAGATAAAGTTATTTGTATTCAAGAAAATCTTATAAAAAAACTTGAGGCCAAATGTGGCACAAGTACTCGAAATTTGGCGGCAGGTCAACATGGTATAAAATGGTGTGAGCCGAGTGACTTCTGTAAAACAGAAAAAAGCTGTGTCCCGGGCAATACATATGTGATGAAATGGGAATGTCCATGGAATAATGCAGAGCATACAGAACTTGATAGTCTTGCACCTGCACGAGAATCATCAAAACAAATGCAATATTGTTCAGAGCACCCAGGTAGTTGGATGAAATAATATGACACCAAAACGACTTATAGGAATAATTGTTTTGTTCGGAATCGTCATTATGGCGTTATGGCTTTTTCTACGTGGAGATAGTTCACAAAATAATACAAAAACAGGGATAACAACCGAAACTGGTGTTTCTTCGCTATTCCCATTTTCAAAAAGTAGTACTCCTACTCTTGAACAAAAACCAACCACGACGAACGGAACACCGTCATTTAATGAAGTGGCGAACCCTGAATTCGCTGAACAAACAGATTCCGTTGGAAACTTAATACAAGTTACAAATCGTCTCGTTGCAGGGCTTACGGCACTCCCAATAGAAACAGCATCTTCTTCAAATACCCACTCAGCAAGCAACGGTAAACCGTCAGAACCTCCATCAACAACACCTCGTATTCGCTTTGTAGAACGTGGCACTGGGTATATCTATGATATTGATGCGATAGGGAAAAACGAGAAGAAAGTAAGCGGTACTACTATTGTTCGAGCAAGTGATGCATTGTTTGCAGATGGTGGCGCTACAGTTATCGAACGATATATAAAAAATGACAACGTGACGGCAGCTACATTTATGGGGCGTATTAACGCTGACACAACTAGTGGTGTTGGCTCTATCGTAGGTAGCTTTCTTCCCGATGATATTTCCGATATTACAGTTTCCCCAGATGGTAAATCAGTCCTTTATCTTGCTCCAACAAGTGATGGGATAGCTGGTATAAGTATCAAAACAACAGGCGAAAACAAAAAACAATTATTCACAAGCCCATTTACTGAGTGGCTCGTAGATTGGCAAAAAGGGGGTATGTATCTTACAACAAAAGCTTCCGGTATAACTGATGGATTTTCGTATAAAATATCTACTACAGGAGGATTTGAGCGCCAACTAGGGAATATTCTAGGATTAACTACAAAAAATAGCCCCGACGGCAAAATGGTACTCTATAGTATAGGAGGAGATACAAATCTGTCATTACGATACTTATCTCTCAAAGACCATTCAGACTTTGATTCAGGGCTAAAAACCCTCCCGGAAAAATGTGTTTGGAGCAAAGACTCAATTACACTATACTGTGCCGCACCAGAAAAACTACCCGATGGAATATACCCAGACATGTGGTACCAAGGAAGAATAGTAACTGAAGATCATATCTGGAAAATTAATACAGAGACGGGAACAATTGAAAAGATTTCTCCTAACACTGCAATAAAACTAGACGTAACAAAAATTGCTCTCGACCAGAATGAACAGTACCTCTATTTCGTAAATAAAAAAGACTTTACATTGTGGTCATTACTTCTTAACCACTAACTAAAAAATCCTCGAGTGATTCTCGAGGATTTTTTATATTCCGCCAGTATATTTAATTACTATATGTCGCTTTGGCCCATCTCCCACAGATTCTGTTTTGATATCTGACATTGTTGAAAGAAATTCGTGAACAATTTTTCTTTCGTGGGCAGGCATCGGGTCAACATCAATACTTGATTTGAAGTAGCGTGCTCGTTCTGCCATCATGTGAGCAACTGTTTTAAGATTTTCAATCTTTTTTCTTTCAAAATCGTTTGCATCTATGATCACATGTAATTTGCTAGATGAATCTGCAAGATTTTTTTCGGCGATCTTAGTCGCAAGGTGATTAAGCGCACGAAGTGCTTCACCCCCTCGTCCAAGCAAAAATCGCACATCGTTTCCTTTAAGAGAAAACCACAATGTATTTGAATTCTCATCAAAAGAATAGGAAACTGAATCCCCAGAAAAACCTGATTTTGCAAGCAATTCTTGAACTATTGTTTTTATTTGTTCTGTGTTCATAGCTAGAGCGCTATGGGAGACTCTAGCAATCTAGACTACGCAGGAGATACAACTGTTGGGGCGCGTAGTAATGTGCGTTTTA
Source organism: uncultured Candidatus Saccharibacteria bacterium (assembly GCA_964387965.1). Classification (GTDB taxonomy): domain Bacteria; phylum Patescibacteriota; class Minisyncoccia; order Phycocordibacterales; family UBA9973; genus CAITQP01. The sequence continues at coordinate 37,301 of CAYLXO010000002.1, forward strand.
CGTAGAGCTCTTGAGCGATAGTAAAGATATTACTCGTTATTAGATAAAGTGCAACTGCTGAAGGGAATGTGTAAGAAATTACAATAAGCATTACAGGAAGGAAATACACTGTCATATGTTGCATGATTTGTTGAACTTCAGCTTGCGCGCCAGTACCTTGAGGGGGTTTTTGTCGACTTTTCATAAGTCGAGCCTGAATATATGCTGTGACACCTGCAAGAAGTGCGAGTACAATATTTTTCTTTGCTGCAAGATCAATAAGACCAAACATACTTAACACTGGTTCTCCTGGGAAGTGTATAAAACTATACAATGCAGGGAGGGGAGTAAGATGAATAATCCCTCTAAATACTTGATATAGAGCAATGAGCACTGCTATTTGAACAATAAACTGCAAACAACTAGAAAATGGGTTAATCCCATACTTTTTATAGAGTTCTTGAGTTTTTTTCTGTTGCTCCATTCGGTCAGGAGTACTTTTTTTCAACTCGTTAAGTTCTCCTTGCATAGCATTCATTTTCATTTGCCCGGTAATTGTACGTTGAGTCAGTGGCAACAAAATAAGCTTCACAATAATTGTAAGTACAATAATCGCAAGTCCTACATCATGACGAGGCATGAGGAGCGTAAGAAGAATAAAAAGATTGTAGAGCGGTTGATAAAGAATACCATTCCAAAGTGCATTTAACATGCAGGTATTCTATCGCACCTTACCTATAAAAGATAGTCTTTACGGAAGCGGGTCGTGTCCTGGTGTGTTAAACGGGTTGCAACGTAAAATTCTTCGTGCTGTAAGCATGACACCTTTCCCGGTACCATATTTCAAAAGAGCTAACACTGCATACTCAGAGCATGTAGGGTAAAAAATACAGGTTGGTTTAGACAAACCAAGGTACCGAGGGATGCTCCCTTGGTCTCTTGAGAGATACCGCTGATATATATGAATTAGAAACACTAAAATATGCCGCATTATTCTTGTACAAGGCCAATTTTTCTAAACAATCCTTCAATTTCTTCAGTCATAGCAAGAAGTGAGATTGAAGTATCTGCTTTTTTGTAATGAATAAGCACCAAAGAACCTAATAAAACCTTGCTAATTAAAGGTTTTACAGCAGAATACGCTCTCCTCCGGAGAGTATTACGTATGACAGCTGTAGGTGCAGTCTTCTTTGAAGCTACGACAGAAATCTGTGGTTTTTCTTGGTTTTTTTGCAACACATACACGATTTTAAAAAGGTCGCCTTCAATTTTACGGCCAAACTTTAGTTTTGAACTTATTGTCTCTTTTGTAAGTCTATTTTCTTTTGGGGTCATGTCTAAAAACTAAAACCGCCAAAGAGGGCGGTTTTAGTGGGATATTTATACTGCGAGCTTTTTTCGGCCCTTTTGACGTCGTCGAGCAAGGACTTTCTTTCCTGTTGGTGACTTAGTTCGGACGAGAAATCCGTGTGTTTTTGCTCGTTTTCGCTTTCTTGGTTGGTATGTTCGTGACATATTTGTGACTATATCATAAAAGTGTTATTTTGCAACACTTTCACCATTAAAATTATTTGCCGGTTTTAAAATTAAAACCTGATAAATTTGGTTTAGATACACCAAATAAAGTTACCCTATAAGCTGGATGAGGAGTTTGCACAACACCATCATCGTCATAACAGCTACCTACCATAAGCGGCATTTTATTCCCAAGTACGTACCTACCACTTGACGGAGCTGTGTGTGACCCTTGAGTATTATATGATTGAAAATAATAGACCATAGGGGGGAAACTCCCAACCGGGTTAATACTTACCGGCCCTGTACCACCAGGTACGCAATATGTGTTACCAAGTGTTGTTGCTGTCACCCTTCCGCCGAATGGGGTAGTAATACCAATAGCATCTACAGATTGGGCAATCAGTAAGTTGCCGACAACCAACATTACTCCTAAAAACAACTCTATTTTTCTCATATTTATAATTCTACCACTTAATAGAGAAACGTAAACTTCCGGCAAAATTATTTTCGTGTAAACTTTGTCCACAGGTTTTCAACATAGATATGCAGGTATGTGTTGCTTGTTTGTTTACCCTCGTCGGTATAATCGACTTTGAGCAACTGTTTATATCTCTAGCTGTGGAAAATGCTCGTTTTCTGTGTATAACATTACAAACCGTAAGGCAAACATCTACATGGATACTCGTGAATTATGGAATCATTGTTTAGTTGAAATAGAATCTGAGGTTTCAAAGGCTAATTTCAGTACTTGGTTTAAAAATACCTCAATCGTTAAAGAGGACACAGGCACAATTTACATTGGTGTCCCAAACGAATTCGTAAAAGACTGGCTCTCAAACAAATTTCATAAGCTTATTATGCGCGTGCTACGAAATGCGTGGGAAAGCACTCGTAGTGTTGAATATCAGGTTGTTAAAATTGATGGGAAAAACGGAAAACAAGAGCAAACAACCCAACTCAAACCTGAATTTGCGCTTAATACCGAACTCCCTCTTAAAGATCTGTATATAAATAAGGACGACAATCTAAACCCACGATATACATTTGATACGTTTATTGTTGGACCTTTTAATGAACTTGCATATGCCGCTGCACAAGCAGCAGTTGCTCGCCCTGGAAAACAATACAACCCACTTTTTATATATGGTTCCACTGGACTTGGTAAAACACACCTTATCCAAGCTATTGGTAATGCTATAAAAGAAAAATACCCTGGAAAAAAAGTGTTTTATATTACACAAGAAAAATTTGTTGTTGATTTCATTAACTCTGTCCAAGCAAATAAGGGAACTGGGGGTAATACTTTTAAAGAAAAGTACCGAAAATACGATGCGATTATTATTGACGATGTTCAATTAATTGGAAAAGCAGAAAAAACACAAGAGGAATTATTCCATTTGTTTAATAATTTTTACGAAAACGGTAAACAAATTGTTTTTTCATCAGATAAACATCCTAATTTCATTCCAGGTTTGGAAGATAGAATGCGCTCTCGATTTGCGCAGGGGATGATTGTTGATATTACAGAACCAGAATATGAATCACGTCTTGCTATTTTAAAAGCAAAAACCAGAGAATTAAATATTAATCTTCCAGATGAAGTATTGGATTATATTGCAAGTGTAATACAAGGGAATGTACGTGAACTTGAAGGTAGTCTTAATGCTATTATTCTTCAATCTCAATTAAAAGGAAGATTCCCAACTCTACTTGAAACAAAAAACCTCCTTAAAAATAATGTAAAACAAAAGAAAACTGCGTCTATCAAAGAGGTTGTAAAAGCTATTGCGGATTTTTACAACATAGAAGAAGAAGCAGTATATGAAAAAACTCGCAGGAAAGAGATTGTAAAAGTACGCCAAGTAGTAATGTATATCCTTCGAGAGGATTTTAACGTTTCATACCCGCTTATCGGCCAAAAATTAGGAGGAAAAGACCATACAACAGTCATCCATTCATGTTTAAAGGTTAAAGATGAGGTAAAAAACGATATGTTGCTCGCACAAGAAATTGATCAGATTCGTATCTTGTTTAAATAGGTGGGGAAAAGTGTTGATAGATATGGGGAAAATAATTAATAAATAGATGGTTTTAAAAAAGTAATTAATAAGTGTGTGTATTACTATAATTAAATCCACAAAAATACCAATTTAAAAATAATAAAATTATATTGATAAATAAAGATTAAAATATCTTTTCCACATATCCACACCACTAATAGTAATAATATGTATTAAATATATGATTCTAGAAACAGTTGTTGAAAAAATATTATACGCATTTGAGAACGCTGGAAGAATAACAGCAAAGAACCCGTCCCTACCTGCTTTAGCAAATGTTCTTTTTCTTGTTAAAAACAACACTGCCAAAATTAGATCAACAAATCTTAGTATAGGTATTGAATTTGATTTACCAGTAAAATCAGAAAGTAATGGAGTTGTTGCTCTAGATAGTAAAACTATCTGTAATTTTCTAAACTCACTTCCAAAAAACGAAAAAATTAAAATATCACTTTCTGGTACAGCGCTAACACTAACAACAAAAAACAATACAACAACTATAAAAACATACCCATACGAAGATTTCCCTACACTCCCAACAGTAACAGGTGAAGAGATAGAATTTCCAAGAAACAGTTTTATCACTGGGGTTAAAAGTGTTTCTTTTGCTGCTGCTTTGTCTGATATAAAACCAGAAATAGCGAGTATTTGTTTAATTTCAGACAAAAATACTGTTTATTTTGTCGCAACAGATTCATTCAGGCTTGCAGAAAAAAAAGAAGAATTAAAAAAACAAATCGATTTTCCTCAAATACTAATACCATCAAAAAACATGGTTGAAATAGTTAGAGTTTTAGAAGGGAAGAATGACACAATAAAAATTATTATTGGAGAAAATCAAATAGCTTGTATTACTGATGGTGTATATATAACATCAAAAATAATCTCTGGTTCATTTCCAGATTATAAACAAATCATCCCTAAAAATTTCTCTACAGAAGTTGTTGTTCTTAAACAAGATCTTATAAATATGATTAAAAGCGCTAATGTCTTCTCAGACAAGTTTAATCAAATAAACCTTACAGTGGCTACAAAAAAGAAAAGAATTGAATGTAGCGCAAAAAATCCAGATATAGGCGAATATACAGGTGTAATCGAGGGTACTATTCATGGAGATGATGTTTCTGTTTCATTTAACTACACCTACCTTCTTGATTGTTTGAATAGTATTTCACAAGATAGTGTTGTTCTTGGAATGAATGGTTCAACAAAAGCGATAGTTGTTCGCGGGGTTTCAAATGGTAGTTTCACGTATTTACTTCAACCAATGAATAGATAAGTATGAAACATTTAAGGGATTTTTTATCTCGTTTTAAAGAGATCCAAAAACAAAGTATTGAAACAAAAGATACGATTATTTCGATACTGGAAAGTGTTGGGATATTAAAAATAAAAAAAGAAGATATTTCTATTAACAATCAAACTATATTTATAAAAACTTCTCCTATAAAAAAGAATGAATTGTTTTTAAAAAAAGAAATCATATTAAATAAAATAAAAGAAAAACCTGAATTAAAAAACATTACACGTATTGTGTAATGTTTTTTAATATAGTTATTCAATTATTACAGTAACACTTGCATTTGTGGTGTTGTTAATTGAATCTGTGCACGAAACGCTAATAGTGTTTGAACCTTGAGTTAATTGAGGTAATTCAGATAATGATAGTGTGAATATTGGGTTAGGCCCTTTTGTGGTTCCGACATATTTATTATTTAAGAATACATCACTTTTTACAAAAGGATACTTACTTGATGGTTGTATGTTTAACACTATTTGGTCTGTGTTTTTAAATAGTTGCCCTTCTGTTGGGGATGTAATTGTTACAACAGGCATGTTTTGTTGTGTATGAACATCATCAGTAAGTGTTGGTTTTTGTTCTTGAGTTATGATTTGGAATCTATAACTATTAGTTGCCCACCAATTTCTTACCGTTGTTTCCCAGTTGTTATATAAAGGGTCTTTGTTTGGGTTTTCAGGTTTACCCCCAAGTGGGTTCTCTTTATTTATCCAATGGAGAATGTCATGTACATCAGTAAATATGTATTCTTTTTGTGTCTCTTTTGGTGTAAATTCTGTCGCAAGTTTTCCAGAAATTGTATCTATAATATACCCCTCGTTTCCTTGCCAGAAGCCACGAAGTACTGGGGGAAGAGATGAGTAATTTTGATTTTTAACAGGTTCTTCAAAAGTTTCGTTTGGGTATTTCTTAAGAGCATCAACCATAAATTGATGAAAGATAGGCGAAGCAATCACATTTTGTGGCATAGAAGTGTTTTCATTTTTTCCAAGCCACACACCTGCAACAAGTGAGGGTGTATACCCAACAGTCCAAGAATCCTTAAAACCGTTTGTGGTACCTGTTTTTGCTGCAACTTGTCTGTCAGGGAAATATAATGGTGAATGTGCACCAAAAGTAGGTGTACGAGCAACATTATCAGAAAGGATACTACTTATTTGAAGAGAAATATTCTTATCAAGCACTTGTACTGGTTGGTCTTGCCATTCTTCAAGCTTATTTCCATCTTTATCTTCTACAGAAAGAACTGCACTATATGGGTGACGAACACCTCCTGTTGCAAAAACTCCATACGCGCTTGTTTCTTCAAGTAACCGTACTTCACCTCCTCCCAACACAAGAGAGAGTCCATATTTTTCTGGCTCATTAAGTGTTGTTACTCCCATGTCTTGTGCAGTTTTAATAGCGTTTTTTACACCCACCAAATACAACATTTTTACAGCAGGAATGTTCATCGAGCGTGCGAGAGCCTCACGAATAGTCATTGGGCCATGGAACGTATTGTCGTAGTTTCCTGGAGAATAACAAAGACTTTTTGGGGTGTTGCCATACGGTTCTCCGTACGGGTTACATCCAGGATAAAATTCTGTCGGGACATCAAAGAGTACTGTTTCTGGTGTATAGCCCATTTTGAAGGCTGTCGCATACATAAATGGTTTAAATGAAGATCCTGGTTGGCGTCGAGCTGTTGTTACATTAAAATTCCCATCTATTTCTTGGTCAAAATAATTTCGCGATCCAACCATTGTAAGAATTTGACCTGTTTTTGGGTCGATAGCTACAAGACCAGCATTTTCATCTTCAATTTGTTTATTTTTACCAGTTGTGTAATCAACAACCGCTTTTTCACCCGCTGATTGCAAATCTAAATCGAGAGTAGAAATTACTTTTAAACCACCCGATTCAACTGTATCAACACCGTATTTTTGTTCGAGATAATCTTTTATGAAGAATACAAAATGAGGAGCTTTGATAGAGTCATATGATTTTTTTGATTGTTCTTTAAATACTACTTTTTCAGCTTTCGCATCCATATATTCTGTATCGGAAATAAACCCAAGTGTATTCATTCGGAAAAGAACAAGGTTTTTTCTGTTTTCAAGTTCATCTTTGTGTGAGCCGTATGGTGAATAACGAGTAGGGGCGTTGGGGATAGACGCAAGGTATGCAGATTCAGCGAGTGTGAGATCACGGGGTGCTTTACCTAGAAATGTTTGCGATGCTTCTTCTATTCCATAAATATTTCCTCCATATGGAATTTCATTCAAATACATTCCTAGAATTTCATCTTTTGTGTATGAACGATTGAGTTTGAGAGCAAGTATCACTTCTTTAATCTTTCGGACAATTGTCTTATCGTCTGAAAGAATAGATTTTTTTATAACTTGCTGTGTGATTGTTGAGCCACCCTGCGCTCGATGGCCTTTTGTGATATCAGCAATGAGAGCGCGAATAATTGCTTTTGGTTCGATACCATAATTTTGGTAAAAATTACCATCTTCAATCGCAACAGTCGCATTTTTAATATTCACACCCATATCAGTATAGGGAATGCTTGTTCGGTGTTTATTGCTACCAAGATTATAGAGCAGTATTGTTCCTGTGCGGTCGTATATTTTAGTTGAGTTTACTTCCTTTCTGGCATTAAAAGAGGAGAAATCAGGTAACTGGATAGTGCTCACCCAAATCAAAACGATACTACAAAGAACAGTAATTGTTCCCAATACTGCAAAACATAGGTTACGTATAAAGTGGCGCAAACGTCCGCTTATTTTCATAGGGAAAATCATACCATGAAAGACAAAAAATACCTTTTGTGTTAGAGTTTGTTTTATGAATACGACAGTCGTAGATGAGCTATTTTCTCGAGGGGTTGCACAGTTTGTTGACCCAGACGGAAGTTTTCGTAAAAAAATCGAAGGCAAAATAAACGGCACATACACAGGAGAGATACTAATAAAACTCGGTGTGGACCCAACACGCCCAGATATTCATTTGGGGCATGCTGTAGCCCTCCGTAAACTACGTGCATTCCAAGATATTGGGTGCAAAGTTATTTTCTTGGTAGGAGACTATACAGCGCAGATCGGGGACCCAACTGGCAAAAGCAAGGTAAGACCTGAAATCAGTCAGCAAGAAATTGAGGTAAACATGAAAACATACCTCGACCAGATTGGTAAAATTCTTAAAGTTGAACCAGACGTTTTTTCTTGGATTAGAAATTCCGATTGGTTTACAAACGTTACTGATATTTTAACTCCAGAAGGTGTAAAAAGTGTATCGATAAGTACACCTGAAGGAGAATTAAAAATACCTTCGACCGATTTTATTGCGAAAGCTGCTGTCTTTGATAAAACAAGAATGCAAATTACCCACTTAAATAAAGGGAAAGCATACGTTGTTTCGTTAACACGAGTGCTCTCAGTTTTACGGCACATCACACATGCACGTCTTATTGAGCGGGATATGTTTCAAGATCGGTTAAATGGTGGAGGAGAGTTGTATATGCATGAAATGCTCTACCCAGTGTTACAAGGTATTGATTCTTCTGTGCTCGCAAATATTTACGGCTCATGTGATATGGAAATTGGTGGTACTGACCAGACATTCAACATGCTTATTGGGCGTGATGTTATGAAAATGAGTAAGCAACCAGAACAAGCTGTTATGTCTGTAGATATTCTTGAAGGGCTTGATGGTAAAGAAAAGATGTCTAAGTCACTTGATAACTACATTAGTATCGCTGACGATGCAAAAAATATGTACGGAAAAGTGATGTCGCTACCAGATTCACTCATCAGCCGATATTTTTTGCTCTGTACATATACAAGCAAGGAGGACGTTCTAGATATACAGAATAAACTCACTTCTGGAAAGTTGCATCCAAAAGAAGCAAAAATGAGACTTGGACGAGAGATTGTAGCTATCTATCATGGAGATGCACTTGCGAAAGAAGCCGAAGAAGCATTTGTGTCTACCTTTTCTAAAGGAGAAATTCCTGAGGATGTAGAAGAAGTCGCGTACGCTGAAGGAAGAATGCTTCTTGATGTGCTGGCTGAAAAAGGAGTTGTTTCTTCAAAGACAGAAGCACGCAGACTTTTTGAACAAGGCGCAGTTACGCACCTTGAGGATGATATAAAGATTGAAGATCAAAAAACTGAAGCAAAAAAAGGTACCTACCGTATAGGCAAACACCGATTTATAAAAATCGTTTAAATAAAAAACTCCCTCTAGAGGGAGTTTTTTATTTTTGGATGTATTTAGTATGAATCGTCTCCACCAAGACCTTCTTCTTCGTCAGGGTCGCCTTCGGCAAATTCGTCATCAGTTGTCGTCTCTAAATCAGCGTCGTCAAAGAAATCTTCCACATCAGCTTCTTCTTCCATAGAAGAACCGTCGAAGTCCATTTCTTTATCAGAATCTTTCATCTCATCCTCTTCAAAATTCATATGTGTTTATACGTAAGATATATATGTATAAGCGACCATTAATTAATACGGTACATTTGTATCAAATGCTATTTTTCTTGGCAATATCATTTAACGAAAAAAACTGGGGAAAACTATAAACGCTCATGAGCTACACAGGTAAGTGCGCAGGCAAGAGCATCTACTTCATCATCGATCATTTTTTCATTCGGCAATCGAATTAGCTTAGGGACCATATTCATCACCGCTTTTTTGTCACTTTTCCCGTATCCTGTGACAGCCACTTTTATTTGAAGGGGAGTGTATTCATAGATAGAAAGATGGTGCTTTTTTGCCATATATAGTATGACACCACGTGCTTCTGCCACACTCATCGCTGTTGTTGTGTTTTTTTCAAAATACAATTTTTCAATTGAGAGTGCTGTTGGAGTATGTGCGATGATTATACGTTCTAATTCATCACCAATAAGTACAAGACGTTCTGCGTGAGATAGTTTTGATGATGTTTTAAAACATTCAGAAAAAATATATTGTTCTTTCGGTCCAGATTTTTCAATGACTGCAATACCGACACGTTCAACACCAGGATCGATTCCTAAAATTTTCATATTATTCTGCGTTAGTGATTATTTGGCTTACATCATCAAGTGCTTCAAGTTCATCAACAACTTCGGAAAGTAATTCAGTATCGCTTTCTGAAAGGGGAATAGTTATGGTCGGAATCAGTTCACCGTTTTCTTTTTGAAATCCCCACATAACACTACCGATTGCACCAAGGGAACACCCGTTTTTATCAAGGATATGTCGTATGTCTTGGGCTGCACGGTTTCTACTATCGGTGAGTGCTTGGATAATTATTCCAACACCACCTGGGCCATATGCTTCGTACGTAATACTTTCTAAATCTTTTGTTTCTGTAGCTTTCGATATAGCACGCTCGATAGTATCAAGTGGCATATCAAGCGAACGAGCTTTTTCAATAAGTGATTTAACAGCGATCGCATCGCGGTCGCCTTTAGCAACTTTTACTTGAGCGCTAATCATGCGGGCCATTTTCCCAAACACTTGGGCGCGCTTCGCATCACTGGCACCTTTTTGTCTTTTTATTTGAGCCCACTTCGAATGTCCTGCCATAGGAACAGCTTACAGCTGATAGGTGATTGGTTCAAGCCGGTGATAATTTAGGCAATAAAAAAAGCATAAATCTCTAAATAATCCTTCTTTCAACCTGGTGAGAGAAGTAAGGAGACCGCGGAGGATGGTCCTCGCGTTCCCGCGAGCAAGCGCGGGGGCCAAAACGTCCTTTACGGGATCCTATACGACCCGAGGGTCTGATCACTTAGAGATTTATGCCTTCTTGTTAAATGTACTGAACCGATATATATGGTAACTCGCAATAAAAATACACATAAGGTAAGACAGTGGTATACTGTGTGCATACCTTGTGGATAACGAGTGCATCTACCGATTCACAAGTAGTGTAGCATACTCGAATAATTTTGTCAATACCCCTTAAGACCCATGAGCGAAAACCAAGCACCACGAGAAAATGATTCATATCTTGACCAGACTCTTCGTCCGGATACTTTTTCTGAGTATATCGGGCAAGAATCTATAAAAGATAATCTAAAAATTTTGCTTCAAGCTGCAAAAGAACGAAATCATCCAGCCGAACATATTCTTTTTTACGGACCACCAGGTCTTGGCAAGACAACACTCGCGCATCTGATAGCAAAAGAGACAGGACGCGCGATTAAATCTACATCAGGACCTGCTATTGAAAAGGTGGGAGACCTTGCCTCAATTCTTACAAATCTTCAACCAGGAGATATTTTGTTTGTTGACGAGATTCATCGTTTGAACAAGACAATTGAAGAAGTATTATACCCAGCGATGGAAAGTGGTGTGCTCGATATCATAATCGGTAAAGGACCAAGCGCGCGTACTATCCAACTCGATCTTCCGCCATTTACACTCGTTGCAGCAACGACACGCATCGCACTACTTTCTTCTCCATTACGCTCACGTTTTTCTGGAGGAACATTCCGACTCGAGTTCTACACCGAAGAAGAAATCGCGAAGATAATAAAACGCTCAGCAAAAGTTCTAGGTGTAACAATTGAAGACGAAGCAGTAGTAGAAATTTCAAAACGCGCTCGATTCACTCCAAGAACAGCAAATTACTTTTTGAAACGCTGTCGTGATTATGCGCAGGTGCACAAAAAAGATTTGGATAAGAAGACAGTATTTCTCGCACTATCTCTTTTGGGAATCGACGAAATGGGACTTTCAGAATCTGATAGACAAGTACTGCAAGTAATAATAGAAAAATTCAACGGTGGGCCAGTAGGACTTAATACGCTTTCCGCTGCGACGAGCGAAGAAGAGGCAACTATCGAAGAGGTGATAGAACCGTATCTTATACAGAGGGGATTACTTGAGAGAACAACTCGTGGGCGAACAGCTACAAAAAAAGCTTATGAGCATTTAGGATTCGACATGCCAGCACATTTGTTTGAACAAAAATAAAAACCGCACGCGCGGTTTTTATTTTATTCTTCACTTAGGTCTACAACGGATTGAACTTCCTCGATTGATGTAATCCCAGCAAGAATTTTTACCATTCCATCTTCCTGCATGTTGAATATTCCTTGTTTTGCTGCGACTTTTTTAATTTCGCGTTCGCTTGGGTTTGTTGGAATAATCTTTTCGATTTCTGCGTCGGTTAAAATTGCTTCAAAGATTCCGATTCGTCCTTTGAATCCAGTCCCGTTACATACAGGGCAACCTGTTGCTGTAAAGAGCTGTATCGGCATATCTGCTTTTAGATTGTATGCTTCAATATTTTTACCGGCTTGGCTTGCATTTGTAAGTAGTTTTCTGAGAAGTGTTTCTTCCTCAGGTGTAGCAGGTCGAGGAGTTTTGCATTCTTTACACAATTTTCGTACGAGACGTTGAGCGATAGAAAGTGAAAGCGCAGATACCAAAATTTTTGCATTTACATCTAGGTCAATGAGGCGGGGGATAACACCAGCAGCATTATTTGTGTGAAGCGTTGAAAAGACAATGTGTCCGGTAAGTGCAGATTCAACAGCAATTTTTGCAGTTTCTGGGTCACGTGTTTCTCCAACGAGAATGACGTCAGGGTCTTGTCGGAGAGCAGCGCGAAGTCCATCCAAGAAATTGTATCCTTTCTCGGTTTGTGTCTGAGTGATACCTGGCAAATGATATTCGATAGGGTCTTCAATTGTAATAATCTTAAGTTCAGGGTTGTAAATCTTTCGCAAAAACGCGTAGAGCGTTGTTGTTTTACCACTTCCGGTCGGTCCAGTAATCAAAATCAAACCATTCGGCTTTTTAATTTCGCGTTCGATGATTGCGTACAGTCGTGGCTCGATTCCAAAAGTAGAAAGATCACCTTGAATATTTTTTGGGTCAAGAATACGCATCACGATAGACTCTCCATATGCGCCCGGTACGGTAGATGTACGCATTGAAATTTCAACACCATTTTCAAAAATACTAAATCGTCCATCTTGCGCGCGTGTAGTCACAGTAAGCTTCATTCCAGAAACGAGTTTGATACGAGAACAAAGCAAATGGAATATTTTTAAGTCGAGGAAAAGAATGTCTTGCAAAATTCCATCAAGACGAAAACGTACGCGCATGCGAGTTTCTTCTGGTTCGATGTGTACGTCAGAACACGAAAGGCCGATAGCACCTGCAAGAATAACTTCAAGAAGTCGTGATGTGGCATGAACTTCGTGACCTGCAACAATCTCATCAACAATTGTTTTTACGTCGCCGACAGTTTTGATTTTTTTCTGCATTTCTGCAAGTGTCTCACTCGAAACATCAAGACCGCCTTTGCGAGATTGTTCGGCGAAAGAAATTTCCTTATATCGAGCCCATGCTCGTTCAAGTGAAGCATGAGATGCCATAAAGAGGGAAGGATTCAAACCTTTTCGCACAAGATCTTCTACAAGTGCTCGAGTTTGGTCGGCTTCAGGTGAAATTACTGCAACACTAATATCTTTTCCAAAGATTTTAAAAGAAGCAGCGAGTGCTTTACGCGCTTCATCTTCTGGTATTGCTCTGAGTGCTTCATTTTGGATGGTTGTAGTAGAGAGATCTACGTAGGGAATATTGTACCGAGCTTGGGCGAGGGTTTCGGCAAGTACTTCTTCCTCTTGCGCGCGAAATTCGCTTAATTTACGGTCTATTTTGTCGTCGTATTCTTCAGGCATGTTTTGGAGCCCATTTCAAATATAAAATCGTTGAAATACAAATATATTCTGTCTGTCTCAAAAGCAAAATTTTGGTATAAAAACGAGTTTCCTCAGTCAATGATGCTCGGGCATCACTTCCTTCGTCATCCTCGTTTTTCTACTCAAAATTCTGCCTTTGATTTCAGACATTATATTTGAAAAGGGCTCTCGAAATTATACAAGAAGCCAGCTTTTTCGACGTATTGACGAACATCAATTAATATGCTAAAATATAAAAAATTGTGTATTAACTAACTAAATATAAGACAAACACAAAAAAGTTCATTGATTATGAAAAAAATGGTTATTTTTCTGTTTGCTATCGGGATGATGGTAACAGTTGGCGCCAAAGCGCAAGAAATCGATACGAAAAAGTACGAAGTCTTGTCTGACAAGACACAAAGTTCAAGTACTAGTAGCGAATTCGAAAACGGAGGTGTACAAAGCACCAAAAAGGCGACGTCAGTAAAGAGGCCAACAAAGCCTAAAAGCTCAAAGTCAGCAACAACAAACAAAAAGGCGAGTAGTAGTTCAACCTATCGGGTAAAAAACACAAGCAAAACATCCGATAAGGTGCGCACCATTATCTTGCGGGAAAAGTTACCGACAGATTCACCACCAAAACAGCAACAACCGGTCGTTTACAACGACTACCGACAATGGCACTACACCTATAACTACGGAGAAAATTCTCCGTTTGGCATTGGTGGTAACGTCATCATCGACAGTGTCCATGTGGACAGTGGAGGGGTTGTAGAAAAAGACGACACCTGTGGGAGACTTCGAAAGAAGTGGACCAAAGCAAAGTGGCGTAAACCACTTACAGAATTCAAGGTGTACACTTTGGAACATTTCCAAAGTGATGCGTATGATCCACTTTCAACAAAAGTTGATACATCGTGGATCAAAAGACCCTTTCGCACGCGTACCTTTCTTGTCTATGAAAAGCACTTGAAGAACAAGTGCAAAGACACAATTGTACGTTACGACACTTGTAAAAAGTGGTGGGTAGCAACTCGGCGCTGGGGCGGAATTGCAATATTGGGTGGCGGTTTAGTTGCGTTAGGTGACTACGCTTGCAAAAACCAGTATTGGGGTTTACTTGACGGCAACTTGGGCCAGAAAAGTAACGGTAATAATGGGAACAATAATGGTAATAATAATGGCAACGATACAAGCCATACAAATTACCCAACCCACAAGCCGGGCTCAACAACTGGCAATAAACCAGGAGCGAGCCAAAAACCCGATGTGTTACCGGTAACACAAAAGCAAAAACCGGTGCAAACATTCTCTACTGTCGTAAGACAGCAAGAACCAAAGAAGGTTGACCTTAATGAATTTCTCCGTAAACTACCGCCTACACGGGTGGGGGTAAATATAAGTCTCGATTTCAAGAATTTCGAGCCATATATAACATTTTGCGGGGTAAAGGCACTTCTATGAGAACTCCATAACCTATAAACGTAGTAGGTTGCCATAACCGCGACCTACTACCTATCATTTAGTTCTTAATCATTCCAGATTGAGGCCTAAAAGATGAGAAATTATTAATAGATGTCGAGTAAGTAATTACAAATACGATATGAAAAATTATATTAAAAATATTGCAGTCGTCGTAACAACAGTAAGCGCATTCTTCGCGTTTAATTTTGTTGCACACGCTGCGATTTCTTGGAATACACTTCCAGGAGATTGTGCGAATACTGTGTCTGTCGCAAACCACACAACACAACAGAACGCGAGCAACGCATGTTGGGGGCCAACAGTGAGTGCTCGCCCAGGAGAGGCTATTAATGTGCGCATAGACTACGATAACGTAGGGGATACACAAGCTACAAACACGCTTGTTCGTTTGAACCAGCCAATGGGTACACAGTCAACATTCAACTTCACTGGCTTTGTTTCTTCAAACGGTGTTCAGCGAGTTGGGAGTGCATCAGTGAATATTTCTTCACCCGCAACTCTTACAGTTGAATCTGTGTACTGGTATGCAAACCAATCTGGTTCATACACTGTCATGAGCAACTCTGATATCTTTGGCGCAGGGGTAAATCTTGGAACAATTCTTCCATCAAACACTTGTCCTGCAACAAATCAGCGCTGTCACAGTGGAGCAGTCATTGTTCGTTTCAATGTTGGTACTGCAAATCCAAACCCAACACCAACACAGACATGTACTATTAGTACATTCCGTGTGAATCCGACATCTATCTCATCTGGCTCATCTACATTCGTAATCTGGAATACTCAAAATTGTGCAACAGTATCAGTTTCAGGACTTGGAGTTTCTGACTCACGAGCTTCTGGCTATGTTGCAACACCACTCCTTTCAAACAATACAACGTACACAATTACTGGTACATCAGTAGGTGGTCGTTCGGCTCCAATTACTCAGTCAGCGACTGTTACAGTAACAGGTGGTCCAACTAATACATGTGCTATCAACTCATTCCGTGTAAATCCATCATCTGTTCAAAGCGGACAGTCATCAAACGTAGTATGGAGTACATCAAATTGTACAAACGTTTCAGTTTCAGGATACGGAGTTTCAAGCAATCAGACATCTGGTTCAATGCAGACACCTGCACTTTCAAGCAACACTACATATACGATCTCAGCGAGCGGCTTAAACGGTAGCGCTCCAGCGCAAAGTGCAACTGTATATGTAAATGCAGTTCCTCAAAATTGTTCTATCTCATCATTCACATCTTCAAATTACAATGTGACTAGTGGTGGAAGCGCAACGCTCTCATGGAGCACAGCAAATTGTACAAGTGTTTCAATGACAGGTGTCAGTATTGGAAGTTCACAGCTTTCAGGTACTGTAAATACAGGTGCGATTTATGGTTCTACAACATACACACTTACTGCGTATGGAACTACTGGACCAGTAAGTCAGTCAGTAACAATCAATGTTGCAACACCAAGCGCATGTACTATTAACACATTTACAGGACCAAGCTACACAGTTTCGTACGGCGGAACAGCTACTCTTTCTTGGAGTACATCAAATTGTACGAGCGTTTCAATTGCTGGAGTTTCTATACCAAGCAACCAGCTTTCTGGGACAGTTACAACACCAGCGTTGTACGGAAGTACAAACTACACATTGAACGCGTATGGTTCAACTGGAGGCACACAATCACAGACAGTGTACGTGGCAGTTCAGCAATACCAGAACCAGACTTGTTCAATAAATTCATTCAACGGCCCATCGCAAGTACAGTCAGGGTCATCAGCAACACTTAATTGGACAACATCAAACTGTTCTTCAGTAAGTATTTCAGGTCCAGGACTTAACTATTCAGGGAGTCAGCCACTTTCAGGTTCTATCACAACAAATTCGCTCTACAACAATTCAAACTATTACACACTCACTGCATCTGCATATAGTGGTAATTCAGTAACAGCAAATTTTACAGTTTCGACATACAACAATAACAACAATTATCAGTATTGTACTGTTAGTTCGTTTTATGCCTCTCCAACATATGTGTCATACGGAGGATCATCGACACTTATCTGGAATACATATGGATGTTCAAATGTCACTATTTCTGGAGGGAATATGGCTACATACACACAGCCACTCTCAGGCTCAGTAAATACAGGCGCGTTGTATGGGTCTACAACATATACGCTTACTGCATATAATAATTATGGAAATCCAGTAACACAGAGTGTTACCGTTACAAGCGATGGTGGAAATAATTATTACCAAAGTGCACCATCTGTTACAACAAATCAGGCGACAAATACATACGAATCAAGTGCAACACTTAATGGATATGTAAGCACAAACACAAGTTCACCAAATTGTTCGTACTATTCATGTGGAGGAAACTATACATACTACTTCCAGTACGGAACTAGTCAGTACAATCTGACAAATCAAACTCAGTCACTCACAGGAAATTACGCAAGCTCAGTGTCTGCATATGTTTCAGGACTTTCTCCAAATACAACATATTACTTCCGTCTTGTTGCATATAACAATTATGGAACGAATTACGGTTCGATACTTTCATTCACAACAAATAATGGAGGAACAGTAACTGGTACAAATATTGTTACAAGTATTGCAACAAATGTTGGCTCAACAACTGCACGTTTGAACGGAGTAGTAGTAGCACCAGCATATGTAGGACAAGCACAAGCATACTTTGAATACGGAACTACACTTGCACTTGGAAGCACTACAACTTCACAAAATGTTGCGACAAATAATGTAATGAACTACTTTGATGGAATTTCGGTTTCACCAAATACGGTGTATTACTTCCGAGCAGTAGGAACAATCAATGGGGTTGTGTATCGTGGAGCAACAGTATCATTCACGACTCCAAGTACTGGTACAAACATCCGAACAGTAGTGGTTAACAACCCAGGAACTGGTGCAGGCTCAACGCTTATCATGCTCACAATTGATTCTCAGTTTGAAAATGTATCAATCGGGGATACGGTGACATACAACGTAAACTACAAGAACATTTCAGGTGGTGAGCTTAAGAACGCAACACTCAATGTTATCCTTCCATCAGGAGTTTCATTTAAACAATCAACAATGGGAGTGCTTACAACAAGTAACACTGTTGCGGTAAATCTTGGATCAATTCCAAAGGATGCAACAGGGGCGATGATAATTCAGGCTATCGTAGATCGCGCAACACGCGGAGACACGCTTCTTGCAACAGCAAATCTTGCCTTTACAAATGGAAACAATGCACAGGATAGTGTTGTTGCATACGAAATGAACAATGTATCAGCAAATACAAATAGTTCACTTACTGGTCTTGCATTCTTCGGGGGTAATTTCTTCCCAACATCACTTCTTGGATGGGTACTCTTGATTGGACTTATTATCCTCATCATCATAATCATCCGTCGTTTGTATGATCATCCAGCGGAAGCACACGCAGTAGCACCACACGCTTCACACCCAACTACTCACGTAGACAATTTGCCTCACTAACGAGCTAGTAATTAGAAAGTAGTTAGTAGAAAAATCCAAATACACACGGCGATTTCCGAAGGAAATCGCCGTGTGTTAGTATTCGAATATACATGAAAAAAAGATTCCAGAAAAATCAAACAACAGAAATTGCTAAAGAAATTTTGGATTTGCTAGAAGCTAGGAGTCAGTCGCTAGAAGCTACTGTAATTGCTCTTTCAGGTGACTTAGGAGCAGGGAAAACTACACTTACGCAAGCAATCGCGCGCGAGCTTGGGATAAAAGAAAATGTGATTTCTCCTACGTTCGTGTTGATGAAAAAATACGATACAAAAAATTCTATTCACAAAAATTTAGTGCATATTGATGCATACAGATTGGATTCTCATCACGAGTTAGAAAAACTTGGGTGGGCTGAAATACTATCAAATAAAGACAATTTGGTCTTACTCGAATGGCCAGAGAAGGTGCCTGAAGTAGTACCAAGTCACGCAATTTCAATAAAGCTTTCTCATATAAACGAAGAAGAAAGGGAAATAGATTTTTGACATCTCAGTATTTTGTTGTAGTATCAAAGCGAACTAAATTTCTTTAATATTATGACAAGACTTATCAAGGCCCTTATACCGAGGCCGTTCTCCCAAAAGGAGTTTTACATTGCGGTAGGGGTTATTGTGCTTTTAGTTAGCGTCATACCTTACCTTGAGATTTCCGGTGGAAGTTATGTTTTTTACAAACTTACCAACGAACATGCGATGGCTCAGTCTATCGTGTACCCATTTAGAAGATGGGTATTGATATCAATTGTTCTAGTAGTGCTCATCAATAGAATTAAGGTATGGGTATTTTCTAGGCTAAGAGGCAAAGGAAAAATTTTCACCATTATCGAAGGAATATACGATAGGGTAATGTTTTTCCCAACTTGGGGCGCATTTATTGCTTTTCTTTTACTAAGCATAAATGCGATTTTTTCAATTCAGTTGCTAGAATTTTTTGCTCCAGCATGGCAGTACACCGCGTTGTTTAATGACATGATAATCTATGTTCTATCTATTGCATCAATTTGGATTTTTGGTGCAGTTGTCCACACAGTAGGTAAGCTAGCAAAAGATGCAGATTTATTATTATCTACGCATTTTAGCTCACTTGAGTATTTTTTGTGGCCGTATTTGCTAGGCATTATCCTTTCAAAGATTCTATTAGGAAAAAATCTAATGAAATACAGACTATTATCCTGGTATTTTGCTAAAAAAGGTATTGTTGTAGACAGAAAAACAAACAAAGGTAGAGCACAGGCAATCATCGACATGAGAGATGCAAGAAAAGCTGGTTACAAACTTCTTTCTGGTTCAGATGGGAGGTCTTATACAGACACCCCAAAAGAATTTACACCAGGTGTCGTAAAAGACATCGAAGTTGGAATGAGCGTCGGGCTAATTGTTATTGTAAACAGTGGTCAATTTAAGAGACCACTCAAAGGTTCAATTTCAAGCAAAAAAGGGAAAAATGTAAAGATTCTCGTTAAGAACTGGTTTAACCCGACTTGGATTCTAAAGGCGTTACTTTTACCGTGGGCAAATTCACCACGTATAATCAATGTTGTGTTTACAAAAAAGATTGTACGCGAGGAAAATGAGACGACAGAAATCTACTGCGATCGTTTAAACAGGATTGTATTAGAGACAAAAGAAAAGGAAGAACACCGTCTTCTACACAAACCAAAGAAAATAAAGTTTTTTATTTGGCTAAAGTGGAATATGCGTAGATTTGATAGGTTTTGTGAAAATTTTGTTAATTCGTAAGTTTAAATCGTGCCCACGGCAATCAGCTGTGGGCACCTTTTCGTATATGGTATATACTCAGGATTATGGCAGGGAAAACTACAAAAAAAGAGGCACGCGAACGATTGGTGCTCCTTGATGCACATGCAATTATTCATCGGGCATATCACGCGATGCCTGAGTTTTCCAATTCAAAAGGCGAGCCGACCGGCGCACTGTACGGTATTTCGACAATGCTCATGAAAATAATTACAGATCTTAAGCCTGACTATATCGTCGCATGTTATGATCTTCCTCAAAAAACATTTCGACATGAAGCATATGAAGGATACAAAGGAACACGTGCAAAAGCCGAAGACAATCTCGTTGTGCAAATCCAAAACTCGCGAAATATTTTTAAGGCTTTTAATATCCCAATGTACGATGCTCCAGGATTCGAAGCCGATGACATTTTAGGTACAATCGTCGCTCACATGAGTGCAAAAGATAAAGCGCATATCGATACGATTATTGCTTCCGGTGATATGGACACGCTCCAGCTTGTAGACGATTCACGTGTTCGCGTGTTTACACTCAAAAAAGGTATCAATGACACAGTACTCTACGACGAAGAAGCTGTGATTTCACGATTTGGTTTTGCTCCAAAACTTTTGCCTGACTACAAAGGACTGCGTGGCGATCCATCTGACAATATTATTGGTATTGCTGGTATCGGAGAAAAGACTGCAACTGATCTTATAAAAAATTTTGGAAGCATCGAGGACATTTATAAAAAATTAAAAAAAGATGAAAGTGTAGTACTTGCTGTAGTAAAACCTCGCATCGTAGAGCTTCTGAAAAATGGGGAAGAAGAAGCGCTCTTTTCAAAAACACTCGCGACAATTCGACGTGATGCTCCAATTGAGTTTCATCTACCCGATCAGCATTTTAAAGATGCTGTTGATGTAAAACGAGTCGAAGAACTTTTCCGCGAGCTTGAATTTCGCTCACTTGTGCCACGCATTGCGAGTGTGTTTGGTGGAACGAGTGCAAACTCCGAAATCGAAAAAAACGTTGAAAACAAAGAGGAAATTGACCCTACTGAGCTCAAGAGAATTGCTCTCGGCCTATGGCTCCTCAATTCCGACCTTTCAAATATTACTGTAGATGATATCTCGCACTACGCCGGTGCAAAAAATTACGCAGAAGGAAAGGAAAAAATTTTGGAGGATATAAAGGCAAAAAATCTTTCATATGTATACGAAGACATTGAGCTTCCTATAATGCCTGCAATAGAAGAAATGGAAAAGACCGGTATCATTCTTGATGTAAAAAAGATGAATGCGCTTTCTGTAGAAGGGCACAAAGAACTTTCTGGTATCGAAAAAAATATTTACAAACACGCTGGGCGCGAATTTAATATCAATTCTCCAAAACAGCTCGGCGAAGTTATTTTTGACGAGCTCAAGATCGGCGAGGGAAGTGGTAAGAAACTAAAAAAGACAGAAGCAGGTGCGCGATCAACTCGTGAAAGCGAACTCATGAAATTGCATGATCTTCATCCGATGATTCCAGAGATTTTGCGGTACCGCGAACTTGCAAAATTACTCTCAACATATATCGATACACTCCCAGCGCTTGTAGGTAGTGATGGAAGAATTCATGCAACATTTAATCAAGCAGGTACAACGACTGGAAGATTTAATTCAGCAAACCCAAACATGCAAAATATACCTGCAGGAGATGGTTTTCCGAAAAAAATCCGCGAATCGTTTATTGCAGAAAAAGGAAAAGTTTTTGTTGCATTCGACTACTCACAAATCGAACTTCGTGTCGCTGCGCTTATGTCAGGGGATGATTATCTCATCGATACATTCGAAGCAGGCAAGGATGTTCATGCAGCTGTCGCAAGCAAAGTCTTCGGCGTACCTGAAGACAAAGTTACTCACGACATGCGCAGAAAGGCGAAGGTTATTAACTTCGGAATTTTGTATGGTATGGGCGTAACTGCGCTTCAACAGAATTTGGGTACGGATCGCAAAGAAGCTCAAGCATTCCATGACGCGTATTTTGCAAGCTTTCCTAAAATACAAGAATATACCGATGCAACAATTGAGTTTGCGAAAAAGCACGGATATACAGAGACTCTCTTTGGCCGAAGACGTCAGTTCCCACTGATGAAGAGCCCGCTCCCATTTTTACGTGCAGCTGCTGAGCGCCAAGCAGGGAATGCGCCACTTCAGGGCACGGCAGCCGATTGTATAAAGATAGCTATCCGCGATGCCGATCAAGCGCTTAAAAATGAGCGACTGGCCGACAAAGCAAAGCTCGTTCTTCAGGTACATGACGAGCTAGTCTACGAAGTAGATGAGGACGCTGTCCGCGAGGTGTCAGTGCTAGTTGAAAACGTAATGAAAAATGTACTTCCTCGCGAATTTCTTAAAGGGAAACGAGCGGTGCCACTCGAAGTACATGTAGCCGAAGGCAAAAACTGGGGCGAACTTAAGTAAACACTAACTTATTAATTTTATAAAATAAAAATGTTAGCGGAAAAAATAAACGTAAAAATAAATAGTAAGCAGGTCAGACTCGAGATATTAAAATTTAATGATTTAGATCGCCCTAAACTAAAAACAATATTCAAAAGCTGGTTAAGTCTAAGTGGTTTGCTGAAAAAAGTTGGTTCAAGGGGCGTTAATATTCCTGAAGGGCTAACCGAAAGTTTGTTTTGTTTAGAAATGAACGCGGTTAGAGTAATAAAAGCTTATAATTCTAAAGGTTCTTTCGACACCCTTAGTTTAGGTAGTAAAAAACGACAACAGGTTAAGGCAACAAGTAGCGAGGGGCCAACATCATTTGGCCCGAATTCTTTTTGGGATGAAAACGAATTATATTTTATGGACTTTGTTGGTAAAGACGGAAAGGTAGATGGTTCATATCGTATTTACAGAATTCTTGATAAGTATGTTTATCTATCAAAAGTAAATAAAAACGAAAGATTATCTGACCAACAAGCACAAAAAAGACGACCCCGAATGGATTTAAGAAAAGAAGTTGTATTGAAATATAAACTAAAACCAATCAAAGAAGGCTCAATCTTGTAGTTTTGTTATCTAATAGCTAACATCATTTCTTTTGCGATAGCTTCAATTACTGGTACACTAACCGAGTTACCTGCCTGCTTATATAAAGCTGAATCAGAAATTTTTGGGAGAGTATAATTTTTAGGAAATCCTTGAATTCTAAAACACTCAAGAGGGGTTAGTTTTCTTATTCCTTTTTTATCTTTAATTATTGGTACGTTATGACCACCTGTGCCCATGTTTGCAGTAAGGGTAGGGCAAACACCGCTTTTATTTTCACGTACGTATTGTCTGCGCCACTGGTAAACCTTACCCTCATCTTTTACTTGACCCTTAAGTTTTTGGAAAAGAGGTTTGCCATTGTAATAGTACTTTTCTGGTACATTACTTTCTAGTAAGTCAGTAATTTTATTATTTAGCTTTATAGGTTTAGGAAATTCGAAACTATCGTAGTAATTTTTATTCTTAAAACCTACCATATAAATTCTCTCGCGGTTTTGCGGGATGTTACCGTATTCCATGCTATTTAATACTTTAGTTTTTACATAGTACCCCAGATTTTCTAATGTTTCTATAATTATTTTGAAAGTTTTCCCCCCGTCGTGGCTTTTCAAATTTTTAACATTCTCAAGCAAAAACCCTTCAGGTTTCCGAGCGTCAAGAATTCTAGCTATATCAAAAAACAAGTTTCCTCTACCTTTCTCATCATTAAATCCTTGCCTATAGCCGGCGATAGAAAATGCTTGGCAGGGGAATCCTCCTAGAAGAAAATCAAATTCAGGTAAGTCATCAATACCGATTTTTCTAATATCCTCAACTATAAGTTTCGAATCTATAAAATTTAAATCATATGTTAATTTACAATTAGGTTCAAAATCGTTTGCAAATACAGTCTTAAAACCTGCGTTTTCAAAGCCAAGTCTTATTCCACCCACACCAGCAAACAGATCAATTGTTCTAAAACCATGTTTAGTTTTTGATTGAATTACCTTTTCTGGTTTATTATTTAAACTGCTGATTACCTGCACAACTACGCCTCGAATTTCTATCTCAGTACGGAAGAGTGGCTTCATGTTTGGATTTCTAGGTTCAAGTCTTACTCGATTTTTTTCTCGGTAAAGTTTTTTTAATGTCGCTTGGTTGTCATCAATTATCGCGACAACTGTTTGTCCGTTCTCTGCGACTGACTGCTTTTTTATAATTACAATATCTCCGTCAAAGATACCTTCATCAATCATGCTGTTACCAGAAACTTTAAGTGCGTAATATCCTTCTGGTGTTTTGATTGCTGGATTAACTATTGATATAGTCTCACCAATATCCTCAATAGCTTCAATTGGATAACCAGCAGCGATTTTTCCTAAAATTGGTATTTCGATTATTGATTTAATTTCCTTTTTGAGTGACATGCTTCTCGCAGAGTTTTCTGATTTTGATAGATATCCTTTCTTTCTAAGAGAATTTATGTGTTCGTGAACAGTAGAAACAGCTTTAAGTTTTAACTTTTTTCGTACTTCTTCAATAGTAGGGGAAATACCATTTTCTGAAATATAGGTATTTATGAAATCGAAAACTTCTTTCTGTTTTTTTGTTAGAGTTGGCATAAATAAAATATATACTTATATTATAACCGAAAGAAAACCGAAAATTAAAGCGGATTTATCCACAGGTGTTAAATAAATAAAGAATCTAAAAATAATTTTTGACAATGCGGGGATTTTGGGTAAAGTAGGGGCAAATTTGCACGGACATGATTGTTTTAAAAAAGAAGACGAAAGTATTACGCTACTACTCAAAAAAGGAAAGACTCGAAATGATTTTTTCTATCTTTAGCAAAAAGCGACCCTCACGCACTCTAAAAGGCGTGATGAGAAAATATAGGCGAGCTTTTAACGAGGTAGAAAGGAGAACATCCAAATTAAACGACCGGTACCACAAAATCCGTGGAGGACTTACCGAAAAACAACGGAGACGAATGATTGTTTGCAATCATCCGGATTGGTCGCTTGATCTGCATGGGGTTTATTTTTCCCGATACGAATATCATTGCCTAATAGCTTCAAAGAACGGAGCTCTTTCTATATACAAAAAGATAAACCACGAATGGGGGATGATTTCTGCATATATGAAAGAAGACCCTTTGTTTTATAAGCTAGGGAGAAATGGTAAAGATGTATTTGGGAGAAAAGTAGAAAAAACTGCGTAGTAAACAGCATTTTTAAACAAGAGGAGCTATTGCTCCTCTTGTAAATAAAGTTTTGTTTAGAGTTCTTTATCGAGACGCTTGGCTTCAGCCCAAGCGAGTTCGTAGATTTTTTTCATTGCGTCGGCTATTTCTGAGCTTTCAATAATTATTCCCAATTTTTCTCTCCAAGATGCAATCATTACTTTGTTGTCATAGATATTTATCTCAGGGTGAAAGGAAAATTTTTCTCGCGGTACGATTGCAGTCTGGCGTATTTCCTCCTTATCGAGGCTTGCACGTTCACGAGCATCGGGTGATTCAGGAAATATTGCTCGAATAGGAATACCTTTTGCAGCACGACGTTTATAATATTCAGGGAAATAGTGGGGAAGAGTAGGTTGGATATCCTCAACACTAGCATAAGCAAGAATTTCTTCGTGAGACGAAAGAGTATCTTCGTATACTTTTTGCAAACCTTCTTTTCCTTCATAAAAAAGGACTTTTGGACGGGAAACCAAATTATGTATAGATTTTAACTCGGGAATAATCTGACGTGCTTCTTTTAATTCTTCTTCGCGCTTTTTAAGTTCGTTTGAAATTAGTTTTTCGATATGGTCAGGAGACTCAGCAACATACTCCTGTTTTGGCTCCTTTCCAGATATACTCGCAAGCCCTTTTGCTATAAGTCGGTCAAGAACATCATAACCGGTCGTTCTATTTAAGGATGCTTTGCGAGAAATTTGTGACACCGTCCCTTTACCGAGCTCAAGAAGCGCTAGGTAAATTGCAGTCTCATTTTGAGAAAGACCAGCAAGTTCTAGACCTTTTTGTAGGGGGTTGATCTCTTTTTTCATAAATACATTATATTTTAAGTAGTATTTTGTGTCAAGCATATCCCACAAAATAGAAAAAAGCATTGAAAAATAAGGGTAAAAACGCGGGATTAGCTTGACAAGTTATTGACGGCTTGGTATACTCGTGTTGAAAAATAATTCATTAACAAAAACTGTATACTATGGTGCTAGTTTTACAAATCTGGGGAGGGTTGTTCTATCTCCTCAATAAGATCTTTCTTGCGTGTGCGGAGCACACTGAGAAAAATGAGAACACAGGTAGAAGTCTATGGAGAATATGGGCATGGTCCATATACCTTCTCGGTGTCCCGCCTTGGGTAATTATTCTTGCTCGAGAGAGAAAATGGATTGCTGCTGGACTTGAAGCTGGAGGAGTACCCGCAATGATACTTGGTCTCATCATCGCAATTAAAGGCAGTGGCCGAGAACCAAAATGGCTGAAGTATGTGATTGTCACATTCATAATTATAGGAATTGGATATAGCATATATGACTGGAGGGGTATTATGAAACTCGCCCAATGGTATGAACTCGTGATGATTACCGGTTTCCTTATTGGAACCTACCAAATCGCACGGCTTAAAGTATCCGGCTATCTATGGTTTATCTTGATGCACCTTGCATGTATCGGCATGCTAAATGAAATAGGCAAGCAAGGGTATCAGTGGTTAGCCGCGACTCAAGGGTTATCAATACTTTTCGTGTGGTACTCGTATTTCACAAAGAAGGCTAAAATAAATGGCTGATATGTATTGATTAAAAGCAAATGAAATTCATTCAAAAGGACCTTGGCTAACATAGCCGGGTCCTTTTTTGCAAAAAATCGGGGAGGGGGTATACTTCGGCTATATGCAAAAAAGCTTTATCGAAAGTGAGTCGGGGCGCCTTGTACATCAAATATTGGCTCATTCATACATACTCTATCTTGGGGCTGTTATCCTTGGGGTGACACTTGATATGCTTTTCCCTGTAAAATTCTCGTTCCCATTTCTTGCTCCAGTCGGAATGTTTCTCATAGTTGCAGGTACTTTTATCGTCGCTTGGGCGCAGAAGTCTGCACGTAAAGGGCGTGCACTTCGAAATACACACGCAGATAAGGTGTGTCGTGATCATTTTTGTGTCGGTCCATACGTATTCACACGTCTCCCAACACAATACGGACTTTCTGTAATGGCACTGGGCCTTGCGTGTGTGTACGGTTCATTTTTCATGCTTGTCACCACAGTGCTCGCATTTATCATCGCAAAATTTGTTTTCATTCCACGACAGGAATATCACCTAGAGAAAAAATATGGTGATGCGTACCTTGAATACAAAGCGCACGTACGATACTAAATATTTTGATATAAGTTTATATGCTTACCGTACTCGTTGGACAGGATACAGATAAACGTCTCGCAAAACAAAACGAGCTACTTTCACGATTTGAAAAAGGTGAGTATGAAATACTCGAAATGAATGATACGAGTTATGACCTTGTGCTTCTTAAAGAGATTGCAGGGAATAGCGGTCTATTTGGCAGAAAGAAAGCTTGTATCATAAAAGGACTCGATGAAGACAAAGAGAAGCTTGAAGAATTTTTTTCTGAAATTTCGTTTTTTGCTGACAGTGATGCCGAATATGTTTTGTCAGTTTCGAAACTGACTGCACCATTTATAAAAAAAGCTGAGAAAGCAGGTGCTCGAATTGTAGAAACAGGGGATAGTAAAAAAGAAAAAACATACGATACATTCAATGTGTTTAATTTGACTGATGCATTTTCAGCACGAAATCGTTCGCAAACATGGGCGCTTTATCGTAGCGCAATCGCGGCTGGCATTGACCCGCGAGAAATCGCAGGAAAATTTTTTTGGGCAACAAAAACAATGATGATTGCTGAAAATTCACGAAGCGCAAAAGAAAGCGGACTACACGAGTTTGTATATAAAAAATCTCGAGCTAGTGCTACAAACTTTAAAGAGGGAGAACTTGCACGCATTGCAGATGGACTTACAAAACTTTTTCATGAATCAATGATACAAGGCTTTGATTTAGAAATGGCACTTGAATCTTTTTTACTTACTGCACTTTCAAAATAATTTTTTTTGCACGGGTAAAAAAAGAGCCTAGGAATGTATTTTCGAATTTCTTCGAACTCACGTTCCTAGGCTCTTAGATATTGTGTGTATCATCGGATACACTAGCCTTTAGTGGGGTATTCCCCGTCGCACGCAATGAACCACAAAATGAGGGTGGAGTAATAATTCTTTTGTATTCCTCCGAGAACCAGATTCGTATGGACGTTTCCACTGCAGAACCTTTGTTTAAAAGAAGAACACAATCCTCATCCCGAGATACCGACTCTAGTATTCTTTTTAGACCCTAAGCGGGTTACTTCAATACTGGAGCATAAACCGTTATCTCTGTTTGCATATATTATACAGGCGATTTTTATGCTGACACGTGTTATCTGTGGATAACATTTTACATAAGTGTAAAAGCAATTTTCAGAAAACAAAAAAACCCCTTTATTCTGGGGCTTTTTTTGCGATTATGAGTGAAAGCAGTAATGTGAGAAAACCAACTGCTCCCATGAGTGGAATCGTGATAAATCCGAACTGAAAGACTTCACGTGTGACACATGAGATTCCTCCTGCTTCACACGGAAGCGGAGAAAATCCAACATATTGAATAAGCGAGTGATATGCACCAACAACAAGTCCGAGCACTGATAGCATGATTGCATAATCAATAATCTTTCGATCCTTTTTGAAAAGTGCCATTCCAAAAAGAAATACTTGTGGGTAGAAAGCTATTCGTGCGTACCAACAAAAGAGACATGGAGGGTAGCCGATAAAGTTTGAGTAAATAAGACTACCCACCATCGCTGCGAATGAAATCAAAAATCCAATAACAAGAATGTGTTTGTGAACGAGCTTGCGGACGGTTCGAGAAAAAGAATCAGTTGGGATTGAGAGCGTGTACAAAAAAACAAAACAAATAATAATCTCGCCGATTGTAGCGACGCTCATGAGTGTATTCCAGACGTCGGTAAATGTTTGCATATTATTTTGTTTCTTTTACTGATTCAGTTGGAAGAGTACAACCTGATTTGTCTGCAAGTAATTGCATTCGTTCTTTTGCAGCACCTTCATCGTATCCACTTACACGTGTGCCATCAGGGAATACCCATGTAGGATAACTTTCGATTTTGTTGTCTGTACAAATTTGTGTGCTTGAGCGATCAGGATTTGAACATTCAACATAGAGCCCAACGCTTGTCATGTTCTGGCGTGATGTCTGCAAGGCCGCTTCTTGTTCTTGGCAGTGTGGACACCAAAATGCGCCGTACATTTTCACACCCTTGTCCGCCATACATTTCATAAAGCCATCATACTTTGAAGAAATGTCAGCAGCGCCGATAATCATCTTCATCAATAAAACGATACCAAGCACGATTATTACAAATACGCCCAATCGAGCAATTGCTGTTTTTTTGTCCATATGCACCGATTATACACCTCGGTATTTTTTTGTCAGCTTTTCCGAAAAGGCTGTTTTTTCAATAATTTGGTACAATTTGTGTATGAAAGATCTAATTATAGTGCTTGTTATTGCGGGAGTTCTTGGGGGAGGTTATTACTATTCACATCATAAAAAAGAAGTTGA
>CAYLXO010000002.1:67436-68822 GCA_964387965.1 uncultured Candidatus Saccharibacteria bacterium
GTTTTAAATACGGGAAAGAATTATTGTACTGATGCAGGAGGGTATAAAGGATTGATAGAAAAAAATAGCCAAACATTTAAACCCGGATATTCTTGTAAGTAGCGTGCACATCAGAACCAATAGTTTCTTCTGAAATAAGTCGTCCCGAAAAAGCGGGCGACTTTTTTCCATGTACAAGAGTTATTGGAGCCGTGATAACGAGTGCTTCATCCCATGCGTTTTCATCAATGAAAGATTGAAGTGTCGAAGGGCCACCTTCGACAATGAGGGACTGGATACCAACGTTATGTATATGGCTAAGTATTTGAGGGACAATACTTTTTGAAAAATCTAGTTTTACATATTGAATATGGTTGCTCGTTTTGTCAGATTTTGAGTTATAGACGAACACTTGTGTTGTCGGTAAGAAGACTTTTTTAGCTGGATCGAGTGACAAATGTTCGTCTATGACTAGCCGAATTGGATTTTTCCCTTCGACAAGACGAGGGGTGAGTTCTGGATTATCTATCTCTATTGTCTTTGTGCCGACAAGAATTGCGTCTTCTGTGGCACGCATGAAGTGGACTTTCTTTTTTGATTCTTCGCCTGAAAGCCACAATTTTGCAGGCGTTTCAGGGGCCATAAATCCATCATATGACTGAGCCCATTTTAAAAAGATATAAGGACGGCGACGTTTATGAAAAGTCATAAATCGCTTGTTTAATTCGTCACACTCAGTGCCCATTACATTTTCAGATACTTCAATCCCAGCGTTTTTTATTTTTGCTGTGCCTGAGCCAGAAACTTTTGGGTTTGGGTCAAAACTTCCAATCACAACTCTCTTGAACCTTTTTTCTACAAGTAGATCTGCACATGGGGGAGTTTTGCCAAAATGAGCACAGGGTTCAAGCGTTACATATATAGTAGATTCTGGTATCAAATGCTCTAGATCCTTAGGTACCGAACGTACAGCATTTACTTCAGCGTGCGGACCGCCAAATTTTTCGTGGAATCCCGAACCGATTACTTTTCCATCATATACGATGACAGCTCCTACCATGGGATTTGGAGCAACATGGCCAAAGCCATTTCGGGCAAGCTCGAGTGCCATGTTCATATAGTGTTCGTCTGTGTGCATAAATGGAGTTTAGCATGGTTTTTGGAGGGTTTGGACAGGACCGCGAGTACGCTTATCGACCCCTACTGGGTCAGTACAGGTTTCTGATATTTTTAAACGAGTTTAAAAATATAACAGAGAACCTTTTCGATTCCTGACGAAAGTGCCTCAAGGCACTTTCTCTGGGCGGACGCAAGAAAAAAGGCCATCTCAACGATGGCTCTTTTTTCTACGCGTCCGCCCGGCAGGAATCGAACCTGCGACCCTCTCCTTAAAAGGGAGCTGCTCTA
>CAYLXO010000003.1:0-43196 GCA_964387965.1 uncultured Candidatus Saccharibacteria bacterium
AACAACAAACAACAATGATTTTCTAAAGAAACCGGATGAATTGCAAAGCAGTTTGCAATTCATTCCCACTTTAGACGATACCCCAATATTTCAAACAAGCTTTAGCTTATAGCTTTTTTCACAAAAAAACAAATCTCAATAGGGTTATTTGACACATTCAATATGAGTAGTAGAGTAAATCCGAACAGTGCGCACGCACATTAAATCAAAAGCTTATGAGCAAAATATCGAACGCCAATTCAACGATAGTTGGCACAAATGAAAATGGTTCATTTAGTATGAACGTAGATGAATGCTTTCGCTTGCCAAGTGGACGGGTTGTCATGACAGGAAAAGTCACCGAAGGCCGTATATGGCCCAACAATGGACTGACAATCAATATCAATGGCGCAAGTACAACACTCAATGATAACGTGGAAGCAATAGAAAAAAACAAGAGGCGTCTTGTTGTAGCAAATGTAGGTGACGAGATAGCGATATCTCTTACCAAATCGAGATTCCACGACATTGCAAAACATTTCCCCGCAAGCTCAAACTAAGCTCTATCAAAAAAATTGATGCCCGTCGTTCAACCAAGTTGAATGATGGGCATTTGTTTTATCCGAGAATTTTTATAAGCGCGAGTTCAAGTGGTAACGACTCGATGTATGCACTCTTTTGGTCTTTCATTGCGTCGAGCAAAGTAATAAGTGTGTTTGAATTTATATGAAGCGATTGTGCTTTTGACATCGTAATAAGAAATTCTTGCTCTTCTTTTGAAAGCGCACTGACTTCCCCTTTTGCGAGTGCTGGTGCAACTTTCAAAAGCAAAATTCTTCGAAAGCTATGTATAACAAGCTCGAGAAGTGTTTTTAAAGAAATGTTTGATTCTCGAGATTTTTCAAGCAACAACAATGCGTCAGAAAGAGCTCCTCGTGCAATCGCATCAATGATATCGCGTACAAGCGTGACTGATGGTGCTCCAGTGACAGCTTCGGCATCAGAAAGTGCAACTTTACTTCCAGCACTCGTAATTACTTTTTGTAATGTTCCAAGAGCGTCACGGAATGAGCCATTTGCAAGTACTGCAATAAGATCCGACACTCCAGCGCCAAGCGAGACTTTTTCTTTTTTTGCAGTGCGCTCGATAACATCTTTCAAAACAGCTTCGCTCGGACATTTGAACACAAAGGTCTGACATCGTGAGACAATTGTTTCTGGTACTTTTTCGAGTTCGGTAGTAGCCAAAATAAAGAGCGCATGTTTTGGAGGTTCTTCAAGTGTTTTCAAGAGTGCATTGAAAGCTTCTTTTGTAAGCATGTGCACCTCGTCGATAATGTAGACTTTGTATTCTGAATCAAATGGGAGCGTGCCAACATTTTCTCGAAGTTCACGAATATTATCTATACCGCGGTTTGAAGCTGCATCAATTTCGTATATATCGCTTGGTGTTGTACCGAGTGCTTTTGCGATAATTCTTGCAGATGTCGTCTTTCCTGTACCTCGTCCTCCAGAAAAGAGATACGCGTGTGCAAGCTTTCCGTTTTTAAGCGCGCCTTCTAAAGATGCAACGATGTGTTCTTGCCCAATAAGATCAGAAAAGACCTCTGGGCGGTATTTGCGATAGAGAGCTTGTTCACTCATAGGCAGGATTATACAGTTTGCATGATAATAATCAAAACAAAGCCGGCCACTATGTGGCCGGCGATTTTACACAAAATAATGCGAATCAGCAGTACAGATAAATTGGGTTGAATTGGAATGGTTTATGTACTCCTTGAAATTCTGCCCAGCGTATTTCAGGCACTGGTGACGAGTGGTCTAAATTGTGAACAATAAAAATTGTTTCCGCTCCACTCTTATATGCCAAATACACAGCGATTTTTACACGAAGCAACTCAAAAATATCATGTCCAGACTTATAGTTGTTTAATGCAAGTTCGACTGGTTTTGAATTACGACCAGTAAAAATCTTGCCAATTCCTTCACATACTGCTGATAAACGAGCGCTTCCAATTGTAATAACTGCGATGTTTTCTGTATCGGTCGCTTGTGGCAACCGTTCCTTAAGCACAGTTACGTGCTTCATATCTTCATCTGGTTGTGCTCCAGGTGAGACTTCAAAACTGATTATAGTAACCATACGTATAGTATTTTTAAGTAAGAGATACTTGCACGATACTATACTTTTTGATTTTGTAAAGCTTTTATTTATTGCTGAGCCATCTCGTAACAATAGCTTCTACTTCATCACTTGTATTACATTCCATAAGTTCTGCTCTGAGCTCTGTTGCTCCCGGAAAGCCATTTACATACGCCTTATAATGCTTTTTCATAATCGAGAAACTTTTTATATCACCAAGCAACTGCTCATATAATTTTGTGTGCTCAACCATGACGCGAAGTTTCTCTGCAAGTGGTACGTCCTTCTTCTCTTCATCAAACAACCACGGATTGCCGAATATTGCTCGTCCGAGCATTACGCCGTCGGCACCAGTCTCCTGTGCTTTTTTTCGTGCGTCTTGTATATCTACTACATCTCCATTTCCAATAATGAGCGTCTGTGGAGCGATTTTGTCCCTAAGTTCTACTACTTCTTTTACATGTTCCCAACGTGCTGGCACCTTGGACATTTCCTTTCGCGTTCGACAATGAATCGTAAGCACTGCAATATCTTCTGCGAGAAGTTTTGGGATCCATTCTTTTATTTGATTTGAATTGTATCCAATACGAGTTTTGACTGACACAGGCAAGTTTGGTGCACCACGTTTTACAGCTCGAATCGCTTCAACAGCTAATTCTGGGTTACGAATCATGGCAGCACCACAAAGCTGTTTTTCAATCGACCTATCTGGACAACCCATATTCAAGTCGATGCCATCAAAGCCAAGTTCCGCACAAAGCCTCGCCGCGCCCTCAAGCTTGTCCATATGTGAGCCGAAAAGTTGCGCGACGATAGGACGCTCACCTTCGGTATATTCCAAGTCTCGCTTCAATACTTCACGTCCAGCACTCATAAGTCCATCTGCAGATACGAACTCGGTCCAAAATACATGAGGTCCTCCACCTTTTTCTCCATGACGTGAATATTGTGCAATGACACGACGAAAGGCAGCATCTGTGACATCTGCCATAGGCGCTAGCACGAAAAATGGTTTAGGTAATTTTTGCCAGAATGATTGCATGTCAAAATACCATAGCAATAAAATAGAAAAATGAAAACTAGGAAGCTTTTTCTTCTGTCTTTATATTCGTGGGCTCACTAAACTTGTAATACACTTTGTTTTTAAAACGTAAATCAAAATACTCAAGCAATTCTTTTCCTAATTTGAATTTTGCTGAAAGTTCAGGTTTTGAAATTGCAGCAGATAGATTTGATGAAAGAGTGCGATAGTCATCTTTTGCATAAAAGCGAATTGGGGCTGTTTTATTTTTTGCCACATCGAGCAGAATCTGATTTTCACCAGAATCAAGCACGGCTATCGCCATGACAGGCAATCCCATATCTTTAACGCGCAAAGAAAACGCAAGCAAATTATTGTATTCATTTTTTGTTAATACATATTTTCCAAGTGGGCTCTCACCTTCTATAAGATGCATTCCACCGAAAAACCGCGTATAAATATCGCCTGAATAATACGGTGCTTCAGCAACAACTTTTCCTTCGCTATCGGTAAAATAACAAACAAGGCTTGAACTTACTGTGTGAACAGTATCTCCACACCACAATGCGATTACGCGTGCTTCTTTTATTTGTATTGAAATATGATTGTTTGAAACACGAGCAATCGATACATCAGCAATACGTGGAAAAGCTGAAAGTAATCCCGCTTTTATTGCATTTTTTGGATACAAATAAATATTTTTTCGCGGGATGAAATATGCGTATTTGCCGACGAGTTTATTTTTTACATACGCTTCAATGTCGCTTGTTTCAACAATCTGATTGCCAGAAACTGAAAGTTCAGCAATTTGAAATGAAGGGTACCGAAAAAAATACACTACTCCCACAATAAGGGTGACGAAAAAAACAGAAAATAATATTCCGAGTCGAATACGAGCGTTGCGTCGCTTTTTTCTCAAACGAAGAAGCTCAGGTGATTGGCGTATTACTTTTTTTACGGGAGTCGTTTGCCGCATCAGTGATTAGTATATTAAAAAAAGCGACGTTTGTCGCTTTTTTTAATCAAAAGATATGACACATTATCCAATGTAGTCCTTTCCAAAATATTTTCGAAGTACTTCTGGAATACGAACGCGTCCATCAGCTTCTTGGAAATTTTCGATAAGTGACACAAGAACTCGAGGAGTAGGAATAGCTGTTGAGTTGAGTGAGTGTGTGTAGCGCATTACTCCGTCTTTGTCTTTATATCGAATGTTCGCTCTACGAGTTTGGAAATCATGGAAATATGAAGCAGACGAAATTTCGCGGTACGTGCTTTCTTTTGGAACCCAAAGTTCGATATCATATTTTTTTACTTGTCCAAGTCCGAGATCAGCAGCACAATTCAAAACTGTACGGTATGGAAGACCAAGCGATTCAATAAATTCTTCTGTGTTGCGATTTAATTCTTCATGTACTTTAACAGATGTTTCGTGACTCGCTTCGCAAATAACAAGCTGTTCGAATTTAAAAAATTCTTGTACGCGAATAAGACCTTTTACATCTTTTGAATAGCTTCCCGCTTCACGACGAAAACATGGCGAAAACCCAAGATACCGAATTGGCAATTCTGTTTCAGCAATCACCTCATCTGCGTGCATACCCATAAGTGGAACTTCTGCAGTACCCGCAAGCGCATCCCCGTCTTGTGTAAAATAGACATCTTCCACATCACCAGGCAAATGTCCTGTTGTATACAAATTCTGTTTGCGGACAATTACCGGCGGAAGAACAAACTTGAAATTTTTTGCTGTAAAGAAATCGAGTGCGTACTGCCAAATCGCAAAACAAAGTCGTGCACCGTCGCCAGTCAAATAATATCCACGAAAACCGTGTACCTTTGCTCCACGTTCAAAATCCACCATGCCGTGCTTCTGCATAATCTCAACATGATCTTTCGGCTCAAATGAAAACTGTGTTTTTTCGCCGTGATGCTTTATTTCCATATTGTCAGCATCACTTGCTCCTTCTGGAACAGAAATATCTGGGACATTCGGCACATGGAGCATCATCTCGCGCCAATCTGTCATTATTTTTTTAAGTTCCTCTTCTTTTTGAGTTATATGTTCTTTGAGTGGGCGCAACTCTGTGAGCAACTGTTCACGGCGAGCACTATCTGCTCCGACCATTCCATCTGAAATCTTTTTTTGTTCAGCACGAAGATTTTCAACAAGAAGCAATACTTCTCGACGCTTATCATCAAGTGCAATAAGCTCATCGAGATTGAGTTTTACAAGTTTTTTCCGGATAGCATCTTTGACCAAGTCCTGATTTTCCCGAATGAATTTTATATCCAACATATAATTAGCTATTTAGGTTGAAGCTGTTACGCGTACGGCTTTTATACAAATACAATACTACATACGTGGTAAAATACCAAAGTAATGGATTTTAAGATAACAAAAGTCTTTCGTGATGAATTCCCTGATCAACTCTTAGAAATTCCTGATGTTCCCGAAGCGCTTTACTATGTCGGAAAACCACTCCCAAAAGATGGGCTATATCTTAGTGTTGTCGGTTCCCGTACACATACGACATATGGTGCTGATGCGTGTGCAAAACTAATCGAAGGACTTCGTGGCTCTCCTATACTAATAGTATCTGGTCTTGCACTCGGCATTGATAGCATCGCACACCGAAGTGCACTTAAAGCAGGACTTGCAACAATTGCGTTCCCTGGTTCAGGTCTTTCAGAAGGTGCGCTGTACCCTGCAAGTAATTTATCTCTTGCAAAAGAAATTCTGGCAAATGGTGGAACACTTGTTTCTGAATTTGAACCGAGCTTCAAAGCGACACAATGGAGCTTCCCCAGACGCAATCGATTGATGGCAGGAATTTCACATGCTGTGCTTGTTATAGAAGCTTCCGACAAATCTGGCACACTTATAACAG
The DNA here is from genome assembly GCA_964387965.1 of uncultured Candidatus Saccharibacteria bacterium. Lineage (GTDB taxonomy): Bacteria > Patescibacteriota > Minisyncoccia > Phycocordibacterales > UBA9973 > CAITQP01. Next base: position 6,035 of record CAYLXO010000003.1, read on the forward strand.
CTCGGCTTGCGATTGATTACAACCGCGATCTACTCGTAGTACCTGGACCAATCACAAGTCCGACATCCATCGGCGCAAATTTGCTTTTGAAACAAGGTGCTACCCCAATAACACGAAGCGAAGATATATTGGAAGCATTTGGTTTGCAAAGTATTGAGAAACAAGAAACAAAACAATCTGAACTTGCACTATTAAGTGAAGCTGAACAAGAAATAATCGCATTGCTTACCGAACCACGTGCTCGAGAAGATATCTTTGCAATACTTGGAAAGCCAGCTCACGAAATTAACATCACTCTTTCTTCCTTAGAAATAAAAGGACTCATAAAAGAAGAATACGGCGAGGTAAGACGAATTTGATACTTTTTAACACAACCCAATATTTTGACTTTTAGATCTTCAGATGTACGCTTAGAAAAAACAGTATTATGATTCCAGTGCTCGTCCTACTTCTTTTATGGATAAAAACAAACTTGCCACTTACAGCACGTAAGCCACACGAAATTGCACGCACAGAACTTCCCAAAGACCCTAAAACATAATTTTTTATCCAATCATTTTAATGCTAGCTGTATTTTCTTTTGAAAACGGCTAGCATTTTTTATTTGCCAAAAAAATTGACTCGTGTTACTAATTAGCTTCAGGATATGAAACTATTAATCGTAGAATCACCATCAAAAGCAAAAACTATCGAAAAATATCTCGATGGGGCTTATACCGTGCGTGCTTCTGTTGGTCATATTCGCGATCTTCCAAAATCAAACAAGAAAGCTATCGATATCCCAGGAGGATTCATCCCCCACTACGAAATTTCAAAAGGTAAAGAAAAGGTTGTACACGAGCTCACTGATCTTGCAAAGAAATCAAGCGAGGTCATTCTTGCAACCGACCCGGACCGTGAAGGAGAAGCAATTTCTTGGCATCTAAAAGAACTACTCACTGAAGATAAAAAAGTGAAAGCGTCTATCAAGCGTGCTGCATTCCATGAAATCACAAAAGAAGCAGTGGAAGAAGCACTGACAAACCCGCGTGATATTGATGAAAAACTTGTACAAGCGCAGGAAGCGCGTCGTGTACTTGATCGTCTTGTGGGATACGACCTTTCAGGTGTGATATGGAAAAAAGTCCGCTACGGACTATCGGCAGGACGCGTGCAATCACCGGCACTTCGTATTCTTATGGAGCGCGAACGAGAGATTCGTGCTTTCGTACCAGAAAAATACTGGGTACTCTCTGGCATATTCAAAACAAAAAATAGCGATGAACTAACACTTACCTGCACCGAAGAACCCCGTGATGAAAAATTGGTAGAAAAGATTTTGTCTGTTGGAAAATCTGGTACTTGGGAGGTAGCCGATGTGAAGGAATCTGAGCAAAAGCGTAGTCCGCGAGCACCGTTTACAACATCGTCACTCCAGCAAACTGCGAGTACTCGTCTTGGCTTTTCACCAAAGCGTACAATGCAGGTAGCCCAAAAGTTATATGAAGCTGGACACATTACATACATGCGTACTGATAGCACAAATCTTTCTGTTCAAGCCCAAAATCAAATACTTGCAATCGTAGAAAAAAAGTACGGCAAAGAATACGCTGAGCGTCATATATATAAGACAAAATCAAAAAATGCTCAGGAGGCTCATGAAGCAATCCGTCCAACTCATATCGATGCGTTTTCTCTTGGCACAACAGATGAACAAAAGGCACTCTATAAACTCATTTGGGAACGAGCTGTTTCAAGCCAAATGACAGACGCCAAACTTTTGAAAACAAAAATTGTTGCACATGTTGTTGGTCATGAGGATATTCCAGAATTTACTGCGAATGGGTCACGTGTCCTCTTTCCTGGATGGCTTCGTGTTGATAGTGATGCACGTGGAGAAGATGTTGAACTTCCAAAAGTAATCGCAGGAGAAAAATTGACTCTCGTCGACATCACCAGTACAGAAAAAGCTACTGAACCACCAAACCGCTACTCTGAAGCAGCGCTTGTTAAAGCGCTTGAAGAACGAGGAATCGGTCGCCCGTCAACATATGCGTCTATCATGTCGACACTTGAAGACCGTGGCTATGTGACAAAACAAGGGCGTACACTCTACCCGACAGACACAGGTGATGTTGTATCAACGTTCTTAGAAAGTAACTTCGGTGAATATATTTCTGACACATTCACTGCAGAAATGGAAAACGAGCTTGATGAAATTGCAGATGGAACACGACAATATGCAAAAACACTCAAAGATTTCTACACACCATTTATTAAAGTTGTAAAAGAGAAAGACAAACTCGCAAAAGCAACTGATCTTGGACCTGCACCAGAAGACATACATTGTCCAAAATGTGGAGGCGCGATGATATACAAGCTTTCTCGAAATGGAAAATTCTTTTCGTGTGCAAAATATCCTGATTGCGATGGCGCACGAAAGCTTGATGGATCAGAAGTACAAGGACCAAAAGAAACTGGCGAAATATGCCCACTCTGTGGAGATAAAAAAGGCAAAAATGGTGGTGGCAAACTTGTCGTACGTGAAGGACGATTTGGAATGTTTATCTCTTGTTCGCGATATCCAAAATGTAAGTTCATCAAAGAAGATGAAGAGGAGCGAAAGAAAAAAATGACCGGTGTGCAATGTCCAGCATGTAACAAAGGAGAAATGATGGAACGCCGTGGACGCTTTGGAATATTTTATTCATGTTCAAACTACCCAGATTGTAAAAATGCGATAAAAGCTCGCCCGACAGGACGCCTTTGCCATATGTGCGGAAGCCTCATGATGGATGGCACGAAGACAATACCGGAGAGATGTTCAAACACAAAGTGTCCAAACCATCGTCCGGACAAACTGGCTAAAGCTTAAAAGCTTTACAGCTATATAGTTTTAAGGCTACTATAGAAATATGGACGGCCTTGAAGTAGATAAAATAATAAGTGAACTTCCTGCCCAACTATCAAAGAAAGATATTGAGCTTATTACTCGAGCATACAACTTTGCCTTAAAGGCCCATCAAGGTCAGACTCGTTTTTCTGGCGAGCCATACTTCATCCACGTATTTGAAACAGCAAAAAACCTCGCCCGCTACGGCATGGATGCCGAAACTATCGCTGCAGGACTTTTGCATGACATTCTAGAAGACACAGCTGTTACCGATAAGGAATTTGAGAGTGAATTTGGTAAAGAGATACTTACGCTTGTAAAAGGCGTCACCAAACTCGGTCATGTTAAATTCCGTGGTCTTACTCGCCACGTTGAGTCACTTCGAAAATTCTTGATGGCAATTGCGCAAGATTATCGTGTGCTCATGATAAAACTTGCAGACCGCCTCCACAATTTGCATACACTTCATCATGTACGCGCTGATAAGCAAAAAAGAATTGCCCTAGAATCAATCGAAGTCTACGCCCCACTCGCCGACCGTTTGGGTATCGGTCGACTTAAAGGTGAAATAGAAGATGCTGCTTTTCAGTACGCCTACCCAACCGAATATCAAATGGTTACAAAGATACTGAGTGAGCGCGAAGAACGATCAAAAAATGCGCTTAAACATGTCTATACTGATCTTAAAAAAGAACTCGAAAAAACAAATGTTCGCGTTAAAAAAATCGACTACCGTATCAAGCACTTATACTCACTTTGGAAAAAGCTCCAAAAGTACGAGATGAATATTGAAAAAATTTACGATATTGTTGCGCTTCGTGTAATCGTTGAATCTGTAGAAGAGTGTTATTCAGTACTTGGAGTCATTCACTCACTCTGGAAACCTCTTCCTGCACGTATTAAAGACTATATTGCTCTTCCAAAACTAAACGGATATCAATCGCTCCATACAACAATCTTTACAGGTGAAGGAGATATTGCTGAAATTCAAATCCGCACAGAAGAAATGCATGGGCGTGCCGAATTTGGTATCGCTTCTCACCACACCTACAAGGAACGTCAGAAAAAAACGCAAGACGAAAAATTCCAGTGGATTGAAGAATTTAAAAAACTCGGAAAAGTTGGGTCAGAGCCCGATGATTTTCTCAATCATTTGAAAACAGACTTTTTCAATGATCGTATTTTTACCTTTACTCCTCAAGGTGATGTCATTGATTTACCAAAAGATTCTACTCCGATTGATTTCGCATACTCAATACACTCAGATATCGGAACCAAGGCTTCATCAGCTCGTGTAAACGGAAAAATGGTTTCGCTTGATGCCGTGCTTCACTCAAGCGATATTGTTGAGATCATCACTCGAAAAGACGGTACTCCAAAACGAAAGTGGCTTACGTTTGTAAAAACAACTATGGCAAAAAAGCACATCAAGGCATATCTCAATACTCAGAAAGGTAAAGAAATAGTTCCTCGAGAAATTCCAAAGAAACTACGCTAACAAAAAACTGGCTTATGCCAGTTTTTTGTTATACAGATTAAAGCGAAAAGCTACTAATACTATAGAGATCCGAATCGTCTTCTTGTTTGATTTCAGGATCTGCTTTTGGAGCATTTTTTATTTGCTCAAGAATTGGTACTTCTTCTACTGTTTGAATTGGCGCCTGTTCCCCCTCTGCTTTCTTTTCGACGAGCTGACTCACAATATTTTTGAGCTCATCTTCCGTAAGAAAACTAATAGTAATCCGTCCGCCAATTGCACCAGGTTCTACATGGACACGTTCACCGAGCATTGTTTGAAGCTTTGTTTCAAGTTGCATAAGCTCAGCACTTAGGGTTGGTTTTGGTCTTCGAGCACGCTCTACTGCGATATTACGAGCTGCTTGCTCCGCCTCGCGGACACTGACACGTTTTGTCAAAATTTCTTTAAACAACACCATCTGTTCTTCAGGTCTATCTGAGAGCATGAGCAAGGGACGTGTGTGACCTTCAGTAATTTTTCCGTCACCAAGTGCAATCAAAATTTCATCCGGAAGCGAAAGTATGCGAAGCGTGTTTGAAACATACTCACGGCTACGTCCTACTTTTTTACCTACATCCGCGTGTTGCATGTGGAATTCATTTACCAATCGTCCAAATGCTTTAGCACGTTCAACTGGATTAAGATCAGCACGTTGTAGGTTTTCGATGATTGCAAGTTCAAGTTTTGTTTGATCACTATCACCTTTTCGAATTATAACTGGCACCTGTGGAAGTCCTGCGAGTTTAGATGCACGCAAACGGCGTTCACCAGCAATAAGTTCGTACTCAACAGAAAGCCCACCATCTGGTTTTTCAGTCTCAATACGGCTTACTGTAAGCGGTTGCATGATTCCATACTGACGAATTGAATCAGCAAGATCTCGAAGTGGGCCTTCTTCAAATTCACGACGAGGCTGATATGGATTTGGACGGATTTTGTCTGTCTCGATCCAAAATATTGAGTTTGAGAAAAATTCTGCCATGGGGCTAGTATAAGTCATAACCGCAAAAGTAAAAAGTCTTGAAATCTGGAAAAAATGTTGATTATAGGTTAGTATCGTATCTGTTAGCCGGAGTGGTGAAATGGTATACACGATCGACTCAAAATCGATTGCCGAAAGGCGTGGGAGTTCAAGTCTCCCCTCCGGCACTATATAATATAAATATGATTGCAAATAAGTGTGATCATGCATATATATTAGGGGTCGCACTTGGAGACGGAAATTTATCTAACCCGAATGGAAGAGCTATTCGTCTACGTATTACATGCGATAAAAAATATCCTAATTTAATTGAGCATATTAATAACAAACTAAAATGTGTATTACCGAAAAATAAAACATCATTTATTGATAGAAAAAATGCTTTAGACATTTGCTGCTATTCAAATAAGTTAAGTGACATTTTAGGATGGTCGGTTGGATCTAAAAAATCACAAAATGCACATATACCAGAATGGATTATGAAATCTGAAAAATATTCCAGAGAATGTTTAAGAGGATTATTACAAACCGACGGATCCATATATCTAGACAGAGGATATCCAATGGTAAATTTTACAACAATAATAAAACCCTTAGCGGAAGATGTTAAAAATATAATTTTATTTTTAGGATACAAGCCTCAAGTACGATATGTTAAACATTCAAATAAATCCAAATATATTATACGCATATCAAAAAACGTGACCGAGTTTATAAATGAAATCGATCTATGGAAAAATTAGAAAAGCCGAAAATTATAGTTATCGCTGGTCCTACCTCAAGCGGTAAAACCGCTTATTCAATCAAGCTCGCCAAGAAAATTAACGGCGAGATAATTTCAGCTGATTCGCGACAGGTGTATAAAGGCATCAATCTCCTTTCTGGAAAAGTAACAAAAAAAGAAATGGCTGGTATCAAGCACTATCTGCTCGATGTGGCAAATCCCAAAAAAACGTACACTGTTGCCGAGTACAAAAAGCAAGCCGAGAAAGCCATAACAGAAATTATTAAAAAAGGTAAAACACCGATTATATGTGGAGGTACTGGATTTTATATTGATGCAGTAGTGTACAATCGTGTCTTACCCGAAGTAAATCCAAACAGAACATTACGAAAAAAACTTGCAACGTATACAAAAGAAGAGCTGTACAAAATATTGTATAAACTCGACCGCGCACGAGCAAAAACAATAGATAAAAATAATCCTGTGCGACTTATTCGAGCAATCGAAATCGCAACAGCACTTGGTAAAGTGCCTAAACCTGCAGAATCAAAACCTATATATGACGTGCAATGGATTATCATTGATAAGTCAGACGCAATATTACGCAAAAAAATCCATGCAAGATTACAAGAACGAGTACGAAATGGAATGATTCGTGAAGCAAAAAAACTCCATGAAAATGGAGTCTCGTACAAACGCATGGAAGCGCTCGGTCTTGAATGTCGAGCTACTTCCTTATACCTACAAAAGAAAGTATCAAAAGAAGAAATGCTGTCCCAGCTTGAAAACGACATTTGGCAGTATGTGAAACGCCAACGAACGTGGTTTAAGAAGTACGCACGATAATATGTCTAAAATACTTTTCCCGAAAATTAACCTCGTTCTCTATTTCTTCGTCTGTTAATTCCTTCCCATCTTCAATAAGAATAAGCTTATCATCGTCATCATCCAAACGATGAATAATTGCAATACAAATTCCTTCTACCTCTTTCAAAGGAACTTTTGGTCCTAAAAAATACGCATCAAGTTCCATACCATCTGGTGCGAGAGTTTTAGGTACATACCCATAATTGGAAGTATACAGTGCGTTTTTGTAATAAGTACCAAAAGGCTGATCAACAATAATTTTGACCTTCTTACCTAAATATTCCTTACACATCGAAAGCGATAAGGAAACGCCATTTTTTAGTGGAACTATATCACCCATATTTTGCGGGCCCGCCGCGACTCGAACGCGGAACCTCGGTTTTGGAGACCGATGTTTTACCATTGAAACTACAGGCCCTATAACGCATAAAGCGTTCGGGCGAACATACGATATGTTTTGGCCCGTGCAGATGGAGAATAGCAAAATTTAAGGAAAAATGCACGGAATTGCCTAAAAAAAGTAAAAACCCCAAGAGGGGTTTTTACTTTTTAACTTCCTTATGCTTCTTCTGAGCTTTACACCACTTACAATATTTTTTGAGTTCAATTTTGCGAGTGACAAGCTTCTTATTCTTGCGGCTCCAGTAGTTGATACGCTTACAGCTTCCGCAAGCAAGTTTTATGAGTTTATCTTGTGACATACCGTGCGATATTAACACGAACGATTAATTTAATCAAGCGACTTACAGCCGTCTACGGACCTTACGAGTGTATTCGACCAAAAACGCTATAAGATACTTGGGTAAATCGACAATAAGATCCCGAGCATGCAAATAGGCAACATCTGTACCGCCAAAACCTCGTTTAAAGATAGAAATGGGGTAAAAACGGTGTTTTGTATGGCCTTCTGGTGCTACCCCCCAGAAATTGTACTTTGTGAGCCCTAGGGCCTTTGCGTCACGAATAGCGCGCCATTGCACTGCGTATGCGCCGGGGTATCGCCTACCGGCTTCAGTACTTGCTCCGTAGTGGTAGGCAGCTTCATGTCCGTAAAAAATAACAAATGCTTGCGCGAGTATCTTGTCATCGTATTTTGCAGTATACAACTTTGCTAAACCTGCGCCTGCAAATACCTTAAACTGCTCGTGTAAAAATTCGTATGAAAACGGGACAAATTTATGCCTTGTTGCAGTGCTGATCTGCATATCATAAAACGCTCTGATTTGATTTGCGTCAGTAGTTTCGGTCACACTAATTCCGAGTTTTTCAGCTTTTTTAATTTCATACCGAGTCTGCTTTCGCATATTCTTAAGCAAGTCATCTTCTGTGGCCTGTAAATCAAGCTCGCTTGTAAGCTCGGCGTGTAAATGAGTAGGGGCAACAACAAATCCAAGTGTTTTAAACAAATGATGATTTTCTTTGCTATCAAGTATCTGTGGGCGCACACGTACAAACGCTGCTTTTTCTTGTTGCGCTATTTCCTTCAAACGGGCAACAGTTGCATTCACAAGTGTCGTGTTAGTCCAATCAATAAGTGGCCCACACGGTACAATCATATACGTACCGCGACGCGCTTTTTCTACAATCAAAAGCATCACTCCGACAAGTACTCCGTTTGCATATATGCCCTCACGAATAATAGTGTGCCCAAGGGCACTGTGAAATTCTCCCCAGTACCATGACTGAAGAAAATTAGCTTCGGAACGAGCTCGCACAAACTCCTCCCATATGTCTCTGTCTTCAATTTTTTTGAATGTTAGTTCTTGCATGTATTTACTGTGCAGATAATTCGCTGTACATCAGCATCACTAAGAGTCATATGTGTTGGAAGGTTTATCATTTTTTCTGATACTCTCAATGCTTCTCCCGCTTTATTTTCGTCTTTGAACAAATGCCAATATCGAAGTGGTGACACGGGAACATCATACCAAATATCAGATATATGTATTCCCTTTTTTTGCAGACACGCAATCATTGTGGCGCGATCGTCTACAAGTAATGGAATTCGCACACATGTCGCTCGTAGTATTGACTCTTTGGTCATACATGTATGTACAAGTGCTGGAAATGCTTCAAGATACTTTTCCGCTATTTTTCTTCGTCGCGCTATGTCTGTATCTAAAGTATGAAAACGATGCAATGCAAGTTCGGCATACCATGAAGGGAGCTGTTCAATTTTGTTATCAAGTGCATATACTGGAAGAGACAACGCTTTTCTCTTCTTCAAAATAAAATGTAGGAGTTTTCCAATCCCAAAAACAGAATAGAGGCTTCGAATTTTGCATGTACGAATCGGATACAAACGATCACGGCGTTGTTCTTTTTTGGGAATAACACGCCAGTCTATCTGCACAGAATGTGCCTTGCTTGTCCGTGTAACGAGAGCGCCACCTGAGATGGCATCGACAATTTTATCCTGACTAAATGAAAGAATCGTAAAATCTCCAACGGTGCCAGTTTCTCGTCCACAAGGATAGGTAGCTCCTGCACTATGTGCCAAATCCTCAATCAAAAAAATTCCTTTTTCTTTACAGAAAGCTTCAATTTCAGTGATTGATTGTGTGAACCCTAATGTATTCTGAATAATCACCGCCCGAATAGTCGAATCATTCTCGTACACTTTTTTAAAAGCCTCAAACGAAAAATCAAGATGATTTGAATCAATATCTACATACAGTGGAACTAGCTTTGCGTTTTTAACTGCAGTTGGCACGACCGCACAGGTATATGCACAAATCGCAACTTTTGATTGCTCAGGTAAACCGCATGAAAGTAAGGCGTATGTTATTGCTTCTCTTCCTTTGTAAAACAATGTTGTCTTTCCGTTATATCGTTTATTTAAATATTCGGTAAGTTTCTCTGTTGCCCCTGTCCCGCGCGCAAAAAGCGCATCGATAGCAAAACGATATGTATAGTTTGAACCAACAGAATTAAAAATTCGTTTTTGCATAATATGTTTTTATTGCGTCTATCACTTTTTGTACATGCGTAAATTGTGGTGAATGACGTGCCTCATCGATAACAACAAGTTCCGACTGTTTGATTTTTGCATGTAAAACTTCTCCATCGCAAAGTGGCGTCTCTCCATCCCCACGTCCCCAAACAAGAAGTGTTGGACACTGTATTTCATTCAAAAACGGAACAACATCAAGACTAATCATATTACTCATTGTTTTCTGCATAGTTTCATTTGCATCACGGTAGTCCTTCTCTCGAGCAATTTTGTAAACGAGTGTACGAATCAATGATATTTTCTTAAGAGGCTTTGCGATTTTTGCCAAAGCGCCGAACACAGCGCGTTTGATAGAAATGAGTACTCCGCGATGATACACTCCCGCGCTTCCGATCAAAATAAGATTGCGTACTTTTTCTGGATATTTTTTTGTATATGAAAGGCAAATACGACCCCCATTTGAATGGGCGAGCAATGTGATAGGTGCAGATTCTTGCGCAAGTATTCCAGCAAGCCAAGAAACATAATCATCTATATCATATGGCTTATCAATTGGGGCCGTAAGCCCAGGAACATTGAGCAATACTGGCTCAAAACCACACTGTTTTAATTCAGCTAAAATTGGCTCCCACTTTTCTAATGTGTATGCCCATCCATGAACTATGTATATTTTTCCTGCAGTTATAGTCCCCATTGTTTTCTTCGTTGTACCCAAACATCCTCTCTTCGTGCAAGCAGATTAACATCGGACTTGTTCACAAGCAATCGCTCGATAATGCCTTCAAGAAACCGTGCTCCTTTAAATAGCACAATTTCCCCTCCTCGAAGCTCTGCTTCTAAATACTGGAGCGCCTCATCTGGTCGCAAGTAAGAAACCGTTCTTTCTTTCAACGAATCTTCAAGATGTGAAAGCGTGCTTGCACGTAATCGTGGTCCAACAAAAATAATTCGATCAGGATTAAATTCATTAAGTCGCTCTGCAATTCGTGCGTGCTCTTCTACTTCATACTCTCCGAGCTCAAGCATGTCTCCAAGAACAACCCATTTCGGTGATTTTGGATATAACGCAAAAAGTTCAAACATCGCACGAATACTTTCCGGAGACGTATTGTATGAACTATCGATTATTCGAATATCTTTGCTCCCTGCAAAAAGTGAATTGCGCCCAGGAGGAAGTACTAATTCTGCAAATGTTGGATCAAACGCAATATGAAAATGGGCGCACATTTTTTCGGTCATCACAATCGAGCGCGCAACATCTTTCGGTAGTAAATATGGAAAAACATAGACGCCTGATTGAAGTGTAAATTCAGTTCCATTTTCTTTTACTTGATAGCTAGAAAGAATTTCTGAAAGTTGTATGCGTTCGATTTTTGCTCGAATATTTTTTGTGTGAAAAATTAATTCTGGTACATCAGCATTCAGTAAAACAAGATCGTTTGTGTATTCTGCAAACTGCGCGAACTCTTTTGCAATTACAGACTCAATAGTAGTAGATGTTGCCACTTTAAAATTCATTGAGTGAGTTCTACTTGCGCTCACAATCGCGGTCGCTGTTGGTCGTAACAATCTTGCAAGAAATGCACCTTCGCCTGGCCTATCACAATCAGCTTCAACAATATATATGCCAGTGTTTTCAATTTTTCGAAATGCCTGAAAAGGTGCGCGTAGTGCAAACAGTGGCCACTCGAAAAGACCGAATGTTTTGCGCGTAAGGCCTAAAATATGAAATGGGATTCCGAAAGACGAATTGGCACGTTCTGCATAAAGTGCCTTGTCTTTAAACTGCGATTGAAGCATAGAAAAAAGGGTCGTTTTACCTTGACTTCCGGTAACTACGATAACCTTCGGATTCCAGCGCTTAAGGTATATCCGCGCAAAAAAACGAAAATATCCGGCTATCGGAAAATAGAGAATGCGTTTTGCAGCCTTTACCATATGAGTGTGATTATAACCCAGATTGAAGATTTCTAACAAAAAAGATGCGAATTTTTTTATGAAAAATAAAGTACAGGAAAAGTACGTTCCAAGCTACGTAATAGAGTGGAAAAACTGAATTGGAAAATGTATATGTATCATGCGCAAAAAATATGAGTAGATTCGAAGGAATGTTACAAAAATAATACACCCAATATTCTGTTTTAGGAGATTCATACGTTTTGATAAACGCAGGTACTGTACCAATGAAACTTGCAATGATAGATGCAAATACAGCGATAATGGCATGTGAAGAAACCTGCCAAACAATGATTCCACATAATGCGACACATAAACAAATGATATCTGTCTTCGTCCAGCCTCCGACACCATGCCAAAGAGTCAAAAGAAATATCGCAAAACTGAATGATGTATAAATACAGTACACATAGAACGTAGAAAAATCTCCAGCGCTATATAAACCAATAGTACCAAGGCCTAAAATAACTGTTGCTACCAGTCGCGTAACTCTGTGCGGTTTTGTGTGCCGTTTCAGAATCGAAACAATATAAAAAAGCATGCCGGTTACAGCGATTATAGCGCTCCAAACTACTAAATAATGCATTTCAGTATATTAGCACGCCACCTTTCTTTGTTTTATAAATAAAACAACATTATTTGACAATATGTCAATATATAGTGTATTATGTTAAAAAACAAAAACGCACTTTACAACAATGAAAAAGTTCACATTTTGGCTCCTTGTAGCCATCGTATGCGCTTTGAACGTACGCGCACAACAGACGTTCGTGATATTCAACGGGCTCCAGCTCCCCTTTTCACAGTACAAAATGGTGAATTGGGTGCCTGATGAAGAAGCCAATCGTAGCATGAAAGTTGTAGCTACTGGCTACAACGATACAAATGCGACCGTTATCTTCAATACAAGCGATGGCGGAACTGCGACTGCATACGGCTTCGACCTGAAACTGTTCCTGAAAAAGGTAGCCGCTGAAGAAAAAAATGAAGACCGGTATTACGATATCGGCGAGGACCGGCCACTTCAGGATGAGGATGGCCAGTACTATCGTCAGTTCGATATTGGCGATCCATCCAAATTTTTCTTGCTGGACGGCCCGCTATCAGATTTCGACCCTGATCATCAGGGTCATGTAGATGTATATATTGTACACAACAAATCTACACCCCCTATCGCTCTAAATGAATAAGAGCACCTTTCGCAAAATGCGAAAGAAAAAGCGACACATTGTGTCGCTTTTTCTATTATGTGCGCCGGGTAGGATTCGAACCTACGAAGACCGAAGTCGACAGATTTACAGTCTGTTGTGATTGACCACTCCACCACCGACGCGCTGATAGGAAGTATACACATTTTTTATGTTTTTTCAATAAACTTATAAACGGTCACCGAATAGTGACCGTTTATAAATTCAAAGAAATAACACCTAACAAATTTACACCTGTAATGTTTTTTTACTTTTTGCAATAAGAGAGCTTTTTACTTTTTTACTTGCTTTCTTAATTTCAACTGCGATTTCTCCATCTTTAGCAATTACTTTCACGATATCTCCTTTTCCAACACCGTTTCCAATAATCGCAGATGCAACTGGGTTAAGAATTTTTGTTTGAATCAAGCGATTAAGTGGTCGTGCGCCATAGTGAGGGTCATACCCAGTACGTCCAAGCACATCGAGTGCATCCTGTGAAATATCAAGGCTGATACCCTTTCCAAACAATCTATCGGCAACAACTTTTGTGCGGAGTGTAACAATATCTCGGATTGCTTCTTTTCCAAGCACATCAAAGAGAACAATTTCATCGATACGGTTCAAAAATTCTGGTCGAAAATGATCTTTGAGCGCATCAAGAACTTTACCTTTCACATGCTCGTATTCAATCTTCTCAGAATTATTGGTAAAGCCCATTGTTTCCATTTTTTCAACAAACTGACTACCAATATTACTTGTCATAATAATGATAGTGTTCTTGAAATTCACGATACGTCCTTTTCCGTCAGTAAGACGCCCGTCATCAAGCACTTGTAGCAATAGATTGAACACTTCTGGATGAGCCTTTTCAATTTCATCAAATAGTACAACTGCGTACGGACGATGACGCACTGCTTCAGTAAGCTGACCTGACTCTTCGTACCCAACATATCCTGGTGGAGAGCCCACAAGCTTTGAAGTTGAATGACGTTCCATATACTCAGACATATCTACACGGATAAGCGCTTTTTCGTCGTTAAACATAAACTCAGCAAGTGATTTTGTGAGCTCAGTTTTTCCTACACCAGTTGGACCGAGGAAAATAAACGAACCAATCGGACGATTTGGATCAGCGATTCCGGCCCGTGCACGACGAACAACATCTGAGACACGCTTGATTGCATCGGCTTGCCCGACAACGCGCTTCCCAAGCTCATCTTCCATGCGCTCAAGCTTTGCGCGTTCCTCTTCAAGCATTCGCGCAAGCGGTATACCTGTCCAGCGTGCAACGACTTCTGCAATATCTTCGGTTGTGATTTCTTCTTTCAAAATTCGACGAGACTTCTGAAGCTTCTTCAAACGAGCGAGCTTTTGATCGAGTTCTTTGGAAAGAGTTGGAATACGTCCATATCGAATTTCTGCCGCTTTTGTAAGGTCGGCACGAAGCTCTGCATTGTCTGCATCAACACGAAGTCCTTCGAGCTCTTTTTTGATTTCCCGAATTTCAGATACAAGAACTTTCTCGTTTTGCCACTTAAGCTCAATTTCTTTTGTTTTTTCTTTGTGGTTTGCGATTTCTTTCTCTATTTCTTTAATGCGTGCTTTTGTTTCCTTAACATCAAGATTTGCGTGAGCATCTACTTCTTTTTTAAGTGCTTCGCGTTCAACTTCGAGTCGCATCACTTTTCGATGTGCTTCCTCAAGTACTGGTGGCTTGTTTTCAAGTGCGATGCGAAGTGCACTTGCTGCTTCATCGATAAGATCAATTGCTTTATCTGGCAAGTAGCGATTGGTAATATAGCGAGTAGAAAAGTTTACTGCAGATATAATCGCATCATCAGTAATGCGTACACCATGATACACTTCATACTTTTCTTTAAGTCCACGCAAGATTGCGATTGCATCTTCACTTGATGGTTCATCAACATACACTGGCTGAAAACGACGTGCGAGTGCAGGATCTTTTTCAATATACTTTTGGTATTCTTTGAGAGTTGTTGCTCCAATTGCTCGAAGTTCACCACGCGCAAGTGCTGGCTTTAGCATATTCGATGCATCAAGTGAGCCTTCACTTGCCCCAGCACCTACCAGAGTGTGAATTTCATCAACAAACAAAATTATTTTTCCATCAGCACGCTCGACTTCTTTCATGATTTGCTTCAAGCGTTCCTCAAATTCTCCACGGTATTTTGTCCCTGCGAGGAGTGATCCGAGATCGAGAGACACAATTTCTTTATCTTTAAGTGATTCTGAAATATCCCCTTTTGCGATTCTGTTTGCAAGACCTTCAACAACGGCAGTCTTACCTGTCCCTGCTTCTCCAATCAATATTGGATTGTTTTTTGTTCTACGAGAAAGAATCTGCATGATGCGCATAATTTCAACATCACGTCCGATAACAGGATCGAGTTTGTCCTCACGAGCAAGCTTTGTGAGGTTGCGTGTATATTTTGTGAGCATGCGAGCTTTCTTTGGACTCTCAGCATCACGTACATCACCCTGCTTCAATTCTTCAAGCACACGCATCACAGGCTCTTTTCCGAGTCTAAAACGAGAAAGAATTTCACGTGTCTCTCCTGGAACTTCAAGTATTGAAAGGAAGAGATGTTCTGTTGAAACAAATTCATCTTTCATGCTCGCTGCAATTTTTGAAGACTGTTCGATTGCCTGTGCAAGATCTGGCGTAAGATATATTTGGTAACTTGGAGAAAGTGTTCGTGCGCTTTCAGGTGCTTCGATAGATTCAAGTATTGTATCGGTAAGAAGTACTGTATCTACATCGAGTTTATCCAATATAGAAATAACCATCGACTCTTCTTGGGTCAATAGCGCAGTAAGCAAGTGAAGTGATGAGACGTGATTCTGACCACGTTCGATAGCAAATTCGTGTGCTCTACGAATTGCTTCTTTTGCTTTTGTTGTGAAATGATTGAATGGTGGCATAGATGGAAAATATTAATTCTTAATGTCTACGTTTCTAATCTCGCCCGAAATGTAAAGTAAAGTTGTTTGTCTGTCAATTATTCGGTGGCCGGTAGAGCCTGTGCGCTAAGAGCGGGTTTTGCAGGATTTTTGACTGCTTCTGTAACTGCTTTTTCTATTGTACCGATTCCGATTATTTGTGTACCCATATCTCCTTTTGGTAAAACCATTCCAATCGCATCTCCGTCGACATTCACTACGAGTGAACCAATGGCTGAAAGCGGTTGTAATGAGCCTGTACTGATCACTTTCCACGAAGTAAGTACTTTTCCAGCTTCATCTTTTTCTTCCTTTTGAAGAATGGATTGAATAATATCTTTTGAAATAAATGAACTATCTACAATAGCAATCGTTTGCCCTGATTTATTCTCGGTGTCTTTTCCGAGAGACACAACTGGAAATGTTTTTAATTCATCAGGCTTACTTGCAATTAAGGTAGAAAATCCAAACGGTGATTGAGAAAATATCTTCGCTTCAATTTTCTTTTCACCCACAGAAAGCTGATATGTTTTTGCAATATCAAGACCAAATGACGATGCTACAAATACTCCACTTCCAAAATAATACGAATCAAGTGCTGGGATTGTTGCATCCTGACTGAGAATAATAGGAGCAATAGTTGAGCGCACTTTTTCAATCGCATCAACAATCAAATCATCTTCCTTAATAACAACAGTCTGCGTTTTACCAGGAGTGTAGTCTGGGACAACTTTTTCGATAGTATGTTGAACAACGCGGTTTATGGTCTGATTAACTGCAGGTGATGCTTGTTGCATAAGTGTTACGGTTACAATTCCTGTTGCAATCGAAACAACAAACGAAAGAAGAATCGCAAGTAGTATAAGTTGCGTCTTGTTCAAATCTTTTATTTCTACTGGTTTAATCTCGTTATCCATACGTGCATTATATCATGTGGGTCAAATTTACTAAGGCAATACAACGTTACTCTGTTCGTATTTTTTAAAAATCGCTTTTAAAGCATTTAGTGCTCGTGTAATATCACGTTTTTTTGTTTTATATCCCATAGAAAATCGTACGGTACCCCATTTTTGTTCTTCGGTACCATACAATGCTGAGATAACATGTGACGCTTTGTCATGCGCACTATCACACGCACTTCCTGCAGAAACAGAAATTCCTTTTGCATCAAGTTCAATTACAAGTAGCTCGCTGTCGAAATTTTTAAACGATGCATTCACGTTGTTTGGTAATCGTTCAGTCATACTTCCATTAATACGCGCATGCGGAAATACTTTTGTAAGTTCGGCAAAAAAATAATCCCTAAGATGTTGTAAGCGAATATGCTCATGCGATGCATGTTTTCGTGCGTGTAGTAACGCATGTGCAAATCCATAGACAGCCGAAACATTTTCTGTACCAGAACGAATTCCTTTTTCCTGACCACCACCATAAACAAGAGGCGCAATTTCAACACCGCGTTTTACATACAGAAGTCCAGTTCCCCGCGGCCCACCAAGTTTTGTTCCATTACATGAAAGCAAATCGACACCGAGTCTATCTACTTGAATATCTAGATACATACTTGCTTGGGCAGCATCTATATGAAAATACGGATACCCGCTATTTCTATTTTTTCGAAAATGCCTGATTTCTTTTGCTATTTCACGTATTGGTTGTACAACGCCTATCTCACTGTTGGCATATCCGATACTAACGAGAACGGTATTTTCTGTTAGTGCGTTACGCACATCGTTTGGATTAATAAGTCCATCAATACCTACCGGTACGTATGTTACAGTTGCTCCAACCGTTTCTAAATGCTGACACGCAGAAAGCACCGCTTGATGCTCAATTACCGACGTAATGATATGAACAGGTTTTTGAGGATCAGAAAGTTTGATGTGTTTAAAAATTCCAAAAATCGCCATATTCACCGATTCGGTACCGCTTCCAGTAAAAATGATTTCATCAGAATGAGCAGAAAAAGCACCGGCACAATCGGCACGTGCACTATCTAATAACACGCGCGAAGCTCGACCATCTGCATGTATTGAGCTTGGATTACCGTAAAAACGGTCCGCATACTTACGTGCGTGTCGAGACACGGCTGTTTCAGGTGCGCCTGCAGCATAATCCAGATAGACACTATTGGCTTTTTTCCCTTTGAAATTCATAGAATTTAGTATATACTCGCATTCGTATGAGCACAAATTTCGTCATTATTTTTGGCGTTCTTTTCTTGCTAATAGCGGTGGCACTCGCCTTTATTATTCGCGTTGAAATGAGACTTAAAAAACTCTTCCGTGGTAGTAAAGCTGAAAGTCTTGAAGAACTCATGAAAAGCCTCTCACTACATGCAGATCATACAGACGAAACGATCAAGGACCATTTTAACCGGATCGAAACGCTTCGTATAAAATTGGAAAAACAAGGACATGGCATAAAGCTTATTCGCTTTAACCCATTTACAGATGTAGGAGGAAACCAGAGTTTTGCTGTTGGGATTGTAAATTCTGAAGGAGATGGTGTTGTATTTTCAAGTTTGTATTCTCGTGAACGAATGAGCGTTTTCGCAAAACCAGTAAAGAATGGTGCGTCAGACATTGAATTGTCGCCAGAAGAACAAAACGTAATTACAGAAGCAGCTAACGAAGCAAAGAAGTAAACACTATGAAGCATGGTGGAGGAACAACTGAACAAACATCCCGACCACCTATCGTAGTGGTTATGGGACATGTCGACCATGGAAAGTCGACTCTTTTGGATTATATTCGTAAAACAAATATTGTTGCAGGAGAGGCTGGAGGTATTACTCAACATCTTTCTGCCTATGTTGTAGCACACAAAGATCAAGAGGGCCGTGATCGTACTATCACCTTTTTGGACACTCCAGGACACGAAGCATTCAAAGGTATGCGAAGTCGCGGAGCAAAAGCGGCAGACATCGCTATTCTTGTTGTTTCAGCAGAAGACTCAGTAAAAGCACAAACACTTGAAGCCTGGAAAAGTATCACTGAAGCTGGACTCCCCTTTGTTGTGGCGATCAATAAAATTGATCGTCCAAATGCAAATCCGGAAAAAGTTAAAATGGATTTGTCTGAAAAAGGAATTTATCTTGAAGGATTTGGTGGTGATATTCCATTCGCGCTTATTTCTGCAAAAACTGGTGAAGGTATTGATTCTCTCCTTGAGACGGTACTGCTAGTGGCAGATATTGCAGATTTTAAAGGAAACCGAGACACAGAAGCCGAGGGAATTGTCATCGAATCTCATCTTGACCCTAAGCGCGGAATCACAGCGACACTTATTGTTCATAACGGAACGCTTACAAAAGGCAGATTTATCACTTGTGGTACTGCGCTTGTTGGAACACGAATGATGCAAGACTTTCGAGGAAAAACTATTGAAAGTGCAACGCTTTCTGAACCAGTCGGAATCGTCGGATGGAGTGAAATGCCTCCTGTTGGTGAACTGTTTATGGCTTTTCCAACAAAAAAAGAGGCTGAAACCGCAATTGCAGAATACAAAGAAAATCTCGCTTCAGGCAAAAAACAACACACCGGAGGTGCAAGCGATATAAAGCGTATTCCAATTATCATCCGCACAGATACCGCCGGAACCCTTGATGCTGTTGTGTCACAAATCGAAAAGCTTACAAAACCAACAATCGGTTGGAAAATTCTCTCATCAGGTGTTGGAACAATCAGTGAAGTAGATATCAAGCTTGCAAGTATTGATTCAGATACAATTATCGTGGGATTTAATACAAAAGTTGATCCACGCGCACGCGAACTCAACGAGCAAACTCATATTCCAATAACTGTTTTTGACATTATCTATAAACTCTCAGAATATTTGGAGGAAATCCAGGAAACTCGCCGACCGCGCGTAGAAGTAGTAAAAGTTGCAGGTGTACTTAAATGCCAAAAATTCTTCTCGAAAACAAAAGAACGTCAGGTTATCGGAGGAACAGTACAGACTGGCGAAATTGAAGTCGGGAATGAAGTACGAATTTTGCGTCGCGAAAATGAAATTGGTACTGGAACGATAGTGGGTCTTGAGCAAAATCGTGTAAAAACAAAAAATGTTGGTACAGGATTCCCTTGCGGTGCTCTTATCGAATCACGTATTGAAATTGCTCCTGGTGACATGATTGAGGCAATAACAAAAGAAGTATCATAATGGAAAAACGAGACAATCACACTGAAAAATTAGAGTCTGCGATTACACGCGAAGCTGCGATGTTTTTTGAACGTGAAGGAAATCGCACAGCGCTTATTACTGTTACAAAAACTATTCTAACGAAGCGCGGTAATGGTGCAACTCTTTTTGTTTCAGTATTTCCAGAAGACAAAGAAAAAGCTGGCCTTGATTTTGTCGAACGTAATCTTGGTGAACTCCGTCATGTGCTAAAAGAGAAGATTCGCTCACGTGCTATCCCTACCCTTCGTGTTGTGCCAGACCACGGAGAGAAAGAACGTGACCATATTAGAAATCTTTTGAAAGAATAGATTTTACTGATATATTCTGTATGACCGGCCTGGTCGACAAGTGGTAAGTCAAGGGTCTGCAAAACCCTTATACGCGGGTTCGATTCCCGCCCAGGCCTCCCTAAAACATTCACCTCGCGAATGTTCGGGTGACTATTTCGCTCGCGAAATGTTTTAGCCAAACATAAATCGTAATGCCCGAGTGGTGTAATGGTAGCCACGAGAGACTTAAAATTTCTTGGCCGTAAAAGGCCGTGTGGGTTCGAGTCCCACCTCGGGCACAGTGAACAAAGTGAACTGAGCGAGAGCAAGCAAACTGCTTTGCTTGCGTGGGGGACTCGAAAGGAATTTCGTTACGAGCTCGCGAGTCGAAATTCACCTGACTATGTTATAGACGAGCCCCACCTCGGGCACTAGAAACTTCCACAAAAAAACGCACTCTTGTGCGTTTTTTTGTGGAAAACTACTTACAACCAAGAATTTTGTTAGCTTTCGTAATAGTTAATTTCCGTATCAGTCCTGTTGGATATTTTAATCCAGCGGGAGCTAATACATCGGTTGAATATTTTGTCTGAAATTTTTTAACTGCAGATATTGTCTGCACACCAAAGTATCCAGTTACTGGAAGCTTGAGAGAAAGTTCTTGATTCAAAAATGCTTGCCATAATTTTACTTGCGACACGTCATTGTTCTTCGACAAATAGATAAGTGTCGTTGAAACAAATGGGTTACATTCATATTCTTTATTATCAATTGGAGATATATATGTTAAACGCTCATTCAAGTTTTTAAGCGGTGGTCGTCCATACTGAATACGTCCCCCTCCACCACCGAGAGATGGAGCTACAGGCGTTGCAGATTCTGTACTTGATGCTGTACTGGTTCCTGATGCATTTATTGTCGAAACACGAAAATCGTAATTTGAACCGTTTGAAAGTCCCGTTACTGTTGCGCTTGTACTTGTGGATGTACCATCTGCAAATGTAGTCCATGAAGAATCTGCGTGTAGTTTATACTCGATGAGATAATCAGTTATTGAAGATCCTCCATTTGAAAGTGGTGCAGTCCATGTGAGTGCTACTGTTGTGTTTCCAGCAGTTGCCGAAAGTCCCGTCGGCGCACCTGCAGTAGTGATAGGTATTCTGCTAATAGTTGCTGAAGGAAGACCTGTTCCAACACTATTTATTGCAGAAACACGAAAACTATAAATTGAACCATTTATTAATCCTGTAACGGTTGCACTCGTACTTGTTGAAACACCATCGGAAAATGTATTCCATCCTACACCGTCATAGTATTCAACGAGATAATCCGTAATTGCTGAACCACCGTCAGAATCTGGTGCGGTCCATGTGAGTGCTACTTGAGTATTTCCAGATGAACCAGTCAATAAACTAGGAGCATCAGGTTCTACAGCTGAGCTTGTACTTGCACTTGCAGTACCAGATGGTGAACTTGTAGCAACCGCTGTTACTGTTGAGACTCTAAACATATAGCTTGTCCCATATGAAAGACTAGTAACGGTAGCAGATGTAGTGTTTGATACTCCATCATCAAACGTTGACCATGAAATTGCACCAGTAGTTTTGTATTCAACAAGATAATCAAGAATTATCGATCCACCGTCAGAAACTGGAGCTGTCCACGACAAGCTTACTTCTGCTGTACCACCTACGCCATTAAGACTTGTTGGAGAGCCGGGAGTTGTTACGGGGACTGCATACGACACAGCCGTTGGTGCTCCTGTTCCATACTCATTTACAGCAGACACGCGAAACATGTATGACGTACCGTTAGTAAGACCTGAAATTGTCGCACTTGTGGTTGTTGATGCTACATGACTATATGCACTCCACACAGACGCACTCGCAGTTTTGTATTCAATATAATAATCAGTAATAGCTGAACCATTAGTATTTTCAGGTTCCGTCCATGTAAGGCTCGCCTGTGTGTTGCCTGATGTAACTGAAAGATCTGTTGGTACCGCAGGAACTGATGGACTTGTAATGGCCTCATCAAATGCTACTGCCCAATCGTACAATCGTTCTCCGGTACCATTTGATGCGGGAGAAGTTGTCGTGTCAGTATCGCGAATATTTCCCCCTACTGCTCCAGAATCGCCCGGCCCTCCACATGTAGCATACGCGTTATCATTTGGATGATTTTCACATGTCCATGCATAACGAATGTGTGGATCAGTTCCATCAGGTGTACCAGACAAAGTAATTACAACCTTTTTATTTGTGGCATCAAGCACAACTGAGGATATTGATAGCGAACTTCCTCCAGTCTGATAAAATTCAAACCCTTTATTTGTTCGAAGAGCAACATTTGTTGTATCAACGGCGAGTGTACCTTCAGGAATATGGTAATCAATTGTGACGACGTTAGCCTCGTTTGTCACGGCAAGTGGCATGAGTGGGTTCCATGTCTCCCCGTCTACAAGTACTTTTTTCATAACTTTCGCATACAATTCGCCAAGCATTTTTGAACCAAGACTTGAGAGATGTAGACCATCTGAATAATATCCGAGTTGGTACTTTGGCCCTACAAGTATGACTTTCCCTGAATTATTTTTATGAGCATCCAGTTGAGCCACTGCGATTGTGCCTTCAGAATTAGTATTCATTTGAGACTCGAAAAGCGGAATTGAATCCGAGCGTCCAGTAAGTGCATTCCAATCACTCTCATAATCTATTTGCATCTGTGCTGTCTCAGATTCGTACGTACTTGCTGAAGTCCCTGCGATTGCGTCACTTTCCCCATGAGTAAGTGTGACACCAAATGGTAAATAATACGCACCCGCAGCAACTGTCTGTGCCTGTACTACAGAGGCTTGTGTTTGTCCGTTTGTATAGGCACTACCTGAACCACCTTTTTTAATTGATGCGTATGTCTGCCCTCCCTGACCGTGAATCGTATCGACGAATACTGGATTACCAGACAGTGCAGCAGAAAGATAGTTTGCACGACCAGATGCTGGAGACTCTCGTCCGTTCACTGTTTCAACAAGCGGGATAAGTGGAGCACTCAATCCTCCATCAGGACTATTTGAAAGACTTTTATTGTTATATGGTTGTGTCGCAGTAAGTGCAGGTGATGAATTAACTCCTTCCGAAAGACTTTGTCCTGTTGAAAGAATGTGACGATATATCGAAGATCCTGCTCCCACTGTTATTGCAGATGAAGCAACGCTCGTACCAACGGAATTTACTGCAGAAACTCGAAACATGTATGTTGTTCCGTTTGTAAGCCCAGTCACAGCTCGTGACGTAGCAGTACTTGCACTATGAGAAAATGTAGACCATGAACCCGCAGAAATTGTCTTATATTCAATTTGATAATCAGTAATCGATGCTCCTCCATTATTTGCTGGAGCAGTCCATGAAAGAGAAACTTGGGTATTTCCCCCTGTTCCAGAGAGATTTGTTGGTGCATTTGGTTCAGTATGTGTTGATGACGGTGTACGGGAAATTGAACTTGTTGCGGTTCCAGCACCGGCATCACTAACAGCAGAAACACGAAAATCATAACTCACACCGTTTGTTAGACTTGTAACAATTGCACTTGCGCTTGTTGATACACCATCATTAAAAACATACCAAGTAGCCCCACTTGTTGTTTTGTATTCAACCATGTAGTCAGTAATATCATAACCTCCACTTGAAACTGGAGCAGTCCAGGTGAGAGAAACTTGTTGGTATCCTGCTGTACCAGAAAGACTCGCCGGAGTTCCTGGCGCTGCCAAGGTTGTAAATGTTCTATCAATACCGCAGCCTGTTCCAGCAGAGTTTTGTGCACACGCGCGATAATGATATGTTGTCCCCGCAGTAAGACCCCGTACTGATTCATTAAATGAACCAGTACTAAATGACCCTGTATCTGCTACACTTTGCGATCCATAGCTAATAGTTGTTCCATATTCAATGTATCGTGACGTTGGATTTTCTCCTCCAGTAGAAGAAATTGTTCCTGTAAGAAGTGCACTTCCATGTGTAATCCCCGATGTTGTACTTGAAGTAGTAACAGTTGGCGCTACAGGACACGCACTCGTTGTAAACGATTGATCAGAACCAGTCCCTGTTCCACCTGTATTTGTGGCAAATGCTTGGTAATGATACGTCGTATTACACACAAGCCCAGTAATACTTGCTGTATAGGCGCCAGCACTATAACTTCCACTTGTCGAAGAAGTCGTCCCATATCCAGTAGTAAGCCCATAATAAAATCCGCGCGTAGTAGGATTCTCATTCCCTGTCGAAGTTATGTTTCCGTTAAAAGTTGCTGTAGTTGTTGTAACAGAAGAAGCTGCACTTGTTGTAACACTTGGAGCAGACACAGGAGGAGTTCCTGCTGTCCAAATATCAGTACTCGTTCCACCGATTACCCAATACGCACCGTCTGACGAAGAAGCAGCTTTTTTCCATGTCGCAGTGCCAGGTCCCGTCTCAGTCGTCCAGTTTGCTCCGGAGTTTGTCGAACTACGCACATTTACCGTTGATACTGCAATAAGCTTCGTGCCATCACTCGACATGGCAACAGATTGCCACAATCCTCCGCCACCAGTTCCTGCGTCAGTTTGATCAGTCCAGTTTACCCCTGAGTCGCTTGATGTATACAAATCTCCAGCAAACGATAATGTCGCAGCCAATTTTGTTCCATCAGATGATGACGCAATAGATGTCCAAAAACCAAACGGAGACCCGGTACGCGCAGTCCAAGTATCTCCTGTATTTGATGATGTATAAATATAATCACCAAACATAGCCACAGCAATTTTTGAACAGTCACTCGAACACGCAATAGCATTAGGTGTTAGAAGATCAAGTCCTGATGTGTCGGTCCAGCTTGAACCTGAATTTGTTGATTTCCAAAATCCAACCTTTCCTCCTCCGTTAGAAATCGCGACCATCGTTGCACCGTCACTCGACATGGCAAGACCAGTCCAAGAACCAGACCCAAGCGTTGAAGCATCCGTCCAGTTTGCTCCTGAATCAGTTGAATACCACAAATCTCCAGTGAGCTCACTTGCAAGTAGTACACTTCCATCAGCTGAAGAAGCCACGTGTTTCCAACGTTTCTGAAAAGCAGAGCCCCCGTTTGTGACAGTATTCCAAGTTATCCCTCCATCAGTTGAACGATACAAATATGAATCAGTGTCATAATTATCCGCTGCCAAAATTTTTGAACAATCACTTGAACACGCAATCCCTGTCCAAAAATGTGAACCCGAGGCTGTTCTATCAGTCCATGTTGTTGCAGTGGCAACGTATATAACGCGACAAAGGGATATAATCGAAACAAGAATAATAAGTAATACTTGTATGCGACCGAAGGTTAGGAATTTTTTCATAAATGTCATTTGTAAATAATACACCTAACATGGTTAATTTTCAATCGAGGAATGTGAAAAAATACCTTGAAATAATACAAGAATAAGGTATACTGAATCCTGTTTTTATCCGCCCATAGCTCAGCTGGTAGAGCACTCGCCTCTTAAGCGATTGGTCGTTGGTTCGATTCCAACTGGGCGGACAAGACTGAAAATAGCGAACTCTCTCGCTACTTTCGGTAATTGTTCGAAACATAGCTATATTTTGTTGGATAAAAAACCACAAGCTGGGACTACCAAATTTCAGCAATGATATACGCTTAACATAAATAGAATTATCCAAAAATATCACGCCGAGGTGGCGAAATTGGTAGACGCACCTGCCTTAGGAGCAGGCCCCGCAAGGGATGGAAGTTCGAGTCTTCTCCTCGGCACATACAGCACAAAACTCCCTTTTTGGGAGTTTTGTGCTGTATGTGCCTAAATCCCCTTATTTTTCAATGTAATTTATAAGAATGATATATTGACTTTTTGTCAAATATAGTGTATAATACCACAAACTAATAATACAATCTTCTGGCTAAAAACAGAATCTACATATATACAGAAAAACTATTATTTTAACCTCTTTAAAAAACAAAAAAACAGTATGACTGGAATTATTTTTACGGCCGTGTTAGCTATCCTTATACTTGGATACGTGGCCCTACGACTTTGGTGCACAAAGCTTGCACTTGCAGGAAAATTATTTGTGGTGGACCCACCACAAAATTACCTGACATTCCCACGGCGTGGTGATCATTTCAAAGAAACTCCAATCGATGGAGATTACCTACCCGACGGGTTTGTCGACGAAATCGCTCGCCACTTCTCTGGCGGTACGTTCTTCGGTTTTGCTCCAAACAACATCGCTGAAATCGACTGGCCAATTTACTTTACAAAGTTTGCAAAAGGAAGTGGAAAAAACGACGACGAACATGGTGATCATGGTCATTCTAAAAAAACTGACCACGACAATCATGGAAATGAAAGTGAAGGCGTATCGTACAAAGTAATACGTACGAGGCAAATTCCAAAGCGCTTTGATGCTTCATTACTTTGTAGCAAGATTGATACGGAAGATGCAATTGGCCTTATGTATTTACTTAACTTACGTATCGAAATTACAAATCCGGTACAGTTCATGACACTGACACCAATTGGTGTAGGTGGAATTGAAAAAGTTCTAAATATGGCCGAAAGTGCAGTTGAGAGCTTCAATCGTAAGAGAAAGTACGCTGAAATCGTTGCGTTGTATGCAGAAGACGGTGGTAAAGATGAGTTGATAAATTACATCAAGAATAACTCCGAGATCGAACAACTTACCGGCGCAAAAATAACTAACGTAAACATGCCGGTATGGAATCTTGATGACAATTCAGAAGCATCGAAAGCAATCAAACAAGAAGCAGTGAACGCAGCAAAAGCCAAAGCTCGTGTAGCTGAAGCACAAGGTGATATTGATGTTGCAAGAAAAATGCTTGAAAAAGCCGGTATTGATTTTGAACGCATCCAAAAAGAAAATGAGGGTATCGATGACCTTCGTCGAAAAATGGGAGATGTAAATTATCAATGGTACGTGAAGTACAAGCTAGGCGTCGCAGAACTCGAAGGTACGTACGTAGAAAGTGGTAACACTTCTTCAATAACGATACCAGCGTCAGGTAGCAAAGGAAAGCAAAATAGTGGTCAACAAACAGGAAGCAGACCGCCCAACGGGACAAATCAAGGTCCGACTGTCAGTCAGAGTAACACATCTCAAAACCAACCTTCTACTGCAGGAGGTACAAACCAAACTCCATAGACAATGAGTGCAGGAAACACATCGTCCACTCAAAGTGGACAGAAGAAAAAAAGTAAGTGGTGGAAAAAGTGGTTGAAAAAGTTGATTGGTCTTACAGTCCTTGCAGGACTGGCATGGCTTATCACACAAGCAATCATTCACACCGATTTCAGTAGTGGCATCGGTTGGAAAGGATGGGTTGCACTTACGATTCTTGTGATAGTTATCGGATTGCTATCATATGCAATCTACCTGCTAACAAGAAAAAAGAAAGCTGCAGACCCACACGGAGCAAGCACTGGTCCACACGGTGGTGCGGAACATAATCACGGAACACCCACTATGAAATTTTGGGAGTTCGTTGGAAGGGTGCTTTTACCCACTGCATTATTATTGGGAGCAAGCTGGATTATTTTTCAAAAATATCTGGTATTCAAATCTGAACAAGAAGCAGAGGAAAAAGCAAAAAGTGAATCACCGTATAAAACATATACGAGCGGTTCGCCTGCCACGCAGACAGAAAAAAAGCATGACACGCGCATAAACAAACGCAGACTCATGCCAGGAGTATTACTACTTGTAGTAGTACCTGACGGTAATAAAATTACCGTAACCCACACAGGTGGAGACTTTTATAGCTATGTTGGTAATGACACTACCGACTTGTTAAACAAAATGGCTCTCACTAACTGTGGAGACAACAGGGATGTACCAAGCAATCACTATATGGCATACATGCGCAAAGACAATATTATTTGTGACATAACCATAGAAGTGACTGAAGAAAATCCTTATAGTCCGTTTGAGGTGTACGATATCACCTTAAAATAAACAAAAGAGCCTTCGGCAACATGCCGGGGCTCTTTTAGTTTGTATATATTACTGTACTTGTAAGTTTGGATTTGGATCAGCACCAATTGTATTGCCGATCAGATTTAAGATTGCAAACGCACCAAACATAATCACCATTCCGAGCAATCCCCAGAGCATGTGACTTTGACCCTTTTCTCTTCCCTCTGCAGATGTTGAATTCATAAGAAACTCAAACACGCCGTACAAAAAGTACACAAGCGCTGCCGCAAACATAAGAATTATAAGCGGATTAAATATATATCTATCGAGCTTACCGACAAATGTTGCTACTGGCGATTCGTCAGCAAATACTGTTGGTATAGCAAAATAATTTAGAAAAAGTGAGATCATATATATATTATATAAAAGTCAGTCGCAAAAACAAAACGACCCCGAGCAAATGCTCGGGGTCGAATCGTTTTTTAGAATGTTGGGAGCTGTGATTCGACGTTGATCGAATTGCTTCCTGAAAGTCCAAATGTTGAGAGGAGAAGTGTTACAAGACCCCAGAGGCCAAGGATAACAGCAAATCCGATAATTCCGTGAAGCATTGTTCCACGAGCCTGACTCTTTTCTTCTGCGTCAGATGCAGTGATGAACTTCACGATACCCCAGATAAACCATGCAACTGCACCAAGAATAAGAACTGGGATTGCAATCTTGATAAGCTGATACACTTTACAGATGATACCTTCGAGTGTTCCAAGTCCGTAATTTCGTACAGTACATGAAATTGAACTCTGAGCAAAAGCAGAAAGTGGAGCAAGGATTGAAAGGGCTCCTGCACCAATGTATGCGATTTTGTTTTTCATGATAACTCTTCGCGCAAGCCCCTTTCGGGAAGCGCAATCTAAACGCTAATAAATAATTTTTGACCTTTTAATTGTACATTAATTATACCACGAATATCTATAAGTCTAGGAGATACTGTGGATTATTGAACCTCTTTGTTCACTGGAAGCTGAGGGATAACGGTGCGTAGACCAAATGTATTGTTGAGCACTGCTGTAAGACTCCACACTGAAAGCATAACTGCGAGTGCAATAACCCCCCAAAGCATAAATTGTCTTCCCTGTTCCTTTTCTGCAGAATCTGATGCTTGAATAAACTTGACCGTTCCCCACACGAAAACCGCGAGCGCTACTGCAAAAAGAAGCGGGATGACTGATTGCAATATAAGACAAGTGAGGTACTTAAGCACTTCAGTTACATTTTTAAATGGTGCGGCCGGTGCATCTTTACAGTACCCTCCTCCAGAATTAGTTGTATCGGCTACTCCTGTATCTGATGTACCAGAACCACCGCCTCCTGAAAATCCACTAAAATCTGGATTGCTTGTTCCATCCCCAAAAGCGCTACCACCTGTAAGACTCTGTGCGTTTGCAACTGCAGAAAAAGTTGTAAGAACTAGACCCACAAAAAGAACTGCAAAAATGTATCGTGCGTATGTTTTCATAATTAAAACTGACTAAATATATCTTTTATTGCTAATGAGAAACCTTTCGCGATAAGTACTATTGTGGCGCCAATGAGTGTATAAAGCAATGCTTTCTTTGCGTTTCCAATTTCTTCTGGATTTCCACGTGCAGATATAAACAGGAATCCTGTCCACAAAATCATAATAACGATAATAGGAGTAAGAAGAAGTACTGCCGAATCAATCACCTTTGCAATAAAACCTTGCACGTTATTCGCTTGTATCGGGTTTACGTATCTAATATGAATATTTGTATCATTACCACCACCAGCTGGAGGAGGAACATTTGTCGTATCGCCAATATCCTTTCCTGTTGCTGCTGGAAATACTGAATTT
This sequence comes from uncultured Candidatus Saccharibacteria bacterium, assembly GCA_964387965.1. Taxonomy (GTDB): domain Bacteria; phylum Patescibacteriota; class Minisyncoccia; order Phycocordibacterales; family UBA9973; genus CAITQP01. The sequence goes on from CAYLXO010000003.1 coordinate 36,350, forward strand.
GATTCAGCAGACTTCACACTTGTACCATTTTTATTTTTAGCTGTGACAACAAATTTGTATGTTTGACCATTTACTAGTCCAGACATTGTAATTGGTGATGATTTGCCAGTTTCAACTTGTACAGGTGCTGGACCAGAAACAACGGTACTAACAGTATATTCAGTCGTAAGATCAAAACTTGTACTTACATCAGGTGTGAAATACACAGTTACTTTTTCGTCGCCCGCTTCTGCCCGCACATTTGTTGGTGGAAGTGGAGCTGCTGCATATACAGAAAAACTAGTAAAACCAATTCCAAAGAGAGCAACAGCAAGAAGTATTTTTTTAAATGCCATACAGTATTTCATAATAAATTAAAACTGATTAAGAGTATTAGTAAGTGCACTCGCAATAACTTTTGCACCAAGTACGAGTGCTGCACCGACAAGAGTATACATAAGAATTCGTTTTGCAGTAGAAAGCTCCTCTGGATTTCCTCGTGCTTTTACAAACAGAAATCCGCTTGCAATAAGTGCGAGTACAAGAAGTGGTGTAAGAAGAAGCACGAGTGCATCAAGCACCCTTGCAACAAATTCTTCCATAGTGCTACTCTTGAGCGGATTTTTTATTTGAAAATATTTGCTTATATCTGAAACATTATTCGAATCAGATCCATCTCCATCAGTTTTATCAATACCACCGGTATCTTTGCCTGTAGCAATTGGAATTACTTCATTTGAATCAGCTGTCGGCCCATCACCCTTACTGTTTGTAGCAAGAACTCGAAACGTATAAGATAGACCGTTTGTTAAATTTGAAACATATAAACTAGTACCCTTTGTCGTAGTGTGTTTAAAACCATTATTTTCATCTGTCGAAACAAGTTCAACAGTATAAGAAGTAATTGGAAAACCTCCATCATTTTCTGGCGCTTGCCAATATACAGTAGCTCCGGTATTGCCTGATTTAGCTGTCACATTACGTGGTGCGTTCGGAGTGCCTGAGGGTTTTACTGGATTTGAAGAATTAGAAATTGAACCCCAAAATCCATCAGAATCTTGAGCTCTAACCGTAAATGAATACGTCTTTCCATTTATAAGTCCTTTTACGCTTATTGGTGATGTCGTGTTGCTTGCATATATTCCTTCTGGTGTAGATTGAATAGCATAAAATTTAATCCTCGATCCGGGAGAGGAAGTAACAGGTTTTACAGTATCAAAAAAGACAGTAGCCTCTTTATCTCCTGCAGTTGCTCGTACATTTAGTGGCGCTGTTGGATATAACGTAACTGGGCCGTTTGGAATAACTTTTTTTGTAATTGCTGAATATGGACCCGCGATTCCGTCAGTATCAACTGCTCGAATTTCAAATTGATATCCTTTACCGTTCTCAAGACCCACTACCGTTATGGGCGAGGTTGGCCCACTCGCAAAAGTACGTCCATCTGGAGTAATACGGACTGAATAATATTGTATCTTTGAGCCAGCCGATGAACTTGCTGGTGGAGGTTCGGTAAACGTAAGCTTTACACTCATATCATCAGGTGTAGCAACAATATTACTCGGAATACCAGGGACAAGACTTGCTCCCTCCCATTTAAACAAGAGCGAACTCGTAATCTTTGAATATGGCCCCATAAAACCATCAGTATCAACTGCTCGCACCTCAAACTTATATGATTTTCCGTTTTCGATTCCAGAAACTGTTATTGGTGATGTATTGCCACTTGAAAAACTTCCTACATCTGGGGTTGTGCGAACAATGTAGTACTTGATTTGAGAACCTGACGAAGGACTTGCTGATTTAGGTGGAGTAAATGAAACAATCGCGGTTCCGTATGAACCTTTTTCTACTTTAACATCAGTAGGACTAGTGGGAGCAAGTGAAGTAAACAACGTAGTAAAACTTCCAGTAGTGTATGAAGTTGTTCCTGTTGCATCTTTTAAACTATACGCATAAGTCGCACCAGGAATTAAATCAGAAATTGGAAATGAAAAGTCGCCACTAGCACCAAGTGTAAAAGATTTTTGATTTTCTTTTCCAGCGTATGAATATACAAACAGTAATGAGGTGCCCGAAACTGATCCAGATTTTTTTGAACCTGAAACAACTACACTCGTTTCCTCGGGTTTTACATTTACAGTAAAGTCAGACTTTACTGGTGTCGAAAAATTTCCAGTGTATATCTTTTTACCCGTAGAAACATTAGTGAGACTATAACTATAACTTGTATTCTCGGTAAGATTTTTTAGGAGAATCGAAAGATCACCTTGCGCGCTTGTCGTAGAAGCCTGCTCGCTACCTGAATTTGATTTACTAGAATAATCGACTTTAAACTTTGTGCCTGTGACTGTATTTGAAATTTTTGCATAAAAAGCTGCAGTATTATATGTGGGTGAAATAGAAACAGACACTGTTGCTGTTCCTGTCGTACTCCCTGTGCTTCCACCTGTTGTACCTCCAGTGCTTGTCCCGCCAGTACCTGTACCTGTAGTTGTCGTTCCTCCAGAGCCCTTCACAATTGACGCGCAACTTGAATCAGGACCCGAATCAAGCACCGCTCCGCTTGAGTGGATAACTGAACCAAATACTTTTATACAAAGTGAGCTAGGGACTACTGCTTCAATTTTTAGAGTAATTGGTGAACTTGCTCCTTGGGCCTCAAAATAATTTGAATCAAAACCTGCATACACATAATACCGTGAAATTACTTCGCCTTCAGTAGTGACAGCTGGTGAAAATGACACACTAAAATTATTGAGCGATGTTTCAGTTGCAACAACGTTTGTTGGTGCTTGTATCTTTGCAAAAGCTCCGTGTGGTAATGCACACACAAGTAGCACAGAGAGCAGTCCAATAATTTTTTGTATATGTTTTTTCATATTAGAAGAAAGTTGGGAAATATGACACATTGTATCCCATGCCGACCATAACCATCTTAACAATAATCCACGCGGCAAATGCAATAATAAGTCCAGTTATAACCTTCATAAAAATTGTTTTTGCTTGGCTTATCTTTTCTGCGTTTCCAGCAGATGTAAGCATGAGAAAACCTCCGTACAAGAACATAAGCGCAGCAAGTCCAGGGGCAAGCGCAAACATCAAAAAGTTAATAATGTTATTGATGAGTTTAATAAGATGCTCAAATGTACAGGTAGTACGCGTACCTGCTACGTTTACTCCAGTACATGGGATGATACCTCCGTTATCTTCTGGCTCGAATGTGCCGATAGTTCCTCCATTTGAAGGTCCAACAATATACGGAATAGTTCCTGCATCATCAGCAGTCTTACCAGTTATAAACTGAAACAGGTACGAATATGTTGGTTGTGCATCAATATCAGTAGACGTAATTTTTATATCGTAATAGTACGTAGTATCAGGTGTAAGATCTTCAAGTTTTGCACTCCATGTGCCATCAGAATTCTTATTCATGCCAACAGCAGTCTCAAGATTATCTGAATCTGTGCCATATTCTATTTCAAGTGCCGAAACTCCATCAGAAGCCTTTGCAACAATAGTCGCATTGTCTCCCGCGACAATAGATGCACCCGGATCAACACGTATGGGTAATGTTTCAAAATATGCAATGCGACTGTATACGTTCAAGTCATTTATCGGATTACCGATATACAACATATACAGATGATTTGGCATCAAGTTTGTGATTTTTTCTTCGAAACGTCGTGTTTTTGTATCAATTCTTGGAGCAAAGTTTGTATATGTTGGACCGTCTACTTGATACAAATATATTTCGACATCTTTTTTGAAATTTACTACTTCACCACTAATAGTGACACTTGTTTGTGACTGATTGTATACATGTGAGTACGCAATAATTCCTGGAGAATAAAGCATGTCACGCTTGTCTGGCGCATAGCTTCCTCCAGCACCTGCACCATACCCCTGACCTCCCCCGCCATCTCCCATATCCGGAGCTGGACTCGCTGATGCAAGTGTTGAAAATGATCCAGCCTGTGATAATGGATTATTTTTTGAATCAAATACCTGAAAATAATATGTAGTATCAGCAATAAAACCTGTTGTTTCAAAAGTAAAATCAGGATCCGCATCTGTAGTCTTTGTATCTACAAGCAAATCAAGTTTTGATGGACTTGTTCCGTAATGAATATATGCCTGCTGTTTTTCACCTTTAAAAGTACCTGTAATTACTACCGAAGTAACTCCAGGCGCCACATCGGTAATCGAGACAGTATTCGCGCCGACTGGTAATTCATCAATACCAAAAAATCCTGAAGATCCTGTGATGAATGTGTGACCTTTATCATAAAAAGAATAATTGTATGAGCCGGGTTGTAAATCACTCACAGCTACTTCAAATGTATCGTTTTCCCCTACCGCTCCTTGTTTTGTGATTGTGGCAACTTTTGTGATCGGCTCTTCTTCAGGACCAGTTCCATTAGTAACTAACTTTTGAACTGAAATCGCAAATGTTTTTGCATCATACAAACCATGTGTAATCTCACCTGTAAATAGAAACGACACATCATCCGTCGGAGCATAATCAAGATTTGAAATAACGAGCGTCGAAGAAGTAGTTCCTCCAGTTTGTCCACCGCACCCAGCAACCGTTGGCTTAAACAAAAACGATCCATACCCAAACGGTGCTCCAAATTCTGCTCCATCCTTAAAATGATAACTATACGTATAGCCAGCTCTGAGCCCAGAAAGAGTTGCCGAGAGCTCAACACCAGATGTGACAGTGCGAAGCGAAACTGGTGCAGTAAGTTCTTTTGTAGTTCCGATTTGATATATAACAGTAAGAGGTTCAGTATATGTGCCTACAAGCATTCCATCCATTTCAGCTGTTGTACACGAAATATCTTGTGCAACAAAAATATTTTTTGCATCAAGTGCCGCCTGTGCGTGTGTACCAAAAAATACTGTGCTAAGAACAATAGTTCCCAACAAAATCGCACGAAGCTGTTTTATTTTTTGATACATATATTTATATATTAGCACCTACTTGGTAGAGTTTGTTGCCCGCATCAAGAAGCGAAATATCGAGTGTCGCAATTCCAGAACTTACAGAATACAAAAGATCTTTGAAAATAGTACTTGAACTCTTTGGATTTGGATCTACCCATGTTCTCATTACGAGCGCGACGTTGTAGAGATATGACATATATGCATCATGGGCAGGTTTATTTGCAAGTACATCACGTCGTGTCGGCACAAATGAAAATTGTGTCCCGCTTGAATCAATAAGCAATTGTTCGTTGTCTACCAAAAGTTTTGCAGCAGCCGCTGAAAGTGTTTTATCTTTTGCACCGTTTGGAATTGCTAACCCGTATAGTCCCCCATTTGTAAGTGGAACTTTTGCAGTTTTGAATTGTGGAGGAAGACTAATATTAAAATTAAGGTTTGGATTTTGTGCACGTACTATAGGAATTTCACTTGCACGTCCAAAATAATACACAAGTGCTCCTCGAACAAATGCATCTCTGTCGTTCATCATACCGTCATGCCATGAGTAGAGTGGGTCGACAGGATTTGAATATGAAAGATAAAAGTTGACTGCATTTTTTGCAGCAGACGCCTCAGTGTTGTTTGTATTAGCACCAAAGTGAACAGTGAAATCGCCTGTTTGAGAATAATTTGCAACCGGATTACCTCCTTGCATAAAAAGAAGTGTAAGTACGTCTTTTGCATTGGTAACATTTTTGTAGGTTCCGAGCGCTGCTGCACTTTGTGTGATTGTTAAGTCACTTGTCTTTTTTGTAAGCGACGACACCGTTCCAGAAAAATCTGGCCATGTTTTTGGAGGCACAGCGATACCACTCGCTGCAAGTAAATCTTGGTTGTAATACATGACGAGCGGATCAGCAATCCACGGAATCGCAACATAGCCGTCTGGCATAGCAAAGATGTCTGCTGCAGAAATATATGACGATGCAAACGTCTGAGCAGAGAGTGATGTAAATGGTATGTGCATAAATTTGTCACGAAAACGGTATGACAAATTATCCGGCAAAAGCACAAGATCAGGAACCGAATTTTTTGCGACCGCTTCAACAAAATCAGTATCAAATGTAAGCGGATCTTTCTCTATGTACTGCACATGAACGTCAGCATTTGCGATATTGAAACTTGCAATAAATTTTTGAAACATCTGTTGATTTACAGTGCCCCATATAGTGACTGATCCTGCAACTTTCTGTGTAGATGTTCCGCCAAGATTAATAATCCCAGCAAACGACAAAACTCCGGCAATCGCACCAACAATAAAAATGCCGATAAAAACAACTTTAAAATTTGATGCTTGTGTTGCCATGATTAGTTCTTACAAAATATCATACCATAGTGATAATCTCCGGCATCGATATCTTTTTCTTTTTTAAACCCATGTCGTTCAAAAAGTGCACATGTTGCTTTCTCGTCAACACGATGATGAGGATGTGGACCAAAATCTGTATCATTATGCCAGTCAATTACCATAACTTTTCCTCCAGGACGAAGCATGCGCTTTATTTCTTTTACAAAATTTTCTCGATCATCAATTTGAAACAAAATATTTGAAGCAATTGCTTTATCCAAACTCGCATCAGAAAGTGGCACTCCTTTTGGTGAAGACAAATCTCCCCAAATAGGATGCACGTTTGTATGACCGAGGTGCTTTGCCTCTGCTACTAGGCGTGAGAGCATTTCTTTTTCGATATCAACGGCAAATAGTCTGCCTCCTTCAAGCCGAGGGGCAGCATGCAAAGCAAAATGACCTGATCCTGTTCCAAGATCAGCCACGTCTTGTGCTCCGTACACTCCAAACTGGCGAAGTGCGTCGAGTGGGTCAAGAAATCGCATAAAACTATTGTAACACAATAGCAAAAAAGAAACTGTGTATATTTTT
>CAYLXO010000003.1:43296-47991 GCA_964387965.1 uncultured Candidatus Saccharibacteria bacterium
AAATCGCATAAAACTATTGTAACACAATAGCAAAAAAGAAACTGTGTATATTTTTTGATTGTTCCAAAAATTTGACTTATCAATCAAAATGTATTATGGTAACAAAAATCATTGTTAACCAAACTGTTTGAAAAAATGAAGAAAAAACTGATGCTTATAGCATTTCTCGCAACCGTTAACATGTGCACGTATGCACAACAAAAAGAGCCTACCCAAATAAAGGTAATGATGGGAGGAAAGGAATACGTTCTTTCACCTGCCCCGCAAGTTATGAAGAAAAGCGGGCCACCAAAAAACGTAAAACCGAAACCCTCAGTTGAAAAAAAGGATACTACTGTCGTAACATCAGCAGTATCTACAAAAAAACCAGAAACGGCTTCATCTATCCATGCGCAATATGCACATGGAAATGTTGTCGTAAACGGCAATGTTACGGGCACTGTAACCGTAAACATAATCACTAATGTTGGCGACACAGCACCAAAAGTTACTATTGTTAGGGATTCAACCATTTCGCAAAAACCGGCCCCTGCAAAACCTATCTATGTATGTGTTCGTACCCAGTCATACATAAGTTTCCTTGATTCACGTAAAAAAGAAAGGATAAAACCTAAAGAATACGTGTATCAAGATTACGAACCAACCCAATCTTTCAGACTAATAAAAAAGCGTCTTCAAAAAGCGCTCTATAGTTTGAATAATGCTGCTGGAACTTCAGAGTTTTTACTCACTGAAGCGGGACAAAATTTGCTTTTACTCGAACGTGGCGCACACAACATAATTAATGTTGAAAATGCCGGCATCATAGATATATATCTTGATGACATCGGAAGAATAATTGCAGATTTTCACAGTGAACGGTATTCCGGGACTGACTACACCGGCAAAATGCGGATCTTTTACCGCAAATAATTTTCTTCTATATACAACCTTATGAAAAAAATCAGCCTATCACTATGCAACAGGGCTGATTTTTCCGTTTATATATGTTTTTTACAAACACGTAATCGAAGCTACCTTATCTCCCGCACGAAGCTTCATGATTGAAACTCCTTGTGTCTGCCTCCCGAGTTTTGGTACAGATTCAAGTGCGGTGCGAATCACTTGTCCTTTCTGACTCATTGCAATAAGTTCTGCCTCATCAGTAATCACGCGCGCCATAATGATGTCCCCTGTCTTTGGTGTTACTTTCGCAGTTTTGATTCCAGATCCTCCACGCTTTTGTACCTTGTATTCTTTAAGTACTGTTTTCTTTCCGAGTCCATTTGCAGACATTACAAGAAGTGCTGCGCTATCTTTTGTTTCTTTTTTTACAACATCAAATCCGACAATTGTATCTCCTTTTCCAAGCTTCATTCCACGGACACCACCTGCAGTACGTCCCATCTCGCGAATATCGCTCTCCTTAAAGCGAACACTTTGACCTTTTTGTGTGGCGAGCATGATTTCGTCTCCTTTTTCTACAAGTTGTGCTCCACGAAGACTATCGTTCTTGTCGAGCTTGATTGCAATAATTCCGCTACGACGGACGTCAGCAAACTGCTTTGCATTCATTTTCTTTCCAGTACCATTTTCTGTCATAAGGAAGAGGAATTGATCTTTTCCTTTTTCTGCTTTTGGCACAGGAAGAATTGACATAACTTTTTCATCACCACCAAGTGAAATAAAATTCATGATAGATTTTCCTTTTGTTGCTCGCTTTCCTTCTGGAATGTCGTACATCTTTATCTGATACGCCTTTCCGAGGTTTGTGAAGAAAAGAAGATCATCATGTGTATTTGCAGAAAGAAGCATTGTGACAAAGTCTTCTTCTTTTGTCTCAAGATCAACAACTCCAACACCGCCACGCTTCTGTGCGCGGTATTCAGATGGATCAGTACGTTTGACGTATCCTCCTGCAGTAAATACGAGCATTGATTCTTTTTCAGGAACAAGATCCTCGTCAGTAATTTCTTTTACGCCACCTTTAATAACGCGTGTTTTTCGATCATCACCATATTTTTCGCGAAGATCTGAAAGTTCTTTTGAGATAACTCCCATCATTTTCTTTGCAGAACCAAGAATTGATTTTAATTCCGCAATGAGTTCCTGTTTTTCTTTGAGTTCTTGCTCCACTGCCTTTCGCTCAAGACCAGCAAGTTTTTGCAATCGCATTTCGAGAATTGCAGTTGCCTGCAAATCAGAAAACTTAAACTCTTTCATAAGATTGAGTTTCGCGAGTGCCGCATCTTTTGACGCACGGATAACAGAAATAACACGATCGATATGGTCAAGCGCCTTCTTAAGACCGAGCAAAATATGCTCTCGTTCTTCAGCTTTGCGCAAATCATACGCAGTGCGTCGCTTTACGACATCCTTTCGGTGTTTTACGAATTCATCGAGAATACCTTTGAGAGATAGTGTCTGTGGTACACCATCAACAAGCGCAACCATGTTGAAGTGGAATGCCTGCTCAAGCTGTGTGTGTTTGTATAAATAGTTGAGAACTTTTTGAGGAAATACTCCTTGTTTGAGATCAATCACGATACGAATATCTTTTGATGATTCGTCACGAAGACCCTTGATTCCTTCAACTTTTTTCTCTTGTGCGAGTTCGGCAATAGATTGAATGAGGTTTGATTTGTTTACACGATATGGAATCGAAGTGATAACGATCTGTGATTGACCTTGCTTCTGTTCAACAATTTCAGCTTCTCCACGAGTAACAACTCCTCCACGTCCACTTGAATATGCGTGATACATGTCCTTTGTGCCATACACAAGTCCACCGGTTGGAAAATCTGGACCTTTTACAAACTGCATCAAATCTTCTGTCGTTGCTTCCTCGTTGTCTATAAGGTGAAGTGTCGCATCAATAACTTCTGTAATATTGTGTGGCGCAATGTTTGTTGCCATTCCAACAGCAATTCCAAGTGTTCCATTCAATAGAAGATTTGGAACTCCGGCTGGAAGCACAATCGGCTCTTTGAGTGTTGCATCATAGTTTGGACGAAAATCTACTGTTTCTTTTTCAAGATCACGCAAAAGATCTCCGGCAAGCTTTGACATCTTTGCTTCGGTGTAACGCATCGCAGCAGCATTGTCTCCATCGATTGATCCGAAGTTTCCTTGTCCGATTATAAGTGGATAGCGAAGAGAAAAATCTTGCGCCATTCCCACCATCGAGTCATACACTGCAACATCACCGTGTGGGTGATATTTTCCGAGTACATCTCCCACCACCGCTGCAGACTTTTTTGTTTTTGCAGAAGATGTGAGCCCCATTTCATGCATAGCATACAAAATACGGCGGTGCACTGGCTTAAGTCCATCACGTACATCAGGAAGTGCACGCGCTGTAATAACAGACATCGCATAACTGATATACGATGTGCGCATTTCTTTTGTAATACTTTGCGAGATTACTGACCCTGTAGCGATTGCTGGTACTTCTTTCTCACTATCGTTCGGTGTGTTCTTTTTTGCCATATTATGTGCGGAATTATATCACAAATACTACTAATCATTAAGTGGCGGCTTCTGACTAAAGGTAGACTTAATCATACTTTGAAAAATTCCTACAGTCGATGCTGTTTCTTTGTCTTTTCCTGGAAACAAATTTCCGATGAGAGCTGCGAGCAGTAAAACAATAGGAATAGCTACGACAAGCGAGCCTATCAAGATACGCTCTCGTACTTTCTGTGGCTTCTGTCTTAACTTTTGCACAATATGTGTCATTAGCTTTCAGCTAGAACAATGACTTCCCCTTCTTTAGATTCAATTTCTTTTCGGCGAATAGTGAGTTTGTCGAGTGGTTCTACTTTGTCTTCACCAGCTTCTTTCAAAAAAGTTTTCAAATTATCTTTTGTATAATCCATCGGGATGATTATTTTTGGTTCAATAGCTACTGCCACCTTGTTTGCATTTGCAGCTCCAAGTGTAGAAATCGGAACGAACAAAATATCTGAGTTTGTAAGTACTTCCATTTCAGCTGCTAGTAGTGGACGATTGATTGGACCTAGAAATCCGAGTTTTGTATCTTCAAATACAAAAGAGTAAACAGCTGTATTAAATTCTTTTCCATCAATTTCTGTTTTTGTTCCCTTTCCTTGTACCGAAATTCCAGCATGTTCATATTCTCCTGGGCCTGAAACACAGAATGGAACAGTCTCTCCGTGAGAAACACGATCAAATCCGTTATAGAGCGGATGATTTGTCGTAGAAAGTGCAAGCACTGATCCAAACTTTGATGGATATTTTTCTGGTGGATTAATTGCAATAACTGTATCGCCCTGCGCGATCTTGAAAAACTGGTTGCCGAAGTACGTGATTATCATGCAAAGAGTATACCTGCCTCAAAGATTTTTGGCAAAGAAAAAAGGCCACCTAGTGACCCCTTTTAAAATAGTTATGAAATACCGTTTTATCTGTGTTTCCAAAGTTCTTTTGGTTTGCAGTATCGTATTTCAGATACTTTTTCAAAACCAAGCTGAAAAGCTTTCGAATTCTTTCGTGTATTGGTAAAAATCTCAAATACACTGTTCAGCTTTTTTATACGGCCGGATGCAATAGTAAGCACGCCTCTCGAAAGAGATACCCCTTCGCGAGTTAGGATACTGACTGGTACTGACTCACCTTTTGCGAGCACAATCTGGAACATTCCTTCATACGGCATCCCATTTTGGAACGACTCTTGTTGTTTTTTTGTTTTAGCTT
>CAYLXO010000003.1:48091-53227 GCA_964387965.1 uncultured Candidatus Saccharibacteria bacterium
CCTTCATACGGCATCCCATTTTGGAACGACTCTTGTTGTTTTTTTGTTTTAGCTTTTTTCATATTTATGCGGTTACGTTAGAGAAATTTTGAGCACTCTAAAATAAAAAGGTCGTTATGTCAATCGTCACCGGTCGAACAGTTGCCAAATAGACATATATATAGTAGTATCACTGCATTACCAGTCGGAAACGATGTGAAGAATAACCCTAAGGGAATACCCTTATACCTTCGCACGAAAAGCAAGTCCGCATTTGGCGGATTTTTATATTTCTATGGCAAAAAAAGCAGAACAAGCTGTAGTCGAAGAAAAAGTACTCTCTGAGATACACACTCTCCTCGACAAAGGCACTACCCCACTTCAGGTAGATAAACTCATTGAAGGACCAGTTATCGGAATCGAAAAAGCATCTGTATATATCGACCTTGGACCATACGGAACAGGAGTTATCTATGGACGCGAATTCCGCAACGCACGCGAAATCATCAAGAAGATGAACATCGGTGATGTTGTAAAAGCAAAAATCGTTGAAACAGAAAACGAAGATGGCTATGTAGAACTTTCTCTTAAGGAAGCAAAGCAAGCGCTCATATGGAACGAAGCTGAAAAAGCAATCAAAGAACACACAGTATTTGAACTTCCAATCAAAGATGCAAACAAAGGTGGACTCATCATTGAATGGCAAGGTATCGCGGGATTCCTTCCAGCATCACAGCTCAAACCTGAGCACTACCCTCGCGTTGAAGATTCTGACAAGGATAAAATCTTGAAGGAACTTAAGAAACTTGTTGGAAAGAAACTCGCAGTGACAATCGTTACTGCCCTTCCAAAAGATGGAAAGCTTATCTTCTCTGAAAAAGAAGGAAACTCAGACGAACGCCAGGCAGTTGTTGGAAAGTACGCTCTTGGAGATGAACTCGAAACAACAGTCGCAGGAATCGTAGACTTCGGAGTGTTCTTGAAGGTTGAAGAAGGTCTTGAAGGTCTTGTTCACATTTCAGAACTCGACTGGGGACTTGTTGAAGACCCACGCGCACTTTACAAAGTTGGAGACAAAGTAAAGGCAAAGGTTATCGATATCAAAGATGGAAAGATTTCTCTTTCAATCAAAGCTCTTAAGGAAAATCCTTGGAAAGAATTCGAAGGAAAACTTAAGAAAGGAGATATCGTTAAGGGTGTTGTTATCAAGTTCAACAAACACGGTGCTCTTGTTTCAATCAAGCAAGGAGTTGCCGGACTTGTACACCACTCAAACTTCGGTAGTGAAGCAAAACTTCGCGAGAAGCTCGAACTCGGTAAGACATACACATTCCAAATTACTCTCTTTGATCCAAAGGAACAGCGCATGACGCTCACTTGGGTAGAAGACAAAAAATAATAAAAACAAAAAATCCCCATACGGGGATTTTTTGTTTTTAATTATACAAACTCATCATCTTATCTTTGCCCTCTTCGGAAAAACACACAAGCGCTTCTGCAATTTTTTTTGTTATTTTCTTAAGTTCAACTACTTCAGCTTCTTTAAAGTCTTTCATGAGAAAATCGATAACAGGTTTTTCGCCATGGGGCTTCTTGAGTTTTCCTCCTGGGGTTTCTGGAGAAACGCCAACACGAATACGCAAAAATTCTCGTGACTTAAGCGCTTTTATAATATCTGCAAGTCCGTTATGTCCCCCGTCACCGCGATCAAACGAAATTTTTATTCGTCCGATTGGTAAATCGAGGTCATCGTAAATAACAACAAGGCGTTCCAAATCTTTTTTGCTCTTAATAAGTGGCTTTACACTGCCACCCGAATTATTCATAAAATTATCTGGAGCGACAAATTGAAATTTTGTCTTTTCAATTTTGCCCGTTGACCACAATGCTCGAGTTTTCTTGTCAGAATACCAGTCAGAAAAATCGTACTTTTTTGCAAGCATTTCAAGAACAATACGTCCTGTATTGTGTCGACTTTTTGAGTATTCTTCTCCTGGATTACCAAGACCAACGACTACTATCATGCAGATACTATACCATGACGCCACAAAACAGCATTTTTGAAATACCATCAAAATTGGGTTGGTGTCAATAGGTATTCTATATTAGAATTTACATCTATGAATGAAAACATTGACTCCGTCAATATGGGAACAGACACTGGCGCCTCAAATGCTCCAGTAGCCCCGAAGAAGCGTTCGGGATTTTTCGAGTTTGCTCGTTTTATTATTACAGTCGTTGTTATCGTCGTGGTTGTCCGCGTATTTATCGCCCAGCCATTTATTGTTTCGGGTTCGTCAATGGTACCAACATTTAAAAATGCTGACTACCTTATTGTCGACGAATTGAGCTACCGATTTAAAGAGCCAGAGCGTGGTGATGTACTCATCTTCCATCCACCGATTGATAAGGGCGTATTCTTTATAAAACGCATCATCGGAGTTCCAGGAGATACTGTTTTGATAAACAATGGTGTGATAACAATAACAAACAAAGAGCATCCAAACGGAATCGTTCTTACCGAACCGTACATTTCAAAAGATACTACAACTGCCCATTACAACGTCACAGTTACTGAAGGAAATTACTTTGTTATGGGAGACAACCGTCCAGCCAGTTATGACTCACGAGGCTGGGGACTTCTTCCAAAAGAAAATATTACTGGTCGTGCATTCCTCCGTCTCTTCCCTCTTTCTGAGATCGGAATATTCCCCGGAGAACACGAGAGCCCATTTTAGAAAAATTATTAATTCATCTACTACAATCATATGACAAAAACAGCAAAACCAAAGAAAGCATCAGGAAAGAAAATGACCGAGATGGTAACACCAAAAGGCATGCGAGATATCATGGGAGAAGATTTTTATCTCTTTCAGGGATTTTTTGAAAAGGCACAAGAAGTAGCGATGTACTACGGATTCAAGCCGATTGAAACACCAATGCTTGAACACGAACACGTGTTTACATCTGGTGTCGGCGAAGGAACAGATATCGTCGACAAAGAAATGTATACATTGAAGACAAAAGGTGGTGACCACCTCGCGCTTCGTCCAGAACACACTGCATCACTCATGCGCGCATACATCGAACAAGGTATGGCAAGTCAGCCACAGCCACTTTTGTTCTACCAGTATGGCCCATCATTCCGTCACGACAATCCTCAAAAAGGACGCTATCGACAATTCTACCAATTCGACCTTGATGCACTCGGTTCAGACAAGAGTATCGTTGATGCACTTGTTATAAAAACAATGTACACAATCATTGATGAGGCTGGAGCTCCATCAATCTCAATCGATATCAACTCAATCGGTTGTAAAGAATGTCGTCCGCACTATGTACGTGAACTCGTTTCGTACTACAAAAAAAATCTAAACGCGCTTCCAGCAATTGATCGTGAACGCTTGAAGAGCAACCCTCTCCGAATTCTTGATTCAAAAGAAGAAAAAACAGCTGAGATCAACGCAGGTGCTCCAGACTGCGTATCATTCCTTTGTCCATCATGTAAAAAGCACTTCAAAGAAGTACTTGAATATCTAGAGGAAATGGAAATTCCATACAACATGAATAAAAATCTTGTTCGTGGACTTTCATACTACAGTCGTACAGTATTTGAAGTGATCGTTGATATGGGTGAAGGCAATCCTCCGATGGCAATTGCCGGTGGAGGTCGTTATGACTACCTCGGACGTGGACTCGGAAGCAAGAAAGATGTCCCTGCTATCGGAGTTGCTCTTGGTGTCGACCGTCTTCTTATGATGCCATGGTACACAAAGCACACACCTCGTATCATGAAAAAGCCAAAGGTGTATTTTATCCAGCTCGGTATCGAAGCAAAACTAAAAAGTTTGAATGTTATTGAAATCTTGCGTAAGGCGCATGTTCCAATCGCACAAGCACTTTCAAAAGACTCACTTGGCGCACAGCTTGCAATGGCAGAGAAATCTGGAGCACCGTACACAATCATCTTTGGACAAAAAGAAGCACTCGAAAATTCTGTAATCGTGCGCAATATGGCATCACGTAGCCAGCAAACAGTAAAGCAAAAGGATTTGGCAGATTACATGAAAACTATTAAATAAGTATCCATGCCTGAAATCGTTCAAAAAGAAAATCCTGTTCTTCGTAAAACAGCCGATGAAGTAGCTATAAAAGAAATCGGTTCTGTTAAGATACAAAAAGTACTGAAGGATATGAAAAAAGCGCTTGCTACCCAAGCCGACGGTGTTGCAATTGCAGCTCCACAAATTGGCGTATCACTTCGCATCTTTGTCGTTGCTGGCAAAATTTTTGACGAATCATGGAAACGTGGAGAAGGTATTCCTGAAGGACAAACCCCCTCTTCTCCTGATATTGTTTTCATTAATCCTGTTATTACTAAAATGTCTAAAACAAAAAAGTGGATGCATGAAGGATGCCTCTCTGTTCGTCCACTGTGGGGTGAAGTACAACGCGCAACTCATGCGACTATTACTGCGTATGATGAACACGGAAATAAGTTTACCCGTGGTGCTGGTGGATTACTCGCACATATCTTCCAACACGAAACTGACCATCTAGATGGAATCTTGTTTATCGACAAGGCCCGAAATGTTGCACCTGGCTTTGTACCTGAGAAAAAATAACTCATTTGTAAAAACATATGAATATTGCATTCTGGGGAACCCCAGAACTTACAATTACATACCTAGATGCACTAAAAAATGCTGGATATACACCATGTGTGGTAATTACAAATCCTGATAGACCTAAAGGTCGCGGCCAAGAACTCACTGCTCCACCAGCAAAAGACTGGGCACTCGCTCATAGTATTCCTGTACTTCAACCTGAAGTATTGGACGATGCATTTTTTGAAACTATTAGTTCATACGAACTCGATATTTCTATTGTTGTCGCGTACGGCAAAATAATGCCACTGCGTTTTATCGAGCTTCCAAAACACAAAACTCTTAACGTGCATTACTCTCTCCTTCCACATCTCCGTGGAGCAGCGCCGACCGAAAGTGCAATCCTTCTTGGAGATACCGTCACTGGTTCTGCCATTCAAATCATGCGACCTAAGCTCGATAGTGGTCCACTTATCGCCATCCAAAAAACTGATATTGCAGAGGACGAGACAACCACGGAACTCCGCGCACGTCTTACAACAATTGGAGC
>CAYLXO010000003.1:53327-54852 GCA_964387965.1 uncultured Candidatus Saccharibacteria bacterium
ATCGACCGTGTGCTCCCTGAAGGAAAGAAAGAAATCAGTTTTGAGGAATTTCAAAAATCCTACATACACAAAAAAACGGCCTAGGCCGTTTTTTTGTGCATCTTATTTACCTCGTCGCAACAATTCTTTTATCTTGCGTGCGCCTCGATGAAAGAGAGTTCTCCTGCGTGCATTTGAATGAGTAACCTCACGCCACAACTCATCACGCGCAATATCGAGTGCTGCCATTTCATCCCCCGCTTCACCACGAGCAAAGAAATCACGCTGATGAATTTTAAACTTTACTTCAGCATAAAAAGTATTTTCGCGTGTATGAGCAGTCGTTTTACCTATTGTAAGAAATACTTCATGCGGAACGCTAGCATCAATTAACTTTTCAAAACCAGAGAATCGCTTCTCTACGTAGTCACGGATTGCATCTGTGACTGCAAAATCATCTCCTGTTATTGTGTACTTCATACGTACAGTATACCACTACTTACTATCTAGAATCGAAAAGATCTTATGTGGACTTCGATGACCTGATATCATTTTTACTTGTTTTACTGGCACGCTATACAACTCGGCTACAATTTCTCGGATACGTGTATTAGCCATATTTTGTTCGGCCTTTTCTCGCACAGATATCTCATATCGTACATCCCCAACCTTGGAAATCTGTTCCTTTTTAGCCCCTGGAGTGGCATTTACGCGTATATACATACGCATTAAGTATATCATTTTGTGGTATACTTTCATTGTGAATACCACGAGAAAAGAAACACGTACATATGCAGATCGTGCAGTATACATGCGCGAAGCTGTGAAAAAACGTCGAAGAAAAATTCGAGACATGGCTCGAGAATACAAAGGCGGAAAGTGCATGTTGTGCGGATACAATAAATCACCCCGAGCACTCAGTTTTCATCATTTGGATCCAAAGAAAAAAGACTTTGGAGTGGCTGCGAAAGGATTTACCCGATCGTGGGAATCTGTAAAAAATGAAATTGATAAGTGTATTCTTATTTGTTCAAACTGCCACATGGAAGTACATGACGGCATTACGAAAATACCGAAAAAATTCATGCCATCTTAGCTTTTGCATTTTAACCCTTTTTTTGCTAATATTTTCCTGTTCTTTGTTTTCTACAAATATTCCCCGGTAGCTCAGCGGTAGAGCAATCGACTGTGGCATAACGCAGCTTCCTAGAGAAATCTAGGTCGAAAACGAGGTGAATTCGGTGAAACCCTATAAGGGCAATACCGAGCCAAGCCCCCTGTATTTTTTACAGGGTCCCCATTTATGGGGAGACGAACGGCGGATTGCAAAAATGAGGACAAACCTTTTTGTCCGAGTGATGCAAATCCGGCAAGTCAGTCCGGAAGGTGTAGAGACTATCCTTTATGGAGTAGCTCTGTAAATACAGCGCGAAGCGCCTCGGTCCATACGAAATAAAATTCATGGACATGATATAGTCCACCCCTATAAGTAATTTTAGGATAAGTGTAATCGATTGGTCGTAGGTTCGATCCCTACCCGGGGAGC
>CAYLXO010000004.1:0-44364 GCA_964387965.1 uncultured Candidatus Saccharibacteria bacterium
CTTCCGGACTACTTTTCACCTTTCCCTCACGGTACTAGTTCACTATCGATCTCTAAAAGTATTTAGCCTTACCGGTTAGTTCCGGCAGATTCCCACAAGCTATTCATGTCTTGAGGTACTTAAGAACAGTAACTAATAAGTCGCATTATTTTCGAATACAGGACTATCACCTCCTATGGTAGTTCTTTCCAGAACTTTCTTCTAACAATGCGTTTTGTAACTTATCCCTTCTTAAAAGAGGCGTTACTGCCTTGCAACCCCTTTCATACTGTATTGCTACAGTACAATCGGTTTGGGCTTCTCTCGGTTCGCTCGCCGCTACTACGAGAATACTTGTTTTAGTTTATTTTCCACCAGGTACTAAGATGTTTCAATTCCCTGGGTGCGCGAATGTAGACTGAGTCTACAAACCATTGGGGTTTACCCAATGAGGTTTCCCTATTCGGACATCTCCGGATCGAAGGTTGTTTGGCACCTCCCCGAAGCGTATCGCCGCCACACCGCGTCCTTCATCGCCTTTTAGAGTCAAGGCATCCACCATATACTCTTACATTCCTATTAGGAACTGTAAGAATCACAAACATCTGAAAAAATTTTGTTGGAAAATTTTTTCAGAAAACATATACATGTTTTGACGTAAAAATTTTTGGACCGCTATCCAAATCTTTCATTGCGTAGAGATTTCTGTGGTGACAGAAATTTCTTCTCTACCAATCGTCGTTCATCTACCCACTGACGAAAAGACTAAAACTCTTTTACGTGAGTGATGAAAATTATGTTGTCAGTGATCAGTCGGACAGGACTGTTCTCCAATAAAAAATCCGCCTATCGGGCGGACAGCAAAACGCGAACGTAATTGCTATCGCCTTAACTTGGATGTTTTACCTTGCTATTCATCAGTACGGCCATCCTACACGAAGCCGATTAGAATGTCAAATCCTTACCTACCCCTTCGGGGATAACGGGTGGATAACATATTTATGGGTAAAAATACCCCTATTTTTGGAGTCGTTTTTGAGCATAAAAATACATGGGTATTTTGTGTAAGTATAGCTTTGCCTAGCAAAAATGGAGCGGACTTTCGTCCACTCCATTTTCTATAAACTACTTTGTCGAATCCCCAAAACTTACATTGGCTTAACGTGTTCCTTGAGCTTCTCGATTGTGCGAGATGCTGCATCTTTACCACCAAGACCGAATGCGAGTCCTCCTGCGAGTGCAAGCATTGCTACGAGTCCTGCAAACAATGTCTGCATGTATGGCTGTGCAATTCCAAGCTGATCAAGTGCAAAGATGAATCCGAAAATCCAAATTGCGTAGTGTGCCAAGCTTCCGAAGAAGTTTGCTGAACGAAGGCCTGCTGCCATTGCTGAAGCTGTAACAACCTTGCTAACGATGTCAGCAAGAACTGCTGCGATAACAAGAACAAGTGCTGCAATGATAACGTGTGGCAAGTAACCAAGAACATCCATGCGAAGGAATTCTGTTACTGCTGAGAGATGCAAGATATCAAGTGATGCTACCAAGAATACGATGATGATGAACCACTTAACTACTGCTCCGATAAATCCTCCAACATTAAGTTTGAGGCCTGCCTTCTCCATAACACTTCCCACTCCTGCGCTTTCAAGAGCCTTGTCTACTTTGAGTGCTCCGATAACCTGTGCGACTGCCTTACCAATGATTGAACCTACTACCCAACCAAGAATGAAAACGATAATTGCGAAAAGGAATCCAGGGACAAACTGTGCAAAGCTTACCCAGAGATTCTGGAGAGCCATAGTGAATGAATCTCCCCATGTTGAAAATATATACATATCTTTCTTTCTAAATGTCCTAATGGACGTTGGCACTTCTTCTAACCGGTGCCATTAACTACTAAATCAAGCAGAATAAGGATTCGACCCTTTATTTATTGCTTATGTATTAATTATACCAAGTACACAGGGTTTGGCACGCCCAATGTGGATAAGTAAACAGCCCTAAAAACTATTGTTTTTAGGGCTGTTTTTGAACAGGAAACTATGTATTATCGATTGAGCTGTGGTACTTGTTCGAGTAATCCGCCGAGGTGTACAACGCGAATATGTGGGAAATCTATAACGTCGCGAATTAATTTATCGTACATGCTTGCACGATAAATAAATTCTGGAGTTTCGAACACAGCGTATGCGAGTTCTTTTCCAATCTCTGCTTCGAGCGATCGAATAATACGGTCGATAACTGTGCGCTTAAGATTATCTCCAACAACAAGCAAATCAAGTCGCGCGCTTGGATCACGTCTAAATACTCCTGAAAGCAATAGAAGCTTGATCTTCCCTGCTCGCTTGAAACGCTTAGAGAGTTCGTCTAAACCAATAAATTCTGTACCAAACAAAAGATTTTCAAGCGCATCTAAATATTCAAAATCATGATTGAGTGTCCACCCCTCAATTGTCTTTTTTCCATTTTTTGTTTTCTTCCGCTTAATAAAACCAGAGCGTGCAAGAAGTGCAATCTCTTTTCGTGTAGCACCCGCTGTACTACCTGTACGTGTTGCAATAATTGATGGCGCCATCACTGCTTCAGTATTAAGCAAAAACAAACGCATAATTTTTACACGCACTGGCGAATGGAATAGTGTTCCTAGAGTATCGAATGACATACGAACAGTATACTCAACAAAAAACTCCCTGCAAGGGGAGTTTTTTGTTGAGTATATTTAGAAGTTACTTCAATGTAACCTTGTCAGGCGTTCTTTGTTCGCCGTCGCTCACAAAGCCGCACGACCCTGCCTCACTTCCACGCACTGCTGTGCCTGGCCTTCGGGCGTTCCGGCCCGAAAGTCACCTTAAATAATCGTAATTGATTATTTAAGTGTGACTTTCGCACCAGCTTCTTCAAGAGATTTCTTGAGAGCTTCTGCTTCTGCTTTCTTCATACCTGTCTTAAGCATAGCTGGAGCACCATCAACGAGGTCCTTCGCTTCCTTAAGTCCGAGTCCAAGAGCTTCCTTAACAACTTTCATAACTGGGATCTTTGCATCCCCTGCAGATGTGAGTTCAACATCGTACGCATCTTTTTCTTCTGCGCCACCTGCTGCTGCACCTGCTGCTGGAGCTGCTGCAACTGCTGCTGCAGACACTCCAAACTTTTCTTCAATAGATTTTACGAGTTCGTTGAGCTCAAGAACTGATGCTCCTTCGAGCTCTGTAAGAAATGAATCAAATTTTGCCATAATAATTTAAAAATAAAACTTGTAATTAAACGAACACATTATGCTTTTTTTCCAGCAACCTGATTGACTGCAATAGCCAAACGCTGCATCGGAGACTTGAGCAAGAATGCAATCTGTGCGAGGAGAACTTCGCGAGATGGAATTGTTGCAAGAGATGTAATCTTTGCTGCATCTGCATATGATCCCTCATATACTCCACCGACAATTTTTGGTGTCTGCTTTCCTTTCGCAAAAGTAAATACTTCGCGAGCTGGAGCAAGAACATCAGTAGAATATGCGATAGCTGTTTCTCCATCGAGTACTGGCATATCACCAGTAATTCCCTTTGCAGAAAGTACTCGTGCAAGAAGTGTCTTCTTTGCTACTTTGTATGATACTCCCTGTGTACGGAGACTCTTTCGGAGTGCATCTGCTTCTTTCACAGTAAGTCCTTTAAAGTTTACAAAGACGATAGAATTTGCATCTTTGAGTTCGCTTTCAAGAGAACTAACGATTTCTTTTTTCTTTGTTTTTGTTAATGCCATGTGAATTTGTTTTTTCAGTTAAAAACACAAAAACGGCCTTCGTGCCGTCTTTCGTAGAATCTCTGTAAAGAGAGTTCGACCTCGGCGAGACTTCTGGCTATTGCCTGCTCGCTTTCTACGGCACACTCATACTACCAGTTTATGACCAAAAGTCAACCGCAAGTTTTTACCTGCGGTTACTTTAGTTTGGAACAGTGGTTGAAGCTGTCCCCTCTTTTGCATCCCCACTATCAGATGATTTTGAGTAATGATTGATTATGAGAAGTCCAGCAACTCCAATGAGTGCCATCACCACAAGTCCAAGAAGCATCTTAAAAAAATGTTTTACGTACATACATAGTGATTATACATATCTGACATACAAAAAACCACCCAAATAGGTGGTTTTTTGTTACAGAGTAAGTCTCTTTATTTCTTGCTCGTATGATGATTTTGCTAGCGGGTTCACAGTAATCGCGAGATTCCAATACGTAAGCGCACCTTGTATATCTCCTGCTTCTTCAAGAAAGATCGCGTACGGTGTTATGAGCTCTACATTATTTTTTGTTGCCGTAAGTGCTTTTGCATACAAATCTGAAATTGTTTTTTTGTATTCTGCGTTTGATGGTTGTTTTCCTGTAAAATCATTGCGGGTCATCTGAATAAGATATCGCCATGTAATATAATTTGACGGCTCAACAACTGTTGCCTTTTCTGCCTCATGATGCGCATTTTCTATTTCACCCAACTTCAGTAATACTTGTGAATACAAATCATGTAATGTACCACTCTTTGGGTATGCGAGAAGTGCGCCTTCTGCCAACAATTTACTTTTTGAATAATCGCCAGCAGAAACTGACGCTGTCACAGCCTGTATCGCCTCGGCTACATTTTTGTACGATGCTGTTTGTGTGCTCGGAGTTTTTACTTTCTGGTCCTCAACTATTTTCTCTTCTGTTGTATTTTCTTTCTCCATAACACCAACTTCCGAAACATCACGTGGTGCGTATGTTTTTGCAACAATAACTGCTCCTGCAATAAGCACTATAGCAATAATAATGATATAGATTGTTTTTTTATTTTTCATAATGTCCATACCGAGCATTATACTCACATTTTCCCAAAACAAAACACCCCCGATTTCTCGGGGGTGTTTTGCGCTGTCTGGTTTAATACAGAGCGTTAGATTAGTCGAAACTAATTATTGCTTCTGTACTGATCCAAGAACTGGCTTGCCATCAACATAGAGTGATGAAATTGTGTCAGCTTGGTCACCGTTCTGAGTAGCATCGTATCCAAGGTTAGCCTCAGTTACTGAGAACTTAAGGTCACCAAGTGATGCAACTGACAATGAGTATGAATCACCCGCTGCTACGCTTCCAACTGTTGAAAGTGTAACTGTAAGGTAACGGTATGATCCACCATTGATTGTGATTGTTGAAGCAAGTGAACCAAAGGCGAATGTATCAGAGCCTGATGTTTCAAGTGTGTTTGCTGTGTAGTCGTTTGAGTTTTCACTTGAAGCATATACTCGATATCGTTCATCTGTACCTGTGTGGCTTCCAGTGTCAGTGAATGTAGCGTGTGTCAAAGTAATCTGTGCTGAACCATTGTTCATTACTTTGAAGCGTCCAAGTGTAGTTCCTGCTCCCATTGAAGTGAGGTTTGTAGAACCATTAGTTGGAGTTTCACCTGTTACTACAACTGAGAATGGATTGATGTTAAGGTGTGCGCCTGAGTTTCCAGCTGTTCCACTATCATAAGTAGGAGCTGTAGCTGTTGTAACACCCTTAGCAATCACGTCTGTTCCGTCGTTAGTAACTGACATGTAGAAGTCATTTCCAAGCTTAGCAACGTTCTCACCCTGAATGTCTGCCTTTACGAACACAGTCACTGGAGTTCCAGGATTGATGCTCATAGGGAGGAAGTTATCAGCTGATGTCCATGTGTATGAACATACGTTTGAAGAACATGTTGAGAACTGGCTCGCTGTAGCAAAAGCTGTAGTTGTGCTCAAGAGAGCTCCTGATCCAGTCTGTGCGTAAAGACGAATGTTCTTGATGTTGTTCTGAACGAGAGCAGTACCTGTAGCCTTAAGCTTGAAAGTAGTGATCTTCTGTCCTTCGTAGAGTGAGTTGAACTTAGCTGCGAGGTAGATACCATCAGTAGCATTGATTGAAACAACTGCTGCAGTGTTTGGAGTAAATCCAGCACCAGAGAGTGTAGCAATGTTGAGGTTTCCACCTGTTGTAGCTGTCATTGTCTGACCTGTTCCAGATACTGAAGCAGTAACTGTGTTACCAGTGTCCTTTCCAGAAGCTGTTGTGTTTCCAGATGCAATCTTGAATGTGTGTGAAGTACCAGTTGAAGCCAAGAGATCTCCGAAGAGGTGAATCTTAGTTGTAGCTGTCTTTGACACTACGATTGCATTTGTGAATGTGAACGCAACTGTGTTTGCGTTTGTTGATGTTGAAGATGTTGTTGTAAGAACATTTCCAGCATCATCCTTCATAACGAGGTTTGACAAACCTGAGTAGTCAGAACCTGATCCAAGAGTATCTGTAACTGTAACTGCTGTTACGCGTACATCTTCTCCTGAACCTGTTGCGTTAAATTCGAAATCAGCAAGAGCAACACCGTTTGTTCCAGGAACGATTGAAGTTGCAACTGGAGTTGAAAGTGTTGTTGTTGTGAGAGTAGCAGCCTGTACAGCACGTGTAAATCCATCCTGAACAGCTACTGATGGGTCCATGATGTCGTTAGTCAAGAGACGCTTAACTGAAGTGATGTCGAAATCATTTACAAAGTATGCGTCTGAAGAGTTAGCTGAAGAGCTTACTGAAGCAACAACTTCAACAACAGAAGAAACTCCTGCCTTCAAAATTGGGTAGCTTGAGAGTGAGCGAGCTGAAGATGTACCGTTAACTGGGAAGTTTGTTGTGTTAGCTGCAGCGCTGAATACTGTTGCGCCATCAACCTTTACGTAAACTGTACCAGTCAAAGCGTGTGAGCCTGTATCCTGATCAAGACCAAATGAGAATCCACGGAGTTCCATGTCTTCACCAACTGGCTTAGCAGTGTACTTAGCAAGAACTACATCAGTAGCACCTGGAACAACTGAAGTTGAAGATGAATCTGTAGCGCGGCTGAATACCAAGCTTCCTGATCCAACTGTTACTTTGTTGTATACAGATGTTGTATCACCGATTGGGAATGATGTATCTGTTGATCCTGCTGTAGCAAGGATGCTTACATTTGTCATTGCTCCTACAACTGTAAGGTCGTAGTCGTTGTAAACAACAAACTGGATTGTGCGTGATGCACCAGCAACGAGCTTAGCGCGAACTGTGAAGTCCTTTGTCTGGCCCTTACCGATTGTGTATCCAGGGTTGATTGCAAATGTTACATACTGACCCATTGGCTGAGCAGTAGCAACAACTGTTCCTGTCTGATCTACGAGCTGAACATCAGCGTAGTCAGTTGGAGCTGCATTACCATTGTTGTAAAGCTTAACTCCTGTGAGCATAACTGCTTCGTTTGAAGTAGTTTCTGCAACACTGAACTTAGCAATTTCCTGCTGGCTTGTAGCATCAGCATTGAGAGTTACTCCAGAAGCATTAACTGGCTTTTCATCAAGAGTTACTGCTCCGAGCGATGAAGAAGATTCTACCCACATAGTGTTACCCATGAGTGGGAATGTTCCAGATACTGTTCCTGTTGAGAGCATGATATCTCCAGCTGCTGCAATCTTCATTCCGAAGCTTACACCTGCTGATGATGAGAGGTTAACCTTGATTGAAAGAGTAACCTTTGAGTTAGCTGGAACAGTGATTGGATCTGCTGAGAGTCCAAGAGTTGCCTGTCCATCTGCTCCAAGAGTAGTAACAACGTTACCATGGCGCATGCCATTTCCGTCTACTACTGATACTCCAGTAACGTATGTGTTTCCGAGGTTACCGTATTTTGTAACCTTAACAGAAGTAACGTTAACTGCAGCTGATGTGCCGTTAGCAACATCAAACTTAAGAACAGTGCTATTTGCGCTACCTGCTGTAAGAGTTACGCTTGCTGGGTTGTCTGTTGAGAGTCCAGCTGTAACTGCTCCAGTAGTAACTGTAGTACCACCAGTTGTTGTAGTTGTACCACCTGCGTTAAGAGCAGCACGTGTGAGAGCTCCAACGAATCCTGTTGAAGGAAGTCCGTGTGAAGTCTGGTACGCCTTAACTGCTGCGAGAGTAAGTGGTCCGAAGTTTCCTACAGCTGGTGTAACTCCAAGAGCTTTCTGGAGTTCAGCAACATCTGCATTTCCCTTCATACCGTACTTCAAGTTTGTGTTGAATGTGTAAGCGCTAACTGAAACTGCTCCAATGAGCAAGCTAGCTGCTGCCACAAGTCCCAAACCTGCTTTCGCGATTTTTGATTTGAGTGCGTTAGTCATAGAAAATTTTTTTTAATATTGTTTTGGGATTTCAACCAAAACGGATGCACATAATAATTAACTCGACACTGATGTTAATTGCGTGCATCATTTATTTTTTTGCAAAACGATGTGTAAAACGTTTTGCTATCTTCCCTACATTTCTGTAGGTCTGATCATTGAACTATTTTGTTTTCGATTTTGATTTCTCAAAATCGAAAACTGTTCTGCCGTGTCGACATGGCATGTGACATATATATGTGTGATCAAGATGCTAGATGCAAAGTGATATCACAACAAATACTGTTACAAGAAGTGACGGACGGCGCTCGAAAACTTATTCTCAAAAATTTTTACATTATATTAAATCGGATTAATGCCGAAAAAATAATCACATAAAAAATGTTGAGTACGCAAAAACATTTTCATATTTTTTGCGCTATGTAGTTTTCAATGACCAATCCGTCGCACATATCCAAAATGTATTACATTGTCGAGAGGCCTATCCTCCTCGTCAAAACAATTTGGACATGCACTTGATACGCAATCGCGCCACGCAATAAATGCGCGGAGAAAACTGCGTACACGCACATTATATTCCCTCTACCCTATACGGGCAAAGTAATATAATGTGGATAACCACTATAGCCTAAAAGGGCTAAAAAATCAACCGCGAAGCTTATTTTATATATTTTGAGCTATGTAGATAACTAAGCTATTTCTATTGATTGAATAGTACCTCTCTGTGCCACATAAAGCTGAGGAATATTCATATTAAAGGTATTCGATAGATTCAGTATAGGTACTCCAACGCTTCTCCCCCTGCTTCTTAAGTACACCTTCCTTAACTAACGACAAAAGTTCACGCTGTACAGTCTTTTCACCCACACCAGGAAGAGCAAGTAATACATCTTTAATAGTTGCTCTTCCTTTATTTCGGACAATAGAAAGGATGTCATCACGGCGCATGTTTTTTGCTAGCTGATCAGCGCGCTTGAATGTCCGATGACTCTGACTGTTAGAAACAGTTTCTCTATCAGACTTTGTATAAAGGACATTACTGAAACTCGATTGTCCTTTATCCAAAATGCTTTTCTTGTAAGGGTTTTCTAAAAGACTTACATTGTTAGTACCGACATCAAACATTTCACTTTTAAGGACAACATTTCGATAGCCTGGATGAGTCACTGTGTGTGTGCGTGGTGCTCCATACAATACATCGATTTCGTTACGGACCTTTTCTATCTCTGAAGTGATAATGCGAGCATTCATTTCAGAAATAATTCCGATAGTTGATGCGAGTTTGATAAGGACCAAAATATGCTCAGCCCCAGCACGTAAATCTTCAATCACTGTATAGCTTGGCTCGGTTGAAGTGTGTCCTATTTTTCGTGTCCATTTTATGAGCTCCAAAGACAAGGACCGGAGCTCGTGTCTCATTGGTTCAGACTCAGAAACAAAGTCCGTTACCATATAAATTGCTGTAGATATCTTTTCAGACTTTTTAACTATTACGGACATCGAATTATGCTTATGATTAAAGCTTTTTGTGAGTTCTTCGACATGTTCCTGTCCGTGAGAATTTGTATTGGACTTATTGAAATTTGATGTTTCCATTAGAGTTTTTCTGACCTATTAATTTAATGTTTTTTTGTCCTATAACCTGCAGGATTATACGCTTCAATAGTCCTTTTGCAAGCCTATTCATGAAAGTCTCTGAATATGTTTTTTGACAAATGTTTTGTGTAATTCTTTGGCATTTCTTTCGCAACAAAATAGAACATCTTCCTCTTGATTTTTTACTTCAATTTTTCGTTAAAAATATGCCTGTGGATAAAGAAATATATGATAAAATATTCGCAGTTATGGCAAAAAAAATTGAGGAAGAAAAAGACGAAGATGAGGTTGAAGTGGAAGAAAAACCTGTGCGAAAATCTGGTACTCGAAAGAAGAAAGTTGAGCAAAAAGGGAGACTAAAAGAAGAGACGAAACATACCGTGATTGGTGTGATATTTTTTGCACTTTCACTATTTTTTATAATCGCAGGTGTTGGTTCTGGTGGCATTGTTGGAGCATCAACAAAAAGTTTTCTTTCGTATGTACTCGGTATTGGATATATACTCGCGCCAATATTTTTTGCTGTTCTTGGAGTTACATTTATGCGTACTGGGAAGCCATCAGTTGCATATATGAAAATAGTTGGGACTGTTTTGTTTTTAGCGGGAGCGCTCGGACTTGTTGACATCGCAAGTGGCGATGCTCATCGTGGAGGAGTCATCGGACAATTTTTTGGTTACATATTCATCGCACCATTCGCGACCGCAGGAGCGATTCTCTTTTTGGGAGCGTTTCTTGTTATCTCAATTGTTATCTTATTTGACTCTCGCCCTACCCTTTCGATATTTAATGCGCTTATCGAACGTGCACGAACATGGTGGGAAGACCGCCAAGAACTTCGTCGTGCAAACAAAGAACTTGTAGTAAACGAACCCGAAGAAATCGAACCCGAAGAACGTGAAGAAGAGGATGAAGATGAGACAGAAGATATAGAAGAATATGTTGCAGAAGAAGTAGTAGAACCAAAATCAAAAAAACAGAAGCAGGTATTCAAGCGTCATTCATCATATGTTCCCCCACCACTTGATCTTCTTAAGTATGATAGTGGTAAGCCAAACGTTGGAGACGTAAAAGGTAATGCCAACATCATTAAACGTTCACTTTCAAACTTCGGTATTGAAGTTGAGATGGACGAGGTGACCATCGGACCTACTGTTACACGGTATGCGCTTAAGCCAGCAGAAGGGGTAAAGCTCTCACGTATTGTTGGTCTCCAAAACGACCTTTCTCTTGCCCTCGCTGCCCACCCTATCCGTATTGAAGCTCCTATTCCTGGCAAATCACTTGTTGGAATTGAAATCCCAAACAAAGCAAAATCTATTGTCGGTCTTGCGACCCTTCTTTCGGACGATAAGTTTAGAGATGCGGAAAAACCACTCATGGTAGCACTCGGCCGTGGAATTAATGGGTCAGCTCAGTTTGGAAATATGGCAAAAATGCCACACGTCCTTGTCGCTGGAGCTACTGGTTCAGGTAAATCAGTAACGATTCACTCTATTGTGACTTCGCTCTTATATAAAAATGGCCCAGCCGACCTCCGCTTTATCATGATTGATCCAAAGCGCGTTGAGCTTACACTTTATAACAAGATCCCTCACCTACTCACACCTGTCATCACTGACGCGAAAAAGGCAATTCTTGCACTTAAATGGGCTGCAAAAGAAATGGATCGCCGATATGACATCCTTGAAACAGAATCAGTGCGTGATATCGAAAGTTATCACAAAAATGTTCTTGCTAATATGGAAAAATCAAAAGAGGGTGACGAAAATGCTCCCGCTGCTGACCCAATGCCATATATTGTCATCATTATCGATGAATTGGCAGATATTATGCAGGCATACCCACGCGAACTCGAATCGGCTATCGTTCGTCTTGCGCAGATGTCTCGTGCAGTTGGTATTCACCTCCTTCTTTCGACACAACGCCCTTCAGTAAACGTTATTACTGGACTCATCAAAGCAAACGTACCAGCTCGTGTCGCCCTTCAGGTATCAAGCCAGATAGACTCTCGTACGATCTTGGATGCAGGAGGTGCAGAAAAATTGCTTGGAGCTGGAGATATGCTCTACTCTGCAGGTGATATGCCTCAACCAGAACGTTTGCAAAGTGCCTTTATATCAGAAGCTGAGGTTAAATCTGTTGTTAAATGGATTATTACCCACAATGAAGAAGGTGGGGCTGACGAATTGGTGCTCACAGGCACAGTATCTGCTGACAAAAATATATTTGAAGCATCTCTTGAAGATGAAGACGGCGGAGATGAATTATACGAGGATGCTCGTATGACAGTCATCGAAGCTGGAAAAGCCTCTACCTCATTCCTTCAACGTAAACTCGGAGTAGGATATGCCCGTGCAGCTCGTCTTATCGACATGCTTGAAGAACGTGGCGTTATCGGCCCTGGCTCAGGAGCAAAACCTCGTGACGTGCTTGTTAAACCAGGTGATGGACTTATGGATGAACCAGTCACACCAAGCGGAGAATAAAAACTATGACAAAAGGAATGACAGCAAAGAAAATGGTGCGGATTGTGGGAATTGTGATGCTCTTTGTTGTCGTTGTTGGGTACGGGATATGGGGAGGAAAAGATCTACTCTTTGGAATACATTTTAAATCGCTCAATATCACAGATGGTATGCGCGCTGAAACGTCCCCTATTGAAATTATAGGTATCGCTCCTCGCGCAAAAAATATTACTATTGACGGTGGTCCGATATCAGTTGGAGAAGACGGAAGCTTCCACGACACACGAGCACTGCTCCCTGGATACAATTCAATTACAATCTCAGCCTCTGACAAATTTGGTCAAACGATTACAAAAAATTTTCAAGTCTACTACCCTCCTCCGCCTGAAAAATCAACTCCCGCAATAATAGAGACAATTGAAGAAGAAAAGCCAACCACAGATCAACCCACACAAGAATCAGAAAAAATTATAAATAATTAATATACACGCATATATGGCACTCGCAAAAAAAGCAGCAAAGGAAAAGAAAGAATCAGGAATGGACATCCAAGACACTATTAAATCAATTCAGACAAAATTCGGCGAAGGAGCCATCATGAAATTGGGCGATGCTCCTAAGGTAGACATAAACGTCATCCCTACAGGTTCACTCGGGCTTGATATGGCGCTTGGCGTTGGTGGTGTTCCTCGTGGACGTATCATCGAAATCTTTGGGCCAGAATCAAGCGGTAAAACAACACTCGCCCTTCATATTGTGGCTGAAGCACAAAGAAAGGGCGGTGTCTGTGCATATATCGATGCAGAACATGCGATGGATCCTGTGTATGCAAAGAATTTGGGAGTAAATACAAATGATCTCCTTATTTCTCAACCTGACACAGGAGAACAAGGTCTTGAAATCTGTGAATCACTTGTCCGAAGTGGAAAAATTGATGTTGTTGTTGTCGACTCAGTCGCAGCACTTACTCCAAAAGATGAAATTGAGGGAGATATGGGCCAGCAACACGTTGGAAAACAAGCGCGTCTTATGTCTCAAGCGCTCCGTAAGCTTACCGCTATTGTGGCAAAATCAAATACGGTTGTTATTTTCATCAACCAAATCCGCATGCAAATCGGTGTCATGTTCGGTAACCCAGAAACAACTCCGGGTGGAAAGGCGCTTAAATTCTACACAAGCGTCCGTCTTGATATCCGCCGTATCGCTCAAATAAAAAAGGGTGACGAAGTTGTCGGAGGTCGCACACGAGTCAAAGTAGTAAAAAATAAAGTTGCAGCGCCATTCAAACAGACTGAATTCGATATTATTTATGGTGAAGGTATCTCGTATGAAGGAGAACTAATGGCACTCGGAGAAAAACTTGGCATAGTTTCAAAATCTACAGGAGGATCGTACTCATACCTACCGAAAGAAAAAGAAGAACTCAAAATGGGACGAGGATATGATGCAACTCGTACGTTCTTGAAGGAAAACGGCAAAATTGCAAAAGAAATTGAAAAAAATATTCGTGCACGATTTTCTGAAATACAAGTACCGGGGGCAAGCGAATAACTCTCCCCTACAAAAATTTCCCGCACGATATGTGCGGGATTTTTTGTTTGAAAATTAATTTTCGGATGGAAAACCATCTTTGTCAGAAGTTTCATCAATGATATCACTCGGGGATACAACAATATTGATATTTACAGTTGAATTAGGGTTATGAAAAATATCATCGAACACTGACACATACTGATGTTTGAATTCATGCATATTTTTCATCTCAGAACCAAACGAGACATCTGTTGGATCCTGCACTTCAAATGATACATAGAGCGGTCCGATTTTTTCATCAACCGGAGACGTAAATTTGTAGTAGAAGTGTCCATGAAATTCGACTGTATGAACTAATACTGCCCGTCCATCAATAATAGCTTCTGTTTTAGGCTCCGTCGCTGTAGTAAATGGCCCTAAAAAGCCTTGTTCTTCATCAACATACGAGACAAAATCTACGCTTGTTGGAAAGCACAGTGACTCATCGATTTGTTTACTCGTTAGAATATCCATATATAAAGGGATTTAGGTTCTCTTTAATTTTGTTCTCCATTTGTGTTGCTGTCAATATATGCTTGAAAAAAGACCGTATTTCAGCTAGAATCCTCATATCTTATAAATTACGAGCCTTTAGGGCTTTTTTGTTTATGGCAAAACTTGAATACAACGAAATCCGCGTCGGTAAAATTATCATCCACAATGATGAGCCATGTGAAGTGCTCGACAATCACGTTGCCCGTACACAACAGCGCAAACCACAGAATGCCGTAAAACTTCGATCACTTAAAAGTGGTCGAGCCTACAACGAAGTATTCCACGTGTCAGATTCTGCTGATGAAGCTGAAATTGAGAAACGCGATGTGAAGTTTCTTTTTACAAACAAAGGTGAATTCTGGTTTGCTGATCCAAAAGATCCTTCAAACCGATTTAAGCTTGATGAAAAGCTTATTGGTGACAAAGTTAAGTTTTTGAAACCAAATGAAATTGTAAGTGCCCTCGTTTGGACAAATGACGATGAAGAAGAAGAGACTATCGGAGTAGCACTTCCAATCAAAGTCACATTTACTGTGAAGGAAGCTCCCCCATCTATTAAGGGAAACACAGCGAACGGTGGAGGAAAATTGATTGTTCTTGAAAATGGAACAAGTATCACAGCTCCTTTCTTCGTAGAAACTGGTGATAAAATTGTTGTTAATACTCAAACGGGTGAATACGTAGAACGGGCATAACATTTCAAAGCAAATCAAAAAACCGCCAACTGGCGGTTTTTTGATTAAGTCTGTATTACTTAGCGATATAAGGGAGAAGTCCCATAAATCGTGCACGCTTGATAGCAAGAGCTACTTTGCGCTGATTCCCTGCAGTGAGGCCTGTACGGCGACGAGAGAGTATCTTTGCTGACGGACCAAGAAACTTTTTCAAAAGATCTGTGTCCTTGTAGTCAACAAACTTTATGTTATTTGATGAGAAAAAATCTTGTTTCATACAATTGATTTAAACGTTAGTAATTTAGAATGGAATATCTTCGCTGGATATATCATCATCTGGATAATCGATAGTATCAACATCCTTTGCACCAGGAGCGTTTGATTGTGCATCGTCTGCTCCTTTGTATGAAGAACCTCCGCTAGAAGCTCCACCTTTTGGACCAAACTGTACACGATCTGCGACAATCTCTGTTCGGTAATTTTTCTTTCCGTCTGTTCCATCCCAGCTTCGTGTTTGAAGTCGTCCTTCAACCATAAGCATATTCCCTTTCTTGATGTACTGAGCAACAGTTTCTGCTTGTCTTCCAAAAACAACGACGTTATGAAAATCTGTCTGCTCTTTTTTTTGTCCTGACTGATCTTTCCATACACGATTTGTTGCAATTGAAAGCGATGTAACTTTTGCACCTGATGGCAATGCCTTTATTTCAGGATCACGAGTGACATTACCGATGATTATTGCTTTGTTGTAAAACATATTTTTGTTTTGCTAGCTTACATTGTCGACGTATGCACTAAATGTACACCCTATCGCACATTGCTTGCAAACTACGCTGCTTCCTTGTCGCTTACAAGTGCATCAATTTCGCGATCAATTTCCTCTTTGCTCATTTCTGGAGCATTTGGATCTTTTTCTTTTGAAGCTACTCCCTTTCGGCGAACACTCATTGGGCGTTTTGCAGACATTGTATTTTCACGAACTGTCTTAACAACGAGAAAACGAACAACATCTCCACGCAAGCGAAGTTCAGCATCAAGAGCCTTGAGTGCATCTGCTGCAAGCTCGAACTTGATCCATGAGAAAAACGCTTCGTTGTATCGTTCGATTTTATTGTTAAATGGGCGCTCGATAGTGTATGCAAGTGCCATGTGCTTTGGAAATTCTTCCGAAATAGCAACACCACCATGCTTTTGCACTACATCTTTAATCGCACCAAACGCTTCAGGAAGTTTTTCTTCTGTGATTTCTGGCACAAGAAGAAAGCCGAGTTCGTATACATTTCCCTCGCCTACTACTGAGTTCATATTTTCATCCATATGATACATGCGGTAAAACCGCTAAAATTCCTTTTAAAATAAAGCCAAAATGGCTTTTGTCTTGTTTCGGACCATGCGATACGGTTATCAGTACCATATCGAACAAGACGGGCATACATTACCTCAAAAATGAGCTTTTAGCAAGGTCAAATTAAAACCCAAACACTCGACGCGCGTTTTCTACAAGTTGCACACGAACATCTTCCTCAGGAAGGCCTTTTATGCGGGCGATGGCTTTTACTACTTCTCGCACATGGAGTGGTTCGTTACGTTTCCCACGATACGGCGTAGGTGTTATATACGGACAATCTGTTTCGGACAAAATCATATCAAGCGGAATATTGCGTACTACTTCGTCATAGTCATGCGTAAACGTAAGGACCCCCGTAAATGAAAGTGTGAATCCAAGATCTAAAAAGAGTTGAGCCTCTTCCCAATTCCCTGCGAAAAAATGTATGTCTCCTTTTACTTTTGCATATTGCTTCAAAATTTCTGCCGCATCACGATATGCACTACGTCCAGACCCACTTCTGATATGACACATGAGCGGTTTGCCTACGGCATTTGCAACTTCAATATGTTTGATGAAAATCTCTCGTTGTAATTCTGCTGTCCCTTCATCGAGTCTGTAATAATCGAGCCCGCACTCGCCAATCGCGCGTACTTTTGGATTGCGTGCAAGTTCTAAATAATAGTCAGTATCAAATTCTTCGCCACGTGATGTAAATGCCTTCCCTTCTTCTCCAAGCTCTTGTGTGTCATGGTGAGATTTTGTTGTGTGAATCGGATGAAGTGCGATGGCTGCATACACACCATGTTCATAGTTGTTTGCAAGATCTACTGCAAATTTTGATGTATCTTGTTGTGTCCCCACATTCATCATCCATACACCATCAGCATGAGCGCGTTCAATAACAGCATCACGATCTTCTTCGTATGCTTTAAAATTTACATGTGCATGCACATCGATATATTGAGGATCGTTCATACTTATTTACGTGGGAAAAGTGGTGCAGACAATTTTTGTACCGTAAAACTATCTGGGAATGGAGTCGTGTAATTTCCAAGATGAAGTTTCATTGCAAGTGACGTTGCTGGGAGAATTGGCTCAAGAAGATCTGCGACAGTCGCAAGTCCTGTAAGTACTTCGTAAATAATTGCTGAGGCTTTCGCTGGGTCAGTTTTTGCTACTTTATACGGCTCAAGACGTGAAATCATGCGATCAAGGAGACTTACAAGATTCCAAATTTGATCTGTTGCATGTCCAATTTCATATCGCTCAAATGCCTTTGTGTACGCATCAAGAACGGTGTCTTGTATAAAAGAAGCAACTGTTATCCCCTCAATAACTTCTGTCATTCCAAATCCATGCACCTCTTGCGGTAACGCAATAGACTCGCCTTTTACAATTGTGGCCCCAAGATTTGTAGCCATCGTAAGTGTGCGTGAAAGCAGATTTCCAAGACCGTTTGCAAGATTTGCGTTGTATGTATCGCGAAAACGTTCCATTGTGAATGGACTATCTTCAAAGCTTGAAATTTCTTTAATCATGAAAAGTCGCAGTGCGTCTGTCCCAAATTCATCAACGACAACCTTAGGGTCAACGACATTCCCAAGTGTTTTTGACATCTTTATTCCTCCCTCACCTGTCACAAATCCATTAATGATGATTTGATACGAATTTGGTACACGTGCTGCCATAAGCATTGCTTGCCACATTGCAGACTGAAAGCGGAGATTATCTTTACCGCAATACTGCGTTGGATTTCCTTGCACCCAATATTTTGAAAAATCACCTTCTTCCTTAGGCCAACCAAGTGTAGAAATGTAATTTGTAAGAGCATCAAACCAAACGTACATAACATGTGCCTCATCATTAGGCACAGGAATTCCCCATGGCATACGCTCTTTTAATCGTGAGATTGAAAAATCCTCAAGTCCTCGCGCTACGAAAGCCTTTATTTCATTAAAACGAAAATCAGGCACAACAAAATCTGGACGAGACTCATACAATGCGAGCAACTTTTCGGTAAATGCTGAATAGCGGAAAAAATAATTTTCTTCTTCGATAGTTTCAAGCGCGCGCCCTGGGTGAATGGAACACTCTCCGCCGACAAGTTCTGAATCAGTCTTCACTTCTTCACATCCGACACAGTACTTCGCTTGATAATTTTTCTTGTATATATATCCATTATCGTAACAACGCTTCCAAAATTCTTGCGCTGCAGTTTCATGATTTTTATCTGTGGTACGGATAAAATGAATATCTCTTGTAAGTCCAAAAATCTCAACTGATTTTTTAAAACTTTCAAAACTTTTGTCTACAAATTCTTGTGGAGTAAGTTTATTCTCCCCTGCTTTTTCATAAATCTTCATACCGTGCTCATCTGTCCCTGTATTAAAAAAGACGTCAAAGCCATGAAGCTTCTTATAGCGTGCTATTACATCTGCGCGAACAAACTCGAGTGCATGGCCCAAGTGAAGATCGGCATTTACGTATGGGAGAGTCGTGGTCAGATAAAATGGTTTCATGTGTAGTATTTAGACCCCGAGGCCCTTCTGTTTCTTTACGTCATCGAGAAATTCCATTAAACAAACGGCAAATGGTACTGAGAGCATAACTCCCCAAAAACCTGCGACTTTCATACCAACAAGTACTGCCAAGATAACAACAAGCGGAGAAATTCCGACTACCTTTTTAACGATAAGTGGAGAAATGAGATTGATTTCAAACTGATGGATAATCAAATACAATCCTGCAACCTCAAGAGCTCCAGTGCTTCCATGACTCAAATAGCCAGAAGCAACAGCAGGAATGATTGCGAGCATAATACCAAACGGGATAAGCTCCATTACTGCCACAAGCAGTGCCAAAAGAAGTGAATACTTAATATCAAAAATAAGCAATCCAAGGTACGACAAAACTCCTACGAGCACGCCAAGCAACAACTGCCCTTGAAACCATAGGCCAATTTTTCGATCTGTCCTTCTCCAAAGATCAACTACATACTCTGCATGTTTAGCAGGCGTAACAATACGGATAAACGTATCAATACCTCCTTCATGAATTGATAGATAAAATGAGAGCACGATAAGCAAGACAAAGTTAAAGAGTCCTCCAAACAATGAAATTGCGGCCTGTACCGCCCCTGTTGATGCACTTGAAGTGAATGACTCTATATCTGTAAAAATGTTTGTGATATTTTCGCTTCCAGCTGGTAAGTGCAAAACAGAAGCAGACGCTGGAAGATACTTTTCAAGTACACTTGAAAGCTGAGCAAACTGTTCCAAAAAGATTGGCACAAACAAGTATCCGAGTACAAAACATGACGCAAGCGCGAGAAAGTAAATAATCACCACTGACACAGAACGATTCATTCCTCTCTTGCGTAATCGTTTGACTCCTGATTCAACAAATGAAGCGATAACAATTGAGGTCAAAAAGACAAAAACAATATCACGCAAATAATACAGTGCCCAAGCAAGCACAACAATAAGCAGTGCGTAGACCATACTCCTGACGCTTATGTTCATATTCATAATCCCTGTATTATCGTTTTTTTCCATAGAGCTATCATACCATTTCTGCCCTTATGGTTAAAGGATTAAAAACGGAGAATATCCTTGAATTCAGACTCCTTTTCAAATGGGCCAATAAGCGCCAAATTAAGGTTTTTATCAGTAAATATGGTCTTTGCCATATCCTGAATTTGCTTGACTGTTACAGCGCGAATCTTGCTCTCAACTTCGGTAGTATTCTCAAGCTTTTTGCGCATAACTTCCTGTCCACCGAAAAAGTTGGCCCATGCATCACTAGATTCAAGCTCGAGTTTCATATTGCCCACGATATACTCTTTTGCCTTATTCAACTCTTCTTTACTTACAGGAACTTCGCGAATTTTTCGACATTCAGCAAGAATTTCACTGATTACTTCGCCAGTTCGATCGTTTGATACACCGGCAGAAATTTGAAATACTCCATGATCAGTAAATGTATCCACGCCTGCACGTACATAATATGCGACACCAAGTTCTTCACGGAGCTTGATGAACAATCGTGAGCTCATTCCCCCACCCAAAATTGTTGCGAGAACCGAAAGCACTGCATTACGTTTGTCGTATGCATCGAATGCACGCACAGCAAGCACTAGGTGTGTCTGATCTGTTTTTTTAAATTGAATATGAACTTGTGGAGACTTTTGTGCATCATTTGTTTTCTTCTTGTCCTCTTTTTTTGTATTTTTGACGCCTCCAAAAATCTTTTCGATTTCTTTTTGTACTTCACCCTGTTTAATATTTCCCGAAACAATTACTGTAGTTGCTTTTGGGACATAGTGTGCCTTTTTGTACTGAACAAAGTCGGTACGTGTCATTGCACGCACATTCTCACGTGTACCTGCGATATTCCAGCCCGCTGGCTGGTCACCATACATAAGTCCCATCAACAAATCCTGCACATGTCGATGTGGCATATCTTCGTACATATTTATCTCCTCAACGATGACGCCTTTTTCTTTTTCCATTTCAGCCTCGGGAAATGTTGAGTTCAAATAAATATCCGAAACTACATCAAGAATTTTCTTAAAATGTTTTGCATCACTCTTTGCGTAATATCCGGTATATTCTTGTCCGGTAAAAGCATTGTACTGGCTTCCCAACCCATCAAGCTCAGCTGAAATAGCATGGGCGCTTGGGCGCTTTATAGTGCCCTTAAAACACATATGCTCAAGAAAGTGAGATATTCCATTCTTTGCTTTTGTTTCGTATTTTGAGCCTGTTTCTACAAGCACAAGAACAGTTACGGTCTGATTATCCTTCATTGGCACGGTGATAAGTCGTAGGCCGTTTTTTAACTTTGTTTTTGTGTATTTCATTATGAGAGACGATTCTTAATGTATTGTGATAGTTCGCTAATCAAAACGCGTTCCTGTGTTCCTGTATCACGATCTCGCACTGTTACTGTGTCCTTATGTTCTGGATGTTCAGCCCCTAGTGTATCGAAGTCGATTACGATGCACCATGGAGTTCCGATTTCATCCTGTCTTCGGTATCGCTTTCCGATGTTGCCGTTATCATCAAACATGACGCGACCAAATTCGCTCTTAAGCATTCCGTAGACTTGTTCTGCTTTTTCTACAAGTTCGGGTTTGTTTTTTAGAAGTGGAGATACTGCACACACAACTGGTGCGATAGATGGCTTAAACTTAAGATACGCGCGTGCTTTATCCCCCTCTCCATCTTCTGCATAACTTGAGGCAAGAAGCGCGAGTACTGATCTATCAACACCAAATGATGGTTCAATAACATCTGGAATAATTTTTGACTTTGACTCTTCATCTTGATATTCGAGTCCATGATTTGTAAGGTCAAAATTTGTGCGATACGCAAGACCATATAATTCCTTGCGTCCAAAAGGAAAATCAAATTCAAAATCGATGGTGCGTTTTGAATAGTGTGCAAGATCTTCAGGCGCAACTTCTAGTTCGTGCACGCGTGACATATCCATGCCTACTTCTTCCATCCACTCAAGCATTTCATCTCTGAAATACTGGAAATATTTTTCCCAATCTTCGCGCTTCAAGAAATATTCAATTTCCATTTGCTCGAATTCACGAACTCGGAAAATAAAATCTCGTGGGGTGATTTCATTGCGAAATGCTTTTCCGATCTGACCAATTCCAAAAGGAAGTTTTGGGTGGAATGAATCAACAATGTTTTTGAAATTAACAAAAATTCCTTGTGCTGTTTCTGGGCGAAGATACACCGTAGAAGCACTGTCCTCAACTGCGCCTATTTTTGTCGCGAACATCATGTTGAATTGACGCGCAGGACCAGTTGGTGATCCACAATCATCACATACCCCCTTCTCTTTCAATGTGTCTTCACGAAAACGTCGTTTACATTTTGTACATTCAACGAGTGGATCAGAAAAACCTGCAACATGTCCTGATGCTTCCCATACTTTACTACTCATAAGAATAGCCGCATCAACTTCATACATATCACTTTTTGATGATATAAACTTTTTGCGCCAGCTTTCTTTTATGTTGTTTTTGAGTGCAACACCGAGTGGGCCATAGTCCCATGTACCTGCAAGACCACCATACACCTCAGACCCTTGGTATATAAAGCCACGGCGTTTTGCGAGCGATTCCAATTTTTCCATTAGATTATCCATATATCTAACCTATCAGGTAGGCATTAGTTTGTCACTATTTGTCCCCCTTCTGGGAAGTCTCCGTCATTACTCAAAAGAGTTGATATTGCTCCACGACCGGTTGTAAGTTTTGCACCAGTAAATGTATCTGTTGCTGAGACCTTAGATTCAAGAAGAAGTTTTGGTGTACTGCCAACTTGTGATGTTGATGGTGTAAAGCGTACTTGGAATGAAACTGATTTTGAGTTACCCGAAAGACCAGCTCCTTGTGCGATTTGCCCTGCGCTCCATGTGACCATACGTGTCGTTGCATCATACTGTACGTTTTCGCTCGACGGAGAAATAGTTCCCACCCAGTCAACGTATGTTGGCAATGTTGAAGTCACAAGTGCTCCACTAAGCGGATTTGATGAATTTGTAAGTGACCATGTCACTGTATACGTCGTCGGCTCATTCGCCTTAGGCGGAATTGATCCTGTGTTTGTAAATGGTCCACTGTAATAGTATGCCTCTTGTGAAAATCCAAGATCAGAACTAATCACTGCAATCTTTTCTTCAAAATTTGAAATATCACTTACCAATCCGCCAGTCGATGCCTGCTTCCCTTTTATACTTACCGCAAATTTCACTGTCGGATTTGCGAGTACTTGTTGTCCAGCTTTCCAAAGTGCAGATGTGCGGAATGAAAAATCGAGTGACCCATTGTCTCCTGGTTCAATGTTTGCGAGTTCTGGCGCAGTTGTTTTATCCCACACAATAGTGCTTGTACCTGAATTGTAAAATCCTTTCTTTGTTACAAGCGTGCCTAGATCGATACCATTTCCTGAAAACGAAACAGAAATTTCTGCATTTGTGATACGAGTTGAAAGATTGTTTGCCCAATTTACGGATACAAGCACAGTTGAATCACTTGAAACTGGAACTGTATTTTCACTTGAGCCATTGATTTGTAAGTCTGCAGCAAGGAATGGTTTTACGAGCGACACTACTTGAAGAAGTGAATTATATGTAACTCCAATCTTCGTGCCATCTTGTGCACTTTTTGCACCAGCATATACATGGAATCCGCGATCTTCCCCGTCTTGCCCGTATACCATACCGCTTACACTAATAGTCTTCTCATCCCCAGGATTTAAATCTCCGATATCCCAAATATTGTCGAATGATGTTGGGCTTGGTATTGCGTTTGCAAATTTAAATCCATTTGGGTATTCAATACGAACGAGAACACCACTTGTTTTGTTTTTTGCGTTTGATTTTATCTTGGTTGTAAACGTGAGCATCTGATTTGGGCTCGTTGATTTTGGAGCATCCACGGTAAGTGCGAGTGGTGCAGAACTTATCGTAACTGGGAATGTTGTCTTTTTTACAAACACAGCATTGGAACCATGTATGCGGTATTGCAACGTAAAATCAACATTTTTTATGCTTCCTTCTGCCCCGTATAATGTGAGAAAAATATTTTTTGTAGATGTCTTACCTCCACCAATTGTTCCGAGTGAATTAAGCAACCGTACATGACTCGCTCCACTTCCTGCATCTCCCCCTTTGTCATATTCAACAAACAAATCCGCAAGCTCAAGAGGACTCGCATTTTTGTTTACAACTTCGACTTCATATGGGACCTCTTCCCCTCCTGCAGCAAATGAATTTCCAAGCACATTAATTTCAATACTATTTGTCGAAACACTATTACCTCCGGTAAAGAACATAACAAGTGCAAAAAGTGCAGCAAGACCTGCAAAGCCAAGTGAATACATGAAAAACTTTTTAAAAATTGTTGGGTGTGAAGCGATTTTTGATACCTTGCTTTCTGGTTCTGTAATTTTCTCCCATTCCTGCTTTACTCGATAGAGCTTCGGGTGTAGCACGTCAAAACGCTTTATGTGACGGCTTGCCAAATCACGACGATACAAACGACCATCCATGTCGTTTAATCGATGTGGTTCATTTTTATGTGTATCTTGTGGATCGATGGGTTTCTCCTCCATATGAGAACTATTCTATCACAAATGGGACTGTGATAAGGCTTGATTGATATCGCGTATCAACCGATGCTGTTCTTTGACATCAAGAAGTGTGTCGTCAGTAGTAAGCGTTTCGCGAGAGAGATACCCAAGTGCAATAAGAAGTCGGGCCACAGTAAGAAGTTC
Organism: uncultured Candidatus Saccharibacteria bacterium; assembly: GCA_964387965.1. Lineage (GTDB taxonomy): Bacteria > Patescibacteriota > Minisyncoccia > Phycocordibacterales > UBA9973 > CAITQP01. The sequence goes on from CAYLXO010000004.1 coordinate 24,591, forward strand.
TATGCGCCTGTATTCTTCTTTTTCAGTATTTGGAAGTGAAAATAATTCAAAAAGTCTTGTAAGTGTTTTAAAGATTTCTTCGTTGGGTTCCTCTCCTGTCACGAGTCTTCGTACAAGTGAGAAAACTCGAGCAATTATTTTTTCTGATTCTATAGTACCGAGGACAAGTGTGAATGTTGAAATACTTGTCGCTGTTGTTACTCGCCACACCTCTTTACCACGCACCAAATCGACATTCGCACGCGAAAAATCTGCAAGTGTAAAACGAAGCTTTGATGAAAGTTTACGAATGCCTTGGGCGTGCGCATATACAAGGCCAAGATCTCGTGTATACAAAATAAGAACCTTTGAGTCTTCCCCTTTTGGAATCGAACCTATGACAAATGCTTCGGTGTGATGAATGTGGTGCATAGATTAAGAAATTACAGATAACATCACAAAACCGACAACCATAAGTGCGACTGCGCCGAATTTTTGCACCAATATCTTTTTTGAAATAGCCTCTTTCCCGAGCTTAGGTGCAAACTTGGTCAACAATATGCCGACGATGATAATAAAGAAAGGTTGTAATCCATTAACAAATTGAATAATCGCAATCGGAAGAACAAGCGTTACTGATCCACTTATCATGCGGGCAACAATATTTGTTGTTTCAGCAAACATATTTACTCCAATAACTGGAAATCCGTGCTCCCGTATTGCTCCTAAAAACGACACTCGGTACGTCTTTATAAGAGAAAACAGCAGAATACCTGCAACAGCCGCTCCAACTAAATCATAAAAAACGCTCGTCCAAAAATCCGTTGAAATGGCAAATGCTTTAAACATCACAATATTGAGTGCGATCATACTTGCGCCAAGCAACATCAAGAAAAAAGTTTTTGAGCGAATACGCGACTTATGTGGGTCAAACGATAGGACAAGTGCTCCAAGAAAAATCATACTTCCGGCAAAAAGCTGAAGTCCCGAAAGTTTTTCGCCAAGGAACATGACAGAGAAAATATATGCACATGGAGTAATAAGCTGAAATAACGGTGCGACATTTGAAGCTTCGTCATTCTTCATCGCATACAAGTACGGAATATATGAAAAAACAAGCATCGTACCTGCAGCAATCATCGGAAATGAAACCGTACTTGCAATAGGAGTTACAAGTTGCAAAACGTACACAATACCACCAGTAACGATAGCAGCTATCCCCGTAAAAATTACGAGGGACCCTGCGTCTCTCCCCTTCATATACTTATCTACCGCAAACTTATCAATGTGATTGATTGACGCCCAAAGTATAGGCGGAATCATTGCTACAAGAATTACAAGTGACATAGCTTAGTGTTTGAACATCTTTTTAATTTCTGCAAAAGCCTGTGGAAGTTCATACCAACCTGATGATCCGTTCAAATGTCCACCGTTTTTTATTGCATGTATAGGTGCATTCAACTCCCCACTTAATTCATACGCTTCACTCATTGATACAACTGCATCATTGTCTCCATGAATAATTACGAAATTGGCGCATGAACTACGAATTTTTTTAAAATCAAAACCTCCCGTAAAAAAATTCTTAATAACGGAATATTCTTTTCCTTCTGGAGAATGCACAGGACCTGAAACTAAAACAGCTCCTAATATTTTCTTTCCTTTAGGAAGAGTCTCAAGATATCGCAATATTGCAGGAACCCCAAGAGAATGTCCAACAAGAACAGTCCCCATGTCCGGACTAGCTACTTCTTTTTGTATAACATGTACCCAATCTTTTTTCTTAGGCGTATCAGGGTTTGGCATTGCAAGTGATACGGCAAAAACATCAAGGTGCTTCCCAAGCTCACCCATGAGCCACGGACGCCACCCGCCGTTTGGCTTACCGCCGAAGCCATGAATAAGTATTACTTTTGGACTTGTTTTTTTACTCATCTGCTTTTAGTTCGTTGATACGAGACATAAGGTCAATATCCATACGAATAGCTCGTTCAGCAATCGCACGTGCTGTCTCCATGCTGATATTAAGTGCATCACGATCAAATACAATATCTGCTTCTCGTGTAGAAACTCCAGTATTGTTTCCGTTAAACATATCAAATTCCTTACACGCATTTTTTATAATTTCGAAAAAATCACGAGCCATATCAGAAACTGCCAGTAAGTTTATATGTGTCCCTTCCAAATCCTGCAGAAGTTGCTTCCGCTCTTCAGTCTCAAATCCTGACGGCTTTTTTATTTTTATTTCCCCCTCGAGAGTGTCGTCGGCAAGTTCGAGCATGTTTTGCAATCCAGCAAAACTCATCCCATCTGTCATGGCTGGAACTCCAAGTTCTAAAATGTATCCTTCAAATTCAGCAGAAAGATACTCCCCGCTTGTCTCAAGCGAAAGAGAGAGGTCACGTCTAAAACCTTTAAGCGCCCCGACAAGAAGCTCTGCGCCTCCTTGCACCTTTGCAAGTTCTATTTCTAGTATTTCCTTGCCTTCAGCAAGTCTATCTCGTACTTCGCCTTCTATCATGCACTCATTGTACCAAAGAATCGGTATATTTCCGCCTCAAGTTCGGGCACTGTATCAACAACAGCAAACGGTTCAGCTTTTTCAAACTCTTCGCGGGTGTGAAGCCCCCAGGTGACACCTATAGAACGCACGCCACACTCATTCCCTTCTCTCATGTCGCCAAGTGTATCGGTAATGAATATTGTTTCGCTTGGCTGTAAACCATATTGTGTAAGTAATTGATTTATTTTTATTGTTTTTCTTGCATGAGTATCACTGCCGAGGATTTCCTCAAATCTATCTCGAATATTTTCTTCTTCGAGAGATTCAATAATATGTCGCGAATGAGATGATGAAACTATAGCGAGCCTAAAATCTTTAGACAGATCAAGCACAAGCTTTCGTATGACATCGTGAGTAGTGAGTTTTTTGAGACCATCTTTGTACAACTCTTCCCAATCGGTACGAAGGACATATCCATCGTGTGTAACTGCATGATGTAGTCCATCGTAAAAATTCCCAGACGACATCTTTTTTAGATACTCGTCAGATAAATGCGGATTTGTGCTTCGCATAATACCAAGAACTAAATCCGTAGTATTAACGAGCACTCCATCAAAATCAAAAATTACGAGTTTTTTAAACATTATTTTGTGATTACAATTGTATCACCCTTATACACAATCTCTTTTGCAAGTACCGTCTTTTTGAGGTCAGCTTCGTTATCTGCCACCAATGCTTTTACACGTTCAGGGAGTGTAAGAGATATGACATCACTCGGAGTAAGATTTTCTTTCTTGCGTGTATCTTGAATTTCTCGCACAAGTTCGCGGTAATCCCCTTCTTTTTTAAGCTCAGGTGTGATTTCAGTAGCAAGCACAAAATCTGTACTGAGTGCCGTATCAGCAACAAGCTCTTTAATGTTTAATTCATCTTTTATAATTTCAGTATACGCAAGACTTAAGTCGTACGCTTTCACTCGTAATTCTTTAAGTGGCTGTCGAACAGCAATGTTAGCTTTTTGTCGTGCTTGCAATCCAAGAGTGACAATCGTACGCGCAGTGCGAGTATTTTCCAATACAAGTGCGTTCACTTCTCCTGCCTCAGGCCAATTTGCAAGGTGTACACTCTCGCTGTCGTTTTCGTGGCGCAATTTTTGCCATATTTCTTCCGCGATAAATGGTGCAAACGGTGCGATGATAAGCGCGGTTGTTTTTAGTACAAAGTAGAGTGTACCTTTTGCTTCATTATCACCGTCTTTGATTCGGTCTCGTGATCTGCGTACGTACCATGTCGAAAGGTCATCAACAAAGAGATCAAATGGACGTGTCGCTTCTGTCATATCGTATGCATCCATTCCCTTTGTAACATCGCGGATAGTTTCGTATAAGCGCGCGATGATCCATTCATCGAGTACATTACCACTACGAAGTTCATATTTTGTAGTCTCTGCATCCATATCACGATACAACTCGTAAAACGCTGTAACGTTAGACAATCGTCCGACAATTTTCGAAGCGATTTCTGCAACTGTGCGCTCAGAGAAATTTGCATCTTCTCCTTTCATGAGCGGACTTGCCATAAGATACAATCGGAGTGGATCAACGCCGTATTTATCAAAAAGAATCCATGGATCTGGAAAATTATTTTTTGATTTCGACATTTTTTGTCCGTCTTCTGCAAGTAGTGTTCCTGTTGTCACCACATTTTTAAACGGCGCGCCTCCAAAGAGCACTGTTGATACAGCATGAGTATAGTAGAACCAGGTGCGAGTCTGAGCGATATATTCGGCGACAAAGCCAGCTGGGAAATTGTTGCACTGCCAGTCTTTACCGTCACAAATCTCTCCCGGAGCATATGCAAATGGATAATGATCTTGCGCAAACGGCATCGAGCCTGATTCAAACCAGCAGTCAATAACCTCGGGAATACGCTGGTATTCTTCACCTTGCTCATCTACGAGCACAATCTCATCAATGTACGGACGGTGTAGATCTATTTCATAGTGAGCATTATGTGGAAATGGGACAAATGGAAGTGGGCGAATTTCTGCATTTACAAAGTCAGAGTATTCATCGTTAATTTCAGAAAGATTTTCATATCGCAATCCGTTTGTTACAAAGTTTACAGCGCGAGCCACACCCATATGTGCCACGATAAGCACTTTCTTCCCTAAGTATTTTGACTCGATATCAAATAAGAATTCTCCAACGCGTTTTACTAGTTGTGAAAAATTTTCTCCATCTTTAAATTCATGAAACGGATCTGTCGCATATTTCAAATCGTAGTAATGACGGAATTCATCTTTTGTAACTCCATCAAAGCTTGAATCAATCTCCCATTCACGAATTCGATCATCGTAGACAACATTGTCTATTGGAAACCCGATTGTGTCACAAACTATTTGTGTTGTTTCTTTTACACGAAGTATTGGCGATGCGATAACTACATCAACTTTTTCTGTAAAGCGCTGTGCACTTTCAAGCACTTGCGCTTTACCTTGTTCTGTAAGATGTGCACTATGATGCAATTCCTGATTGTGCGTCGAGCCCAAATTATTTTCTGCTTGCCCGTGGCGCATAATAAAGTACGTATTGCCTGACTTTTTTGTCTTTGCTTTCAAATCTGCAACCGATTGCACAAAAAGATACTTACCATTTTTTGATTTCCAAAACGGAAGTGGGCTTGCCCAATAACGATTGCGTGAAATATTCCAGTCAGGAGCATTCTCGACTGTGTGTTCGAATCTTCCTTCCTTAAGGTGCGCCGGAATCCAATTCATTGCCTGAGCTTTATCAAGCAATTCTTTTTTTACTTTTTGAATATTGATAAACCAACTTGGGAGCGCATAGTAAAAGAGTGGCGTCTCGCAACGATAACAGTGTGGGTATGAGTGAGTAATCTTTTCTTTTTTAAAGAGTGCTCCACTTGCCTGCAAGTACTTCAAGATTTCAATATCTGCCTTCATGTGGCCGTCTTTTTCAGTAGACTTTGGCTTGATAAGCATACCTGCAAAATCTGTAACCTCAGGTGCAAACTTTCCTTCTGGAGTGACGTGCACAATAAATGGGATATTTTCTTTTTGAGCAAGTACCGCGTCATCTTCACCGAACGCAGGTGCTTCATGAGCAATACCAGTACCATCAGTAGTCGTCACAAAATCTCCATGAACAACTGTCCATGATTTTGGGTTTCTAAGCAACGCCTCCCCTTTTGTGTAGTACGGAAACGGAGGTGTATATTTTTTGCCAAGCAATTTTTCTCCTTTAAATTCTTCGACGATTTCGTACTGCTTGTCTTTAAAAACAGCTTCTGCTCTTTCTTTGGCTACGACATAGAACTTGTCCTCGATTTTTGCTTTTACATATGTCGCCTCTTTATGAACAGCAAGTACAATATCCCCTGGAAGCGACCATGGGGTTGTCGTCCACGCGATAAGAACAGTATTAGGATCTTCAACGAGTGGCATATTCACGTACACAGAAATATCCGAAATATCCTTGTACGAATTATCCATCGCGATTTCAGATTTTGCGATTGGTGTCTCACAACGAGGACAGTATGCAAGCACACGGACTCCTTCATACAAAAGCCCTTTGTCATTCATTTGGTTGAGAGCCCACCACACACTCTCGATAAATGTGTTGTCCATTGTTTTGTATGAGCCGTCAAAATCTACCCAGCGTCCGATACGTTCCACTGTCTTTTTCCAATCATGCACATATGTAAGCACTTTACTTCGCGCATATTCGACAAACTTATCCACGCCAAGCGCTTCAATTTCGTTGTGACCAGAAACTTTCAAATCTTTTTCAACGATATTTTCAATCGGTAAGCCGTGACAATCCCACCCCCATCGTCGAGGAACGCTATATCCTTGCATCGTTTGGTAACGACCAATAACATCCTTTGCCGTTGAACCAAGAATGTGCCCGTAGTGTGGAAGCCCTGTTGCAAACGGTGGTCCATCATAAAAAACATAGTTCCCTTTTGGAGATTCTTTTCGAAGTGATTTATGGAACGTGTCATTTTCCTTCCAAAATTGGAGGATTTTCTCTTCTCGTTCTGCGTGTTGTGATTTTTTGTTTTCCATACTGTTATGTAATAAATGCTGTTAGTACTGTGATAATTCCGAGGAGCACACCAGGGACATTTGCCCAAAATACAAACTTTTCCTTTTTCATATACCCATAGATAGACCAGATAATGCAGTTGAGTGTCGTGACGGCGGGCATAATATAAATATGGCTTTCTCCAGCAAGATTGTCTTTTGCTATTTCTATGAGTGACACAAACATTAGTATGGCAAGAGTTGCCCCAGCTGTGCCAAACATATTTATAATTTTTTCTTTGGTCATATAAGTAAAAAACTCGTCCTTAAAAAACAATACAATTGTTTTTTAAGGACGAGTTTCCTCGTGGTACCACCTTAATTCCCCCTTTCGGGCTTCTTCTCTGCTGTAACGGGCTCTCCCGCTTGGGTCTACTTGCTCATGTATCAGATGAACGTTCTTCCAAGAGCTTATCTGCCTTCGGCAAACTTGAGGGTTGATATCCCCTAAAACTTGTACTCATACAGTAGCACAAGATACACACATTTCAAACAAACGCGTATTACATCCTCTCTGGCACATTAATACCAAGGAGGTAAAGTCCGTTCTCCATTGTTTTTCGAAATGCGCCTGTAAGTGCCACTTTGTATGGTGAAGAAGCGTCTTCAGGATTTACAATCTGTTCTTGCCCGTAGAAAGAATTAAACGTTGAAGCAAGTTCGGTCATATACCCTGCAATATGATGTGGCTCTCGAAGTGAAAATGCTCGTTCTACAACTTCAGGGAAACGGTAAAGCATTTTTTCAAGATTGGTTGTACTCCAATTTTCTGGAATTGATGTGTTGCCTACGACTCCCTGTGCTTTTGCTTTTTCTAATATTGAACCAGCACGCACGGTTGTGTACTGAAGATATGGCCCAGAGTCACCATCAAATGACACAGATTTTTCCTCGTCGTAAATAATATTACCGCCAAGAGCTTGTTTTAAAATTACGTACTTAATAGCAGAAACAGCTACCTGTTCAGCAAGTTTTTCTTTTTCTGAATTCTCGAATTCTCGGTCTTTAATTTTCTCAAAAACAAGTTCTTTCGTGTCACTCAGAAGTGACTCACCTGTTATCACATTTCCTTTTCGAGAGCTCATTTTTCCATGAGCAAAACGCATCATCCCGTGTGTAAGATGCTTCATGCGACTTTCGTAGTCAGGATGCATGATTGAAAGCGCTTTTTGCACTACTTCCATATATGGACCCTGTTCGATTGCAGTAACAACAATAGATAAATCGGGATTTACTTCAGTAAATTTTGTGACAGTAAGACCGATTTCTTTTGCTTCGTACGTTGGCAACCCTTGTTTTGTGATAAACACACGAGTGTGAAGTTTTGGATCATGCTCTTCAGCATGAAATACAATTGCTCCGTCTGACTCAGCAAATACTTTTCCTATATTCTCACGCACAATACCGGCACCAAGCGGTGCCATTGTGCTTTCAAAAAAGTAATTATTGAATTTTGTGCCGAGTGTTTTGTAGATTGTTTCAAAAGCTTGAAGAGTCACTTCTCTTCCCCAGTCATACATTTCATTTATCGCTGAGTCGCTTTTTTCGTACACTTTTTTGTTTATTGCATCAATCTCGGCTTTTACATCTGCACTTTCTTCATACAAATTTGAAGCCTCGCTGTAACAAGCACCAATATATTCTGCCTGTTTTTCAACGGTGAGTGTAGTATCGCCCTTACCTTTTTTCATAAGCATCCATAGTGCCTTTGCAACATGAAGCCCTACATCTCCTTGATAGTTGGCACGGACTACGTTTGCACCAGAATATTCAAAAATACGAGCCGTTGATTCTCCAATAGCATTGGTCATTAGGTGCCCGATATGAAATGGCTTAAATGGATTTGGGTCGGTGTACTCAACCATTACCTTTTTCCCCGCTGATGCGCTGTTGCTTCCCCAGTTTTTAGTGTCTGCAATTTCTTTAAGTGACTGTGCAAAAAATTCTTTTGAAAGATGGAAGTTTATAAACCCAGGACCTGCAATTTCTATTTTTTCAATTTCTTTAATTTTATTTTCAGAAAGTTTTGTAACGATTTCTTCTGCTAGAGTGCGCGGATTTTTACCTAGTGCCTTTGCATGTGCCATAGCAACATTTGTCGAATAATCTCCGTGTGATAGATCTGCTGGGTGCTCAAGCAAAACATTCGGAGCATCGACTCCGAGTTCTTTCAAAGCATTTTGTATTTGTATTTTTATTTGTTCCTGCATTTTATGACTTTAGACTTTAAACTATTTCCTTCCAGTCGATCCGAAGCTTCCTTCGCCTCGTGCTGACTCACTTAGACTATCAGTTTCCACAAGATCTGCAATCTCTACAGGATAGATGACTATCTGCGCAATCTTGTCTCCTTCTTCTACGGTATACGGTTTGTCAGACAAATTTACGATATGTGTGTTGTACTCTCCGCGAAATCCAGCATCAAATACACCACCCATGGTATGGAGTCCCGCATTTGAAGTACTTGATTTGTCTTTGATGATAGCCGCGTATCCAATAGGAAATTCCATTGCAAATCCATGCATAAAACGATGATGCTCCCCTGGCATAATCGTCACCGTTTCCATTGAATACACATCCATCCCTACATCTCCTGGATGATGGTATTTGGGAAGCTTTGCCTCAGGTTTTAATTTTTTTACTTTAATTTGCATTATCGTTTCCTTTTATAAAATGATTGATAGTCAAAACAAAACTCGGTACAAACATACTAGGGTTTTCTTGAAAAAGTTTCAAGATTTCTTCTTTTGCAAACCAACGTATTTCATCTACTTCATCTTCTCTTCTTGTAAATGTATACTCGCTATTTATTTCCGAGCTATACCACTGACAAAAATATTCATGACTGGTTGAGCGTCGCATTTTTTGATCCTCTTTCGGAATAAAATTTATAAGCCCAATTTCCTCTGCAGCTTCTTTTATTATATTTGATTCATACGTCTCTCCCTCTTCTACCGTACCAGCAACTGCGGGGCCCCAAAGCCCTGGTTCTCTTTTTTTTACTTTCGCACGCTTTGCAAGTAAGACTTCCCCTTTTTCATTTGTCACCCACAAAGCAGACACTCGACAAATTTCGCCGTTTTTTCTTTCATCGATGTCTTTGTATTCGATGAGTTCATCTTGTTCGTCTACAATGGGGATTCTCATAATAAAATTTAATTCAAAAAATGCTTTATCTCTTCATCAAACCTATGTACGAATTGGTCGATATCATTTAAAATCAATTCTGGAAGTTCATTTTTTGAAACCCATTTAATTTCTGCGACTTCTTCCTTGTCGGGAATCAATTCGTAGTCGTTTGGAATAACAAGCTTGTAAAATTGCCCCACACACTTGCCTTGAGCAAAATCTCGATTCATTTTTATAAGTGCCTCCGGCTTAAAACCCTTAATACCAAGCTCCTCTTCCATTTCTCTCACTATTGCCTCGTCGTATGATTCTGGATGACTCACCGCGCCAGTAACAGCGTATGACCAAAGTCCTGGAAACGTTTTCTTTGTATGGGCACGCCTAACAAGCAATACTTCACCTCTATCATTTTCAACCCAAAGCAAAACAATTCTACATCTGTCGTTTGAATTTACTTCGTGCCTTGGTTTTATACCAAGCACTTCATCATTCTCATCTACAAGATAGAGATGCTCCATAGATTACTTCAAAATCTTTTTGACATCAGCAAAAACTTTTTCGTGGATAACTTCGCGTGGTAGTATTCCGTCTTTACTTGCGCAATCTATTTTCTTCCATGCTTTTTCGCGCTTTGAAAGCCACAACGCACTCATTTCAGAATTTTTCAAAAAATTAAAATCGTTTTCATGTACATCTTTCTTTTTTCCAAGATAGGCACGCGCGTGGTGCATATTTCGACTCTTGATGAGAGTCTTAATTATTGGAAGTGGAAGATATAGGTAGAAAACCATATCTGGTTTTGGAATCTTGAATACATCGTATTCCATCTTAGAAAGCCACTTCATAAATTCGGCACGCTTTTTTGAATCTTTTATTTTTCCGCCTTGGTGAATCTGGTTTGCCGAAACATATCTATTGGCGAGCACAATGTGTCCTTCCTTTATCCATTTTTCAATCTTTGCCTTCGATTCAAACCTGTCAGCCGCATACACAACTGATGCAATCTTTGGGTGAATATTTACCCAATTGTAATATTGTTCCGAAAGACAGTGTCCCAAAAACGCACCAAAAAAGTTCCCGTAATATTCAGGGAAATCTACCATCTTTACAGAATAGCCCTCTTTCTTTAATCGCTTAGCAAGAAGCTCGCTCTGAGTCGCCTTTCCTGAACCATCTGTGCCGTCTATTACTATAAGTTTCCCCTTTGCCATAGGGTTACTGTACCAAGAAAATTTGGGTATTACTAATCTATCTCTTTCCAGCCTAGCTGTTTTAACAGAGACTTACAGAGCTCAACTGGCATTCCCATTAAAGTATCTGTTCCGCCTTTCAAACTTTTTACGGCAGGAGGAAACTCTGGATCCATATAAGTAAATCCACCTGCATACTGCCCGTATGTTCCTTTGGCGATATATCGCTCTATAAACGCGTCGTTAAACGGACCCATAACAAGCTCTCCAACATCAAGTCCTTCGCGTGTTTCTTTTGTTTCTATATTTGTAACAGTTATTGCTGTAGCAAAACCAAATGGAGTCTTCCCGTCATACGCTTTTAGAAACTTTCGTTCTTCGTCTGCAGAAAGTGGTTTTTCAAAGAGATCATCCCCTCGAAACAAAATTGTATCTGCTGTTATAAGAAAAGCGGGTTCGCTAATGCGAGCAAGGAGTGCATCACGTTTTGCATTGGCAAGAAGTTGAACAAGTTTCAAATGATCTTTTTCGCGAATCGCCTTCTCATCAACATCTGGCGTAATAACTGTACCGATTTTAATATCGGCCTGCTCGAGTAATACTTTCCTTTTTGCAGATGCTGAACCTAATATGACTTTCATGTCTATATGATAACCTCTTTATCCTTACCTACAAACACACATTTTCCACTGTCGCAAAATAGTGCTTGTCCATCTCTTAAAATCTTCACGGGATATTTCGAATGGTCAACTTTTTCTTTTATTTTTTCTCTCATTTCATCCGTATAATGAGCAAAAAACATATACGGCACAAAATGCAGCCCGGCAAAATCTGTAAGCCCATAAGTCTCCTTATTTTTATCTTTCCAGAATGTAGTTTCAATATTTGCACCCATGATATATGAACCTGCACTTGTTCCTACATACATTCCGCCTCTTTGAAAAAATTCATCTAAAAAAATTTTAAAATTTGATTTTCTAGCTTCTAAAAGCAAGTAACACGTATCTCCGCCAACAACATGAATAACATTTTTGTCTTGAAAAAAACTCCTGAGTTCATCAATTGTTTTATCTTTAATATCAAATTCGTAGAAATCTATACCGAGTTTTTTCATCTCGTTTTTATGATTTTCGATATACGATTTATTTTCGCGCAAATTACCTGCCGTCGTTACATATCCAAGCCTAATTTCTGAAAAAGGAATCCCTAGAAGCTTGTATCCTTCTTCATATAAAAACCCAGAATTTGACGCGAGGACTAGTTTCATTTTTGTTCACAGAATAATTTTAGCCCACTGTTTGGGTCAATCTTTTTTTCGAGTTTTTCTGGAAGCCAATCAATGACTGCTTCCCCTGTTGCAGATATTATGAGTTTATTTACATGTCCACCAAAAGTTTCGTGATTGTCGTCTCCAAACACCCCATGCGCATGCACCCACGGCGCTCCGTTTATCCAAGCAACATTACCGGTGATTGTTATGACTTCAATATTTCGAGCTGAATGTGTTTTTGAAGAATACTTTTGTGTATCGATATCATAGTAAGCAAGCTCAACATCTGTGCACCCACCAATCATAGAAAAATGGAAAGATTTCCCTGCTTTTTCGGCAAATTCTGTAAGTAATGAAATTGGCTCATCCCCTTTTTCAAATTGAAGGACAGTTTTTAAATTGTTTTCAAATGCGATTTTCATATTTAGTCTGGTCGGCCTATAGATTTCTCTATTGCTTCCATGTGAGCTGGATTATTTCTACGTAAATATTCTAGCACTTTTCCACGCACTCGTGCGCTAGTAAGTCCAGCTGTTTTCGCATATTCCAAAATATCCTTAATTGCAGGCTCAATTTCGTGTTCAGAATTTACCATTTTTTCAATCTCGCAAATATCATAGCCAAAATCCATTCTATCTATGTCGATAGTAAAACCATTTTTCTTGTATTTCCTACGAGTTGTTTCAATTCGACAAAATTTCTCTATGCCAAGACCTTTAAGATTGTCTACGAGGCTTTTTGTGTTATCAAAACCAAGTTCGATGATTATCTCGCTTTCATTTTCTATCTCTCTATATTGATCTGCCATTCTATCTGGACCGATATTAAGTGGCATTTTCAATTCCCATCTATCCCCTCGCATGCGAAGCCAAGTATCTTTTGTGGTAAGTGACCAATTTGAATAATCGAAATACTCATCAACAAAAACTTTTTCGCCAACAAATTCTGCATCTTGAATAAGCAGTTTTTCTTGTTCGGGGGATATGAAAAATTTTTTCTCGACTTCGATCATGCAGATTTTATATTATCGTTTGGATAATTGAATGCAGTTCAAGGCGCAAACTCAATTTTGTGACTAAAACGTATTAATAATACGTTGCAGGAACAAATTGAGTGAAGCAACAAAGAAATGCGTCAATTATACAAACGACTCAGGAATTGGGAACTGCATGGCAAGAGCCTTCACTTCCTCCTTTATCACTTTCTTTTTCCCTTCATCGTCTTTATTGCGAAGGGTTTCAATCAAAAGTTCTGCAACGCGTGCGCAATCTGCCTCTTTAAACCCACGAGTAGTGATTGCTGGTGTTCCAAGACGAATTCCGGATGGATCAAGTGGCTTGCGTGTATCCCCCGCGATTGAGTTCATGTTAAGAGTAATCCCCACTTCATCAAGTACAGTCTGCGCTTCTTTTCCAGTAACACCGATTGAGCCAAATACATCTGCAAGAATAAGATGGTTGTCTGTTCCCCCTCCAATCATGCGAATTTTTTCACGGTGGAATACTGCTTCCATTGCTTTTGCGTTTTTCAAAACTTGCTGTGCATATTCTTGATACGCTGGCGTAAGTGCTTCGCCGAATGCTACTGCCTTTGCCGCGATTGTGTGCATGTGTGGTCCACCTTGAATTCCTGGGAAAATTGATTTGTCGATTTTTTTTGCAATTTCTTCGTTCTCACGTGTAAGAATGATTCCTCCGCGTGGTCCGCGAAGTGTTTTGTGTGTTGTAGATGTGATGATATCGAATCCATCATCAAATGGGTTGCGAAGAGCTTTACCTGCAATGAGTCCTGCAATGTGCGCCATATCTGCCATAGTGATTGCACCGACTTCTTTTGCTACTTCAACAAACTTTTTGTAATCAAGTGTACGTGGGTATGCAGAAAATCCAGCAATGATTAGTTTTGGTTTGTGTTCAAGTGCCACCTGTCGAAGATGATCGTAATCAATCTCGCCAGTTTCTGGATCTTTCATTTTGTATGTAACAAATTTGTAGATCTTTGCTGGAAGTGTCATCGGGTGCCCGTGTGTAAGGTGTCCTCCATGAGAGAGGTCCATACCAAGTACAGTGTCCCCCGGTTCAAGTAGCGCTGCATATACTGCCAAGTTGGCTGGAGCACCTGAGTGAGGTTGAACGTTAGCAAATTTACAATTAAAAAGTTTACAAATGCGTTCAATTGCAAGCCGCTCTACTACATCTGTGTATTCTTGTCCGCCATAGTAGCGACGACCAGGATATCCTTCTGAATATTTATTTGTAAGAATTGAACCGTTTGCAAGAAGCACGTTCTTTGATACGTAGTTCTCACTCGGTATGAGCTCAAGTCCTTCTGCTTGTCTTTTAGCTTCGCCCGCAATTGCATCAAACACTTCCGTTTCCTTATATGAGCTCATGTATATATAGATTAAACACTAATATGCGAATTCTATCATGAAAATTGTAATTAGAAAAAAATACAGGGCAACGTGATGTTACCCTGCATAAATATATAGAAACAATATGAAATTTAATTTGTGATTAGGTTGCCTTTACATGACTCCCTACAAAAAAATGGCCTATGGTACCGCACTTATTCTCAATATTATAGAGAATATACGGACTTTTTAAGCAACATTTTGACTTGGTTTAAGTCTGCTCCTAAAATCAATATTTGTCAAGAGGCAACCTAAAAGGTATTCTACGTGCTACATAGAATACCTTTTAGAGAGTTCGCTGTTACCCTGGTATGAATGTCAGAGCCGTACCCTTCTTGTCGGCTCGGCCTGTTCGTCCGATTCGGTGCACATATGTTTCGTAGTCGTTTGGAATATCGTAGTTGATAACGTGTGTTACATTCGGGATATCAAGTCCGCGAGCTGCAACATCAGTTGCAATCAAAATAGTGATTTTATTTTCCTTAAACGCTGCGAGCGTGCGAACACGTTCTCGATTGTGTTTGTCGCCGTGAATACCAGCTACTTTAAACCCACGATCTTTCAATTCTTTTTCAAGAGTATCTACACTGCGTTTTGTTTCGCGGAAAATAAGTACCTTGTCTGAACCGTCTTTGATAAGAATATCGTGAAGAAGTTCGAGCTTGTCTGCCGGTCGTGCACGCACAACATCCTGATCAATATTTTTACTTGTCTCCCCTTTCACAACAGAAACAAAGAGAGGGTCTTTCAAATATTTGTCAGTGAGTTTGCGAATATCTGGTGAAAGAGTCGCAGAGAAAAAGAGTGTCTGTCTATCAGCACGACATTTATTCAATATAAATTCCATATCATCACGGAATCCCATATCAAGCATGCGGTCTGCTTCATCGAGCACTACTGTACCGTAATCAGAAAGGTCGAGTGCTTTTTGTTTTATAAGATCTACAACTCGTCCTGGCGTACCAATGACAAAATTGATTCCACGGCGAATTTCACGAATCTGTTTGAAAATTGGCATTCCTCCTACTGTAAGAACTGAAAAGAGTGACATCATTTGTGAAAGCGCGCGGAATTCAACATCGATTTGCTGTGCAAGCTCACGTGTCGGTGCAAGTATGAGAACTTTCTGTTTTTTATCCTGCGCTACGCGATTGATAAGTGGCAAAATAAATGCACCTGTTTTTCCTGTACCTGTGTTTGCAAGTCCAAAGAAATCTTTCCCCGCTATTATGTGCTCAATTGACTGATCCTGAATTGGAGTTGGGTTTATAAATCCTTTTTTTGCAATATTACGCTTCAAAGAATCGAGAAATGGAAAGTCTGAAAATGTGTGTACTGGTACATATGGTTTTTCTTCAACTTGTACTGCCTTTTTTACAAACTTTGAGTAGTCAACGGCTGTGCCACCATAACGACCACGCTTGTTGAAATTTCGTCCTGGCGCACGATTGCGCTCAAAACTCTTTGAACGACGACCTCCACCGCCACCCTTAAACCCGCCTCGTGTTGATGATTCAAAACGAGTCGAGGCGTGCCCACCGCGTCCGCCACCAAATGAAGGACGGTCAGAATGACCTCCTTTGTATGAACTACGTGAAGCGCCTTCGCCACTGTTGTGTCCACGAGATGAATCACCACTTGGGCGTGGTGCTGGACCTGTGTATCGAAAACCACCCCCAGAACGTGTTACTGGAGAAGACTTACCATTAAATTTTCGCCCGCTTCCACCTCCGTGGCTTCGAGCAAATTTACCACCTGATTGTGGTCGTGCAGAATTGCCTTTATGCATATAACTATTGTTTGTCATGGACCTTAGCTCTGACAAACAATGCTAAATTCCATAATCGGCATTCTCTTAATTAAAAATGAGGCCGATCGCCTCTAGTGAGAATACTAAGGAAAGAATAACACTATTATCAAAAAATGTCAATAAGTGCAGACTTCTACAACTTCTGTATACTAAAAATATGAAATCTCGCCACGTAGACGAACAATATTTAGACCTCCTCCAAAAACTCCTCGATGAAGGAAACGAAAAAACCGACCGTACAGGTACGGGTACAAAATCATTTCTTGGCTACCAGATGCGCTTCAATCTCGAAGACGGCTTCCCTCTTCTCACGACTAAGAAAGTCCCTATCAAAGCTATCATTCACGAACTCCTTTGGTTTATGCGTGGAGATACAAATTTAAAATATCTCGCCGACAACAACGTGCATATTTGGGATGAGTGGCCTTACAAGGCATATCTAAAGAAAAATAATTTACCTATCCCAGAAATAAATGGAGAGGAATGGAAAACTGGAATGGCAGAATTTGTTGAGAAAATAAAATCTGACGAAACGTTTGCAAAAGAAAACGGAAATCTCGGTCCCATCTATGGATACCAGTGGCGAAGTTGGCCAACGCCAAATGGCGGGCACATCGACCAGCTCGCACAAGTAATTGAGACTATCAAAAAAAATCCTGATGATAGACGCATGATTGTTTCTGCATGGAACGTTGGTCAAATCGAGGAAATGAAAATTGCTGGCCTTCCACCATGCCATTGTTTTTTCCAATTCTATGTAGCAGATGGCAAACTTTCTTGTCAGCTCTATCAGCGTAGTTGCGACACATTCCTTGGTGTTCCCTTCAACATTGCGTCATACTCAATTTTTACAATGATCATGGCGCAAATTTGCGGACTAAAACCAGGAGAATTTGTCTGGACTGGTGGTGATGTACATTTGTACAAAAATCATATCGAACAAGCAAAGCTTCAACTCACTCGCCGTTCTGATATTCGCCCACTTCCAAAAATGAAAATCAACCCAGCAAAAAACAAAATCGAGGATTTTACAATTGAAGATTTTGAACTTGTAGATTACAACCCTCATGAAGCTATTAAAGCTCCTATAGCGGTCTAAAAATATGAAAGCAGGTGCAGACTACATAGGAATAGGTGCTGGAGCTCTCATCTTTAATGATGAAGGCAAGATACTTCTTATGAAGCGCGGCGCTAGCGCAAAAAATGAAATCGGCCACTGGACTATTCCAGGAGGTTCTATCGAATTCGGTGAGACAATGAAAGATGCAGTCATACGCGAGGCGCGTGAAGAAATCGGATGCGAAATAGAAATTGATGGTCAGCTTCCTGCCATCGACCACATACTCCCAAGTGAAAACCAACACTGGGTAACAACCATTTTTACCTGCCGTATAAAAAGTGGAACACCAAAAATTCTTGAAACAGAAAAATGCGAGGAGATGAACTGGTTCTCTCTTGATAATCTCCCATCCCCTCTTTCTGCTTCTATCAAAGATACAGTAGAAAATTTTTATACTATAGCTGGCTAACAATCATGGAAACCCACAACTGCCAAAACTGTAAATCTGATTTTGTCATCGACGAAGATGATCTTTTGTTCTACCAAAAAATGCAGGTACCGAAGCCGACCTTTTGTCCGTTTTGTAGACACATTAGACGCTCGGCACTTATTAGCGAAAGTGCTCTATATAAAGGTACGTGCGCAAGGTGCAAAAAGTCTCTTATAACAATGCATCATCAAGATGATGGATATACAATCTACTGTCCTAAATGTAAACACGGAGAAAATTGGGATGGCCGTGAATATGGAAGAGATTATGATTTTTCGAAAAACTTTTTCGAACAATTTTTCAAAATGTTTAAAGAAACTCCTGTTATATCAATGGAACAGACGGAAACAAACGGTGAGGGTTGTGAGTACTCAAACTATATTTCTGGAAGTAAAAATTCGTATTTGTCATACGGAATACATGGATCAGAAAATATTTTTTATTCAAAATATGTATTTCGGGGCACAAAAAACTGTGTGGATTGTCTTTTAATAAAGAAAAATGATCGTTGCTACGAAAATGTCAGATCGTATGCGAATTATGATTGTAAATTTCTGCTCGAAAGTCACGAGTGTGTTTCGTCTGCATTTCTTTATGATTGCATAAACTGCGCGAACTGCTTTATGTCTAGCAACTTGCGGAACAAAAGCTATGTTTTTCGTAACAAGCAACTTACAAAGGAAGAATACACAAAAGAATTGGCCTCTCTTAATTTAAACACGTACCATGAACAAACTACAGCCAAGAAAGAATTCTCTAATTTGATGCTCAGCTCTATACATAAATATGCGGACATAAAAAACTCCTCCGGATGTACCGGCGATTTTATCCGCCACTCAAATAATTGTATAAAGTGTTTCGGTGTTCTTGATTCAGAAAATTTGAGAAACTCCTACATTATTCTAAATACTGCATCAGAAAATTCGCACGACATTATGTTTACCGGACAGGTTTCAGATTGTTACGAAGTTGTTTATGGAGGAAAAGCCATGACAAATATAAAATTTACAAAAAGTTGTGGTGGTGGAAGTCAGAATTTGGAATATTCGGCAAACTGTAGAAACTGTAAAGATTGTTTTGGATGTTTTGGCCTTATGAGAAATCAATACTGTATCTTAAACAAACAGTACACAAAAGAAGAATACGATGAACTCGTTCCTAAAATAAAAAAACATATGGACGAAATGCCTTATGTAGATAAACTCGGGAGAATCTACAAATATGGAGAATACTTCCCTACCGAACTATCACCATTTGCATATAACGAAACATTGGCTTTTGAAGAAGCTCCTCTTACAAAAGAAAAAGCGCTTGCAGAAGGTTACAGATGGAGAGATATGGATGCAAAGTCATATCCTGCAACAATATTGAGTAAAGATCTTCCTGACTCAATCGTAGATGTACAGGATTCTATATTAAACGAAGTAATAGCATGCCCAAACAATGGAGACCCCAAGACTCGTTGTACTTCTGCGTTTAAAATAATCCCAGATGAATTAGCATTCTATAGACTCATGAAATTACCCATACCACGCTACTGTCCAAACTGTAGATACTATGACCGGCTAAAGTGGAAGAATCCATTTAAGTTCTGGCATAGGAAGTGTATGAACCAAAATTGCTCTAACGAATTCGAAACAAGCTACGCACCTGAGCGACCTGAGATTGTATTTTGTGAGAGTTGCTATCAGAAGGAAGTCCTGTAGACTTTAGGTATGGAAACTCGAAATTGCCAAAACTGTAAAAGTGACTTCGTTATCGACCAAGACGATTTTGGTTTTTATGCAAAGATGAAAGTGCCTCTACCTACGTTTTGTCCAGA
>CAYLXO010000005.1:0-3712 GCA_964387965.1 uncultured Candidatus Saccharibacteria bacterium
TTGCTGGCGGGCTTGGAAGTACAATCGCTGAATGTCTTGCAATGAATTTTCCAACGCCAATTGAATTCGTAGGAATGCATGATAAATACGGCGAGTCAGGAAGTCCAAGTGAGCTTATTGAACACTTTGGAATGGGAGCTTCAGCAATTGAAGAAGCTATTAAGAAAGCTGTGAATCGTAAGTCGTAAGTATATAAAATGAATCTTTCACAAAAATTAAGTAAATAAACCATGAAAAAATCTGTATTTATATTGGCAATAGTATTTTCAATTGTATTGATTTATCAATTTATAGTTAGACCAATTCAATCAGATAAAAAACTTCAGGAATGTTTAAATGTTCCAATTAGAAATGCAACTGGAACGCCCCAGCAAATAAAAGATTTCGAAGATTATTGTTTTAAGAAATATGGCAAAAGGTAGAGTACTTTGTTTGTGATTCTGCTAAAAATCCCGCATATGCGGGATTTTTTGTTATATCTTTTTTGGTTTGTAGTCTGCAGGAGCGTTTTTCAAGTATTCCATAATTTTTTCTTGGCCGATAAGTCCCTTTTGCGCACCAGTTTCTTGTGTCACTGACATCGCGTTTATCGGTGCCCACATAAGTGCTTCTTCAAGTGTTTTCCCGAGTGCAAGACAAGATGTGACAGTTGAGGCAAATGCATCTCCAGCACCAGTACGCTCTTTTGGTTCGTGAGGATAAATTGGCATAAACCAGCATGTTCCGTCTACGTCACGCGCGTAAGCCCCTTTGTAGCCATCAGTGACTACAACAATTTTAGGACCAAGTGCTGAAAGAGATTCCATCTGCTTTTTTACATCTGTTTCAGTGTTGCCCAAGATTCGCTGTGCTTCCTCGTAATTACAGAAAAATACTTCAGACATTTTGTAGATGTCGGCAAGTTTTTCTTTTCCAAGAAGCATTTGAAATGTCCCAGGTTGGAATGCGAGTTTTGTTTCTGGATGAGATTTAAGCCACTCAGCAATTTCATGATGAAAAGCTTCAGTATTTGAGCCAAGCGATGTGAGGTAAATCCATTTCGGAGGAACGAGGTCTTTTGGAAGATGGCGCTCGTATGGGGCATGTTTTACGAGGATAGTGCGTTCTGGTCCATACCAAAGTACATAGTGATAGTTTGTTGGAAGAGCAGGATCAGTTTCGACGTATTCAGTCGAGACTTTGTTTCCAGCAATTGTTTCAATACATTTTTTTCCGTGTTCATCATTTCCAACCACACCAAGTGTTGCAGAATTAAGGCCAAGTCGTGCAGCCGAAACAGCAGCATTTGCACTGTTTCCTACGGCATACAATACATCATGAAATTCAAATGGAACCTTGTCGCCAAAACGAACGCACAATTTACAGTTTTCCTGATCGAGGTCACAAGTGGCCTCTGCGTCTTTAATTCGGATAAAATCATCAACGACAATGTCGCCAATAGATAAAAAATCGTATGTACTCATATGGCGATATTTTATCACGGTATGTTAGAATTACGCTATGGATACATATTTAGCTGGCATAAAAGCTTTTTTTAAAGGGGATATTGATACAAGCGACGAAGCACTCACAAAACACAGTCATGACGCTAGTCTTTTTGAGGTACGACCAGAAGCCGTCTTGTATCCAAAGAATAAAGAGGATATATCTCTACTCGTTAAATATGTAGCAAACGAAAAAAAGAATAATCCAAATCTATCTATTACACCACGATCAGCAGGTACCTGTATGGCGGGAGGGTCACTTACGAATTCAATTTCGCTTGATGTGATGCGTTACTTAAATACAATATCTGAGATCAAGACTGTACCAGATTACGCAATGATGCCTCATTATCCGCATGCGCGACCGGTAACAGTATCTGGACATGCACGTGTACAGCCTGGTGTTTTTTATCACGATTTCGAGCCAGCTACACTCAAGCAGGAATTATTGCTCCCGTGTTTTACTGCGTCAAAAAGTATCAATGCGCTTGGTGGAATGATTGGGAACAATTCTGCTGGTGAACTTACACTTAAATACGGAAAGACTGAGGATTATGTAGCAAGTCTGGAGATGGTTTTTTCAGATGGTTCAATTGAAAATATTGGTCCAATGAAAAAGAGTGAAGCTCTCCAGCGTGGTGAAAAAAGTGACTTCGTTGGCTCAGTCTATAAAAATATTTTGAATCTTATTGAAAAAAATAAGGCACTTATCGAATCAAAACGTCCACAAGTTTCAAAAAATTCAGCCGGTTACAATATTTGGAATGTTATTAGGAAAGACGAGACAACGGGGGATGAGATATTTGATCTTTCACAGCTCGTCGTTGGCTCGCAGGGTACTCTTGGTATTGTGACAGAAGCTGATATTCGTCTCGTAAAAACAAAAAAATATTCTTCAATGCTGGTTCTTTTCTTAAAAGATTTGGAACAGTTGCCGAATATTGTTCTTAAGTCTCTTGCCGTAGGACCTGAAACAATTGAAGCATATGATGATAAGACAATACTCCTTGCGGTAAAATTTTGGTTCGGTTTTATTAAAAAACTTGGACTATTGCGTGCTATGAAATTGTTTTTTGAATTTATTCCTGAGTTTCGCATGATGATTGGAGGGATGCCTAAACTTGTCCTCCTTGTAGAGTGTGCGGGAGATGACAAAGAAGAAGTATGGAACCGTGTCACAACACTAAAGCGTGATTTGGCAGATATTCCAAAACTTTCTACAAAAACAGTTAGAAACCGAGAGGGTGCGGAAAAGTATTGGACGATACGACGTGATAGTTTTGCGCTTTTGCGAGAGCATTTTCACGGTAAGCGCACTGCTCCATTTATTGACGATGTGATTGTCCCACCTCAAAAATTGCCTGAATTTATCCCAGCTATCCGAGAAATTCTCGAACGGTATAAACTTTCGTACAATATTCACGGTCATGCTGCAAATGGTAACTTCCATTTGATTCCGCTTATTGATACTGATGCTCGGTTGTCTGAAAAAATGATTCTTGATGTATCAGAAGAAGTATACTCGCTTGTTATCAAGCTCGGTGGATCAATCACTGCAGAACACAATGATGGAATTATTCGTACACCATATCTCACTGATATGTTTGGAAAAGACATGACTGATCTTTTTGCTGAAATAAAGCGTATTTTTGACCCGCAAAATATTTTCAATCCCGGTAAAAAAGTGGGTCTAACAAAAGCCGACATCGGAAAGTATTTGATTCATTAATTTGACTCAATGACTAGAGAGGAATAGACTTTAAAAAACGTGCACACAATGAAATATGAAATAGTTCGTTCGCAGAAAAGCGTCGTAGTACGCCTACAGTGTCAATACATATTTCAATATATGTTGGCAATGTATTTAAAAACATATTTTGTTAACCATAGAGTGACTTTTAAGGAGGGTCACATCGAAGTTGAAAATATTTCAAGCCCAGGTGATATTTTTGAGTTATTTAACGAAGTACAGACAGTTATCAAGATTCGCCCACGCGGAAGGGTAATTTACAGAATTGTAAAAATCCCTGGAATAATTAAGTTCAAGAGAAGGCGAAGAATATTTTTTTAAGGTTAGGTTGGCTCAAGGGCCAACCTAATTTGATACTTGGTACTCAATATCGTATACTATTCTCCATATATGACAGACAGAATGTTGTTCCATGGTTCGCATGACCAGGCGCTCGCCGAGAAGGTCGCATCAATTATTGGCTGTGAGTTGGGCAGAC
>CAYLXO010000005.1:3812-16051 GCA_964387965.1 uncultured Candidatus Saccharibacteria bacterium
GACCAGGCGCTCGCCGAGAAGGTCGCATCAATTATTGGCTGTGAGTTGGGCAGACTAGAAATTACTTCATTTAAAGATACTGAACAACGTGTTCGAGTTTTGGATGATGTAGGAGATAAGACAGCGTTTGTTATTCTTTCAGTATCTACACCTGTAAACGATAGATTGGTTGAAATGTGTCTTATTGCAGATGCGCTTCGAGGCGCTGATGCAAAAAAGATTATTGCCGTTGTTCCATATCTTGGATACATGCGACAAGATAAGGCACACCGTGAAGGTGAGGCTGTTTCTGCACGCGTGATTGCGCGAATGATTGAAAGTTCTGGGTATGACAAGGTTATTACTATTGATATGCACTCTGACGCGTCTGCTGGATTTTTTAATATTCCTGTAAATCACTTGTTCTCATTCAATTTGTTTGCAGATGTAATTGCAAAGGAGCATAAGGAGCCGATTATTGTTGCTCCAGATGCTGGTGGTACAAAGCGCGCACAGCGTTTTGCATCATTGCTTGATGCTCCAATGATACTGCTCGAAAAAAAGCGCAGTCTTGAAAAAGTACATGTTGTTGAGCATATGAAATTGATTGGAAGCTCTGAGAATAAGGAAGCAGTCATTATTGACGACCTTGTGACAAGCGGACAAACACTTGCAAAGGCTGCTAAAGCACTCAAGGAGGAGGGAGCACCGCGTGTTGTTGCGTGTGTCACTCATCCTGTTTTTATCGATGGAACTGTGGAAAATCTTTCAAATAGTGAGTTGGATGCTATATACATTACTGACACCATTCCACTTAAAAAAGAGCAATTATTTCCGAAATTACATGTCGTTTCTGTCGCTTCGCTATTAGCAGAAGCAATAATGAAAACTCGATAAAATACGCCCCATTCAGGGGCGTATTTTTTTGACTTTATTTAAAAAACCTGTATACTAGGGCCCTATGTCACTTACACTAAAAGCATCCGCACGAGAGGCGGGAAAAAAGGTAAATATGATCCGCGCAGAAGGAATGGTACCTGCTGTTGTATACGGAGCAGGTCGCGAGACTGAGTCAATCACAGTTCCAGCACGCGATTTCATGAAAGTTTTTAAAGAAGCGGGAGAATCAGGAACAATTGAGCTTGCACTTCCAAACGGTAGCGCAACTGTACTTGTACACGAAATCGTAAATGATCCTGTGCGTCACGTACCAGCACACATCGATTTCCTCGCTGTTGACGTTACAAAGCCAATCGAAGTTACTATCCCAATCGAATTTACTGGAGTTTCTCCAGCAGCAAAGGGAGGACTTGGAGTACTTGTTAAAGTTATGCACGAACTCGTTGTTAAGGGACTTCCAAAAAATATTCCTCACCTTATCACTGTTGATCTCTCACCGCTTGCAACACTTGATAGTCACATTACAGTTGCTGATGTAGCACTTCCACAGGGAGTTACTGCTCATGCTAAGGGAACAGATATTATCGCTGCTGTTTCAGCTATCAAAGAAGAAAAAGAAGCCCCAACAGCTATCGACTTCTCTGCAATTGAAGTACAGAAGAAAGGAAAGAAAGAAGAAGAGGGGGCAGAACCTGCTTAATACGTATCATTCTATTCAAGAACCCAGATTCCACACGGAGTCTGGGTTTTTGTATGGTAGAATAGAGCGTACATGAAGAAATCAGGTGCTTTTTTATTCGGTACAGCTGTTGTTCTTGTAGCTAGTTTCGTTTTTGGAACAGGCGCTTTTTTGCCTAGACAGGTACTAGCAGACTTCGACTGTCTTACTCTTTCTCCAGGCGCTTCTTCTGAACAGCGTCAATATTGTCAAAACCAGGTGAATCAACTAGAAGCCGAGCTTAAGGAGCTCAATAATCAGCTCGCACAGCAGAAAAATCAGTCAGGTAGCTTGGCTGGTGATATTAAAGTATTGCAAACAAAAATTGCTGCAAAAACTGCTGAAATTAAATCAAAAAACATAAAGATAAGTCAGCTCTCAGACTCGATTTCAGAAAAGAAAGCATCTATTGTGTCTCTTTCAGAAAAAATCGAAACACAAAAAGAATCACTCGCTCAACTTATTCGTAAAACGAATGAAATGGATTTTACAACGACGTCTCACTTTTTGCTTTCAGGTGATACATTGTCTGACTTTTATGAAGACGTAAGCAGATACGACACACTTAAATCAAAAGTTAAAAGTTCGGTAGATAGTATCAATACCATTAAAGGAGTGACGGAGCAAAAAAAGACTGAACTTGAAAAAGAACAGGATAAAGCAGTTGATGAAAAACAGAATCTTATTCAGGTGCAAAAGGGAATTCAGCAGGATCAAGCAACACAAAAACAGCTTTTAGCTATTAGTAAAAACAAAGAAGCACAGTATCAAAAAGTAATTGCTGAACAGCAGGCAAAAGTTGCGCAGATTAAGTCAAAACTCTTTAGTCTTGCTGGAGGATCTCAGTCAATCCGCTTTGATGTGGCTCTTCAATATGCAAACGAAGCATCGCAAAAGACAGGCATCGATCCAGCATTTTTACTCGCAGAACTTACTCAAGAGTCTAACCTTGGATCAAATGTTGGAAAATGTTATATCAGTGACACTTCAAGCGGTCGAGGTGTAAATGTAA
The DNA here is from genome assembly GCA_964387965.1 of uncultured Candidatus Saccharibacteria bacterium. Taxonomy (GTDB): domain Bacteria; phylum Patescibacteriota; class Minisyncoccia; order Phycocordibacterales; family UBA9973; genus CAITQP01. Next base: position 6,422 of record CAYLXO010000005.1, read on the forward strand.
ACTCAGGCAAAACATACACAAACGTAATGAAGCCATCACGTGATATTCCACCATTTCTTGAGATCACAAGTAAGCTTGGATTTGACCCACTTAAGACAGTCGTATCATGTCCAATAGCCGGTGTTGCAGGATACGGTGGTGCCATGGGACCAGCACAATTTATTCCATCAACATGGAAGCTTTTTGAAAATAGACTGCAGGCAGATCTCGGACATTATCCAAACCCTTGGTTTGCAGAGGATGCCTTTATGGCTGCAGCGTTGTACCTTACAGATCTTGGTGCAGTAGGTACGAGCGCAAGTGCCCAGCTTCGCGCTTCATGTAAGTACTATGGAAGTGGCGGAAAAACGTGTTCATACGGACGAAGCGTGCAAAACCTTAAAGTGGGAATTCAGGCTGATATTGATTACTTAAATCAATATGGAGTCTCTCGTCGGTAGTAGAAATTTCATATACAGCGCATTTCTGCGTTACTCGCTCGTTTGCTCCTGCAGTGTACGTCTAAGTACACTTTAGTCGCAAGCCTCACTCGTGCCTTGAACTGCATCTGTCAATGAAATTTCTGCATCTTGCCAAGAATATTGCTCTGTGCTATTATCTGGACCTATGCAAAAAGATATCCATCCTACATATTCAATAAACGCAAAGGCCGCATGTGTATGTGGTGCTACGTATTCTGTTGGGTCAACAAAGGCAGAACTCGCAGTTGAAATCTGTGCAGCATGTCACCCGTTTTACACTGGAAAGGAAAACGTTCTCGACACAGCGGGACGTCTCGATAAATTCAACAAGCGCCGCGCTGCAGCAAAGGCTAAGAAATAACTCCGTTTTAGAAAGCACAAAATCGCCTGATGGCGATTTTGTGCTTTCTGCTAAAATAGATATATGTCACTAATAGAAAAACTTCCAGAACTAAAAAAAGACCATAAGACTCAATATCTTGCAGAAGGGTATGAGCGTCTTTTGCGTGAAGAAGAACAAGTACGTGAAATGATGATGGGTGAAGGAGAACTTCATGACATGGCTGTTAAAGAACTTGAAATTATTGAAGCGCAAAAGAAAGGAATAGAAGAGCAAGTAGAAGCAATAGAGAAAGCCGAAAAAGAAGAAGAGCAATTCCCAAATGAAATTATTTTGGAAATCCGCGCAGGAGCTGGTGGAGACGAAGCTTCGCTTTTTGCTGCAGAACTTGCAGGAGCATATCAGGCGTATGCAGAAGGTCTTGGATGGGGGTGGAAAAAAGTTGACGCATCTGATAGTGACGTAGGCGGATACAAGGAAGCTTCATTTGAGGTCCGAGGACAAGATGTATATAAGAAGTTGCGATTTGAAACTGGTACGCACCGTGTCCAGCGTATTCCGGATACTGAAAAAAATGGCCGTATTCATACATCAACAATTACTGTTGCAGTACTTCCAATCCGTAAGAAAGTAAAATTTGAAATCAATCCTGCTGATCTTGATATGGAATACTCACGTGGAGGTGGAAAGGGAGGTCAAAACGTTAATAAAGTTGAAACCGCTGTTCGCTTGATTCACAAACCGACTGGTATTGATGTGCGTGCTACGAGTGAACGAAGTCAGCTTGCAAACCGTGAGCGCGCAATGGAGATTTTGCAGGCAAAACTTCAGATGCTTGCAGAAGAAGAGGAAGCGAAGAAGTACTCAGCAGAACGTAAAAATCAGGTGGGCACCGCTGATCGCTCAGAAAAAATCCGTACATACAACTTTCCGCAGGATCGAGTTACTGACCATCGTATCAAACAGTCATGGTCAAACATACCTGGGATTATGGGAGGAAATCTTTCAAAAATTATCGCAGCTCTTGAGGAAGGAACTGTTGGTGATTCTAGTGATGATGAATAATGATCGTGAAATCGAGTGGTTACTTCGCGAAAAATATAACGGACAAAAGTCTCGGGAATTTTACAACGATGTAAGTCGAATCGAAAAGGGAGAACCGGTAGATTATGTTATCGGTTTTTCTTGTTTTTTGGGTGCAAAAATCGACCTTTCTTTCAAACCGCTTATTCCTAGAGTAGAAACTGAGTATTGGGTTGAAAAAGCATTAGCAGATATCAAAAATACATTTGGAGACAAACCGATTCATGTACTTGATATTTTTTCTGGGAGTGGTTGCATTGGCATTGCAACACTAATGCGATTTCCGAATGCTCATGTTGATTTTGTTGATATTGATGAGAGTATGGCAAAACAAATTCAAATTAATCTTGAACTGAATAGTATTAGCAAAGAGCGATATTCAATTTTTGTATCGAATGTTTTAAGTAAAATACCGAATAATTCAAAATATGATGTTGTGCTTGCGAATCCACCATATGTTGATAAATCTAGAAATGTCACTGACGAGTCAGTGTTAAAGAATGAGCCGCACAGAGCACTTTTTGCAGATAATAACGGTATGGCACTTGTTAATGAATTGATACAATCAGTCGGATTTTTTCTAAAAGAACATGCGCTTGTATACATTGAACACGACGATGATCAGGTGCCGCGAATTCAAGATATATTGAATAAGGCAGGGTATACCCACTATGAATTTTACAAAGACCAATTCGGTCTTTCGAGGTATCTTCGAATACAAGTATAGTTTTGCTTGTTTTTAAGATGTGTGGTACACTATGGGAAGTAGTTTAGTTTCTCATGTGCGCCTTGTTTTAAGGTTGTGTATGTTTTACGTCTACTTGGCAATCATCGAGGTTGTCATTTATAAGTTTCCGCGAGTGCGCACGCTTTGCGCACAAGTAAAGTAGTATGGCAAATAAGCTCTACGTTGGTGGTATTCCTTACTCATCAACAGACGCAGATCTCAAGGCACACTTTGAACAGTGTGGTTCTGTATCATCTGCAACTATTATCATGGACAAAATGACTGGTCGCTCAAAGGGATTTGGTTTCGTTGAAATGGAAAACGAAGCAGATGCTGCAAGCGCAATTGAAAAGTTCAACGGTCAGGATTTCCAGGGACGTAAACTTACAGTTTCTGAGGCTCGCCCACAGGAACCACGCCGATTCTAGTTCGGTAAATCAAAACACCCGCAAGTAATTGCGGGTGTTTTGATTTATTGCCGAAAATGAAAAAATTTGTTATAGTTTTTTTACTTGAGCCCTGTACGGGCTTTTGTTATCAATGTGCTCGTAGTTCAGTGGTAGAACGCTGTCCTGATAAGACAGAGGTCGTAGGTTCGATTCCTACCGGGCACACAAAATCGTGCAAGTAACCACAAAACATTATTTTGTAAAGGTTGGAAAAACCTACTTTTTCGTGTAAACTATTTTCGTCCCAAGTGGCCAAACCTCGTTTGACCATTTTTGGTGTAAACACACGATATGTCATCAATTGATGGAAAAATGTGGAGAGAAGCATTACTTGTATTCGGACGAATGTCTGGATGGGTTGCTACTCCTGTTGTCATCGCATTATTGATTGGCAAATTTCTTGATTCAAAGTATGGAACAGGGAATACATGGTTTATAACTATCGTGGGTATTGGTTTCTTTGTTTCAATAATTGGAATTTACCGAGAGTCAAAGAAATATCAGAAATCGCTTGAGAATCGTACAACGGACGTAAACAAATAATTTATGGAAGAAACAGTACAGCACAACATAGAAAGTGCTCATGAAATGGAAGCTACAACAACAAGCTTGCCAGTTCCTCATTCTTCATCTGAAACAGCTCACGAACTTAAACACGAACAAACATTGTATGCCGAACCTGTAACACATGTCGGTACTCTTCCAATAACAAATGCACTCATCACAAGTTGGGCAACAGTACTCATTATTATTGTACTTTCTTTTTTTGTACGCCTTAGTATAAAAAAAGTGCCTGGAAAGCTTCAGCAAGTTTTTGAAGCACTTATCGATAAGGGTCTTGGTCTTGCTGATCAGGTAACTGGCGACAGAAAGATAAGCGAAAAAGTTTTTCCAGTTGCAGTTTCAATTTTCTTCTTCATACTTATCTCAAACTGGATCGGACTTCTTCCACTTGTTGGTCTTGGAGTAGTGGAGCACGGAGATACATTTATTCCATTTTTGCGTTCGGGAACAGCTGACTTGAATACAACTATCGCGATTGCTGTTGTTGCGGTTATCGGAGCAAATATTTTTGGAATTTTCAGTATTGGTGCATGGAAAATGTTTAATAAGTACATCAATCTTAAAGTTCTCGGAACAATTTTTACAAAAATTAAAAAAGACCCTGTTACGATTTTGGTTGCACCGATCACATTTGCTGTTGGTCTTATTGAAATTGTTGGAGAAGGAGCAAAGGTTGCATCACTTTCATTTCGTCTATTCGGAAACGTATTTGCAGGAGAAGTTCTTCTTGCCTCAATGACTGCTATGGTTGCGTACGTTGTGCCAATCCCATTTTTGTTCTTGGAAATTTTTGTCGGTATTATTCAAGCGTTCATTTTCTCGATCCTTACTGTGGTGTACTTTACAATCGCAGCACAGGATCATGACCACGATGAAGATCATGGTCATGCTGAGGAACATGGAGCGCATATGCTTGATGAAGTTCCCGGAGATATGGTCGATGAACAAAGCGGAGCAAAAGTGTCCGCATAGTTTGACCGGTGCCTTATGCTATCCACTTCTGGATATCAGAATGCAAAGGTCAAATATTATTAGATAAATAATAAGGATTATGGATACAGTAACAACAACATCAGTCGTAGAGCACGTACCAGAAATTGCGAAAGCAATGGCAATCGGTTTCGGAGCTCTTGGACCAGGTCTTGCAATCGGATGGATCGGATCAAAGGCAATGGAAGCTATTGGTCGTAACCCAGAAGCTGCAGGAAAGATTTTCGTTCCAATGCTTATCGCAGCTGCGTTTGCTGAAGCTATCGCGATTTACACACTCGTGATCGCTCTTTCAATCAAGTAAGCAGTTTGAAGATTTGAGATTTCTCAAATCTTCGCTACTGCCTACTTGCAGTGTGCTGAATTTCTACTAACTACTATCTACTAAATAAAATTATGGAATCATTAATCTCAACATTTCACCTCGATTTGAAACTCATGATCGCACAAGTTGTAAACTTTGCGGTTGTGTTTGTCGTTTTGTACGTTTTTGCGCTTAAGCCTCTTAAGAAAGTCATGGACGAGCGAAATCAGACAATCGCAAGTGGACTCGAAAACGCTAAAAAACAAGAAGAGCTTTTGAAAAATGCTGAGGCAGAGTACAAGGCGATTATTGCAAAAGCAAACCAAGAAGCAACAGTAAAAGCAAAAGAAGTCAAAAAAGAAATTCAGGAGTTGCGAGAAGCTGAAATTGCAAAAGTTGAGGAAGAACTTACAACGCTTTTTGCAAATGGAAAAAAGCAGGCTGAAGCTGAAAAGAATCGTATTCTTGATGATGCACGAAAAGAACTTGCGACGATGGTAATTACTGCTACTGAAAAAGTATTGGGCGACGTTATGGATAAGAAACTCGAAGGTAAAGTAATCGAAGACGCAATTAAGAAAATTTAACTATGAAATCAGTAGATTATAAAAACTTAGCGCATGTGCTTCTTGAGATGACGGATGGAAAAGAAGAAGCAGATGCAAAGAAGGCCATCAAAGAATTCGCCGGATATCTCGCTCGGAAAAACATGCTAAGCGAAAGCGACAAGATTCTCGATGAGTATCGAATGCTCTTCAACAAAAAGCACCACATCGTTGAAGCACATGTTACGGTCAATGAGCGACTTTCTGAAAAAACCCGATTACACTTACGAGAAGCACTGAAGAAAAAGTACAAAGCTCGAGAAGTGCACATGATGGAACAAGTAGATGAACGAATAATCGGTGGATTCAAAGTAAAGGTTCACGACGAAGTATACGACAATACAATTCTAAACACGCTCAAACAATTACAAGCACAGTTACTAAAATCATAGATATGGCTACAAAAAATCTCATAATCGAAAATCTCAAGAAAGAAATTGCTCACTTCAAAAAGGAAGCAAAGACTGAACACGTTGGTACAGTGCTCGAAGTGTTTGACGGTATCGTACGTGTTGCGGGACTTTCTACAGTTAAAAGTTCTGAAATGGTGACATTTCCATCTGGGACTACAGGAGTAGTTCTTAACCTCGAAGAAGATTCAGTGGGTATTATTGTGCTCGGTGACTATACAAAGATTAAAGAAGGTGATGAAGTAAAAGCAACAGGAAAAATTCTTGAAATCGGTGTAGGTGATGCAATGCTTGGACGTGTTGTTGATGTGCTCGGTAACCCAATTGATGGAAAGGGTGCAATGAAGACAACAAAAACATATCCAATCGAGCGCGTTGCTCCTGGAGTTATTACACGTCAGTCAGTTGACCAGCCAATGCAGACTGGTATTAAAGCGATTGATGCGCTTGTTCCAATCGGACGTGGACAGCGTGAGCTTATCATCGGAGACCGTCAGACAGGTAAGACAGCTATTGCTATCGATACAATTTTGAACCAAAAGGGTCAGAATATGATTTGTGTGTACGTTTCTATCGGTCAAAAAGATTCAAAACTTCGAAAACTTGAAACTCGCCTTCGTGAAGGTGGTGCGATGGATTACACAATCATTGTGTCTGCTGGTGTGTCAGAGCCTGCTGCACTTTCATACCTTGCTCCATACGCAGGTGTCTCAATCGCCGAATACTTCATGGACAAAGGTCAGGACGTTCTCATTATTTACGATGATCTTTCAAAGCATGCTGTAGCATACCGTGAAATCTCTCTCTTGCTTCGCCGTCCACCAGGACGTGAAGCGTATCCTGGAGACGTGTTCTATCTACACTCACGTCTTCTTGAACGTGCATGTCGCCGTAATAAAGAATACGGTGGAGGATCTATTACAGCACTTCCAATTATCGAAACACAAGCTGGTGACATTTCTGCATACATTCCAACAAACGTAATTTCAATTACTGACGGACAAATCTTCCTTGAAACTGACCTCTTCTACAAGGGTATTCGTCCTGCGATTAACGTTGGATTCTCTGTGTCTCGTGTTGGAGGATCAGCTCAAATTAAAGCTATGAAAAAAGTTGCAGGAACTATCAAACTTGATCTTGCACAGTTCCGTGAGCTTGAAGCGTTTGCTCAGTTCGGTTCAGATCTTGATGAAGCAACAAAACGTCAGCTTGAGCGTGGAAAGCGCGGAGTAGAACTCTTGAAACAACCACAATACTCTCCAATGCTTGTTGAACATCAGGTTCTTGTTCTCTACGCACTTACAAAGGGATACCTTGATGATGTTGCAATTTCAAACATTGGACGTTTCCAAACAGAATTTATCGAATATGCTGAAACAAATGCAAAAACATTTTTGAAGCAGGTTCGTGAAAAGAAAATGTGGGAAGACGACGGAGAAGCAGAACTTAAGAGTGCACTCGAAAATTTCAAAAAGATATTCGCATAGTATTGTATGGCTGTAGGAAAAGAACTAAAACGTCGAATAAAATCGATTAGAAATACAAAGAAGATTACAAAGGCGATGGAACTCGTCTCTGCGTCTAAAATGAAGCGTGCAATCAGCACGACGCTTAGTTCACGTGCGTACGCTTCGTATTCGTGGGAGGTACTCGAATCACTTTCTGGGTACGTTGGAGAAACTTCACATCCATTACTTACAGAACGAGAAACCGGAAAAACACTTATCATCTTCATTACTTCAAATCGAGGACTATGTGGAGGATACAATTCACAAGTAACAAAAAAAGTAATTTCACTTCTTCGCGAGAACAAGGATGTCACATACGATTTTATTTCTGTCGGTAAAAAAGGTGAGTCAGCGCTTCGCCGTACAGGGCAGAACATAGTGGCTTCGTTTAACGAGCTTCCAGATTCTCCAGCACTCGCTGATGTGTACGGAATCGCAAATCTTGCTATAGATATGTACAAGAGCGGGGAGTACAACCAAATTCGTGTTGCCTATACAGATTTCGTATCAGCACTTTCGCAAGTACCTCATGTACGCACGATTCTCCCGGTTTCAAAAACAGCGATACAAAATGAAATTGATGAAGCAAAAGGTTCAAATACACGAACTCTCGTTGATTACACATTTGAACCAGATTACGAAACGCTGATGAGTGTCATTGTAGAAAAAATTGCTCGCATGAGAGTGTATCAAATGATATTGGAATCTACTGCAAGTGAGCACTCAGCGCGCATGATGGCGATGAAGAATGCGAGTGACGCTGCAGGAGAAATGATAGAGGAATTAACATTAGCATTTAACAAAGCTCGACAGGCTGGCATCACGCAAGAAATTTCGGAGATATCGGCAGGTATGGCAAGTGTCAGTTAATAAAAAATTATTAGTATTAGTAGCCACATTATTATGAAAGGAACAATCAAATCAATCATCGGGCCGGTCGTAGACGTCGAATTCAAAGACCAAATCCCAGCAGTTTATAACGCACTCGAAGTCGCACTCGAAGGAGACAAAAAGCTTGTGCTCGAAGTTGCGTACAACCTTGGAGGAAACGCAGTTCGCACAATCGCCATGGATACAACAGATGGTCTTGCTCGCGGAATGGAAGTGCTCGATACAGGGGCCCCAATTTCTGTACCAGTTGGTACTGCGACTCTCGGACGCATCTTTAACGTACTTGGAGATGCAATTGATGGAAAAGATGCTCCTGAAGCAAAGAAAAATCTTCCAATTCACCGAAAGGCACCAGAATTTACAAAGCAAGCAACAAAAGTTGAAATTTTGGAAACTGGAATCAAAGTCATCGATCTTATTTGTCCAGTGCTCAAAGGAGGAAAGGTTGGACTTTTCGGAGGAGCTGGAGTCGGAAAAACTGTGGTTATTCAAGAGCTCATCCACAACATCGCATCAAATCACGGTGGCTACTCCGTATTTGCTGGAGTTGGAGAGCGTACTCGTGAAGGTAACGACCTCTATCATGAAATGAAAGATTCAGGAGTTTTGGATAAGGTAGCCATGGTGTTCGGACAAATGAATGAACCACCAGGTGCACGTGCTCGCGTTGCACTTTCAGGGCTCACAATGGCTGAATACTTCCGTGATGAAGAAAACAAAGACGTGCTCCTTTTTATCGACAACATCTTCCGCTTTACTCAGGCTGGATCTGAAGTATCAGCGCTCCTTGGACGTATTCCATCAGCGGTGGGATATCAGCCAACACTTGCATCTGAAATGGGAAACATGCAGGAACGTATTACATCAACTGACAAAGGATCAGTTACATCAGTCCAAGCTGTCTACGTGCCAGCTGACGACCTTACTGACCCAGCACCTGCGACAACATTCGCACACCTAGACTCAACAGTGGTGCTTAACCGTTCACTTACAGAAATTGGAATTTACCCGGCTGTTGATCCTCTAGACTCAAGCTCAACAATTCTTGATCCAAACATTGTTGGAAAAGAACACTACGAAGTTGCGCGTGAAGTTCAGCGCGTGCTTCAACGTTATAAGGATTTGCAAGACATCATTGCGATTCTTGGTATGGAAGAACTTTCAGAAGAAGACAAGCAGTTGGTTGCGCGTGCTCGAAAGATACAGCGTTTCCTTTCACAGCCATTCTTCGTAGCTGAGCAGTTTACAGGTGCAGAAGGTAAGTATGTTCCACTCTCAGAAACTATCCGTTCATTCCG
>CAYLXO010000005.1:16151-39193 GCA_964387965.1 uncultured Candidatus Saccharibacteria bacterium
TTACAGGTGCAGAAGGTAAGTATGTTCCACTCTCAGAAACTATCCGTTCATTCCGCGAAATTCTAGATGGAAAGCACGACGACAAGCCAGAGAAAGATTTTTACATGAAAGGGGCAATATAAATTTTAAGCCCCGCTTTTTATGGCAGGGCGTTAGAAAATATTGTTTCAGTTAGTCGCTTGTTTCCGGCTTTTAAGTTCTTTTAAGGCCAGCATCGTAAAAGGTACAGAAAGCAGTCCTATGACTGCTAAATACAAATAGGGGTTAGTTTCAGCCCCGAATGAGATTGATAAAAACATGGCAAAGCATTTGTTATAGAATAATATAAAATATCATCATATGTCAAGTAAACAACTACAACTTAAGATAATAACACCAGAAAAGACCGTTCTTGTAGAGGTGGTTGATTCTGTGACTATTCCAACAACTTTGGGCGAGATTGGAATTTTTCCAAACCACATCCCGCTTGTTACTACGCTTAAATCTGGCGATATCGTTGCAAAAAAAGGTGAAGAGTTTATTCCTGTTGCAGTGGTTGGTGGTTTTGTCGAGATCAAAAATAACGAGGTAGCAATTCTTGCTGATTTTGCTGAACATGTTTCTGAAATCAGTGATGAAGTGGTGGCTCGCGCACAAGCTCGTGCAGAAGAATTGAAACAAATAAAAGACAAAGCCGAAGTTGTAGACTTTGAACGATTTGAAACAGAGCTTGAACGTTCAATCACACGAGCTCGAATCGCTGATAAGTGGAAAGGAAAAAAGTATAGAGCATAAAATCCACAGGTATTTCTTGAAATAATAAAATTATTCGATATACTACATATATAAGTGGTCGAATAGAAAGAATGTGTCCCGATGTAGCCTATCTGCATCGGGCATTTTCTTTGTAAAAATAAAAAAATTAAGCCGCCTATAAATCAGGCGGCTCATTCTTTTTGTAAATAAATAATTGCATAATTAATATTATGCAGAAAACTGTTCCTATACCTTCAGGTATATACACAAATGGGTCTTTATAAACGAGCCCGTAAAAAAATAATGCAATGGTACTAAACGACATGGAGTAAATAAATGTTTGAGAAACATTACCCAAACTTTTCCGTTTGTGAATTTTCCATGAGAGCGAGGAGAGTCCAAGCACATTGATAAATACGGAGCTTGCGCTTACAAGCGTACTGGCAATTACTTTAAGTTTTTCTTGCATAATGCAAAATTTGTGTGAATGAATGGTTGTAAATACTATAACACAAAATATTTACTTTGGCTAATCTACGAATTCAGCTTAGTTTGATACAATACATGGTATGGAAATACAAAAAACGGACGGAACACGTGAGCAGTTTAGTCCTGCAAAATTTTGTTTATCACTCAGAAAGGCGGGTGCTCCGCGCGACGTTGCTGATTCTGTTTGTAAATCAGTTCAAACAAAAATAAACCCAAACGATTCAACAAATGTTATTTTTCGAAAAGCTCTAAAGTATCTTGTAAAAGAAGATATGGATGTCGTAGCACGCTATAGTTTGCGAAGAGGACTTGAAGCGCTTGGACCAGCAGGATTTATATTTGAGCAATACATGGAGACGGTGTTGCAAGCATACGGATTTTCCACAAAGCGTGATGTTATCATGCGAGGGAAGTGTGTTCCACACGAAATTGATGTCATAGCTTCTGTCGGGTCAAAACGATTCTTGATTGAAGCAAAATATCATAACGAGCCTGGGATTAAAACTCATGTTGATACAATTATGTATGCAGATGCTCGACTTATCGATATTGTAAACGCAGAGCCTGAGCAAGCACGAAAAAAATATGAGTATGCGATGTGGGTAGTAACTAATACTAAATTTACTGACTCAGCAATAAAGTATGCACGCTGTCGAGGTATCCGACTTACAGGATGGAATTACCCACGAGGCGCAAGTCTTGAAGATGTTATTTCACAGAAAAAATTGTATCCTGTAACAGTAATACCATCTCTTCCGAAGGGACTACTTCCAATACTCGCAAAGAAAAATATAATTCTCGCGCAAGATCTTCTTCCATATGAAGCAAAAGATATAGTAAAAAGTTTTGGAGTATCGAGTATAATCGCAGAACAGATTGCTAAAGAAGTTTCTGATCTTGTAAAAGTATATGAATAAAATCCCTCAAAAAGTTGCCGTATTTGATGTGGACGGGACAATATTTCGTTCAAGCCTCCTCATTAAGCTTGTAGAAGAACTTATAAAACGAGGTGATTTCCCTGAAAGTGCACGAGCGATATACAAAAAATATGAAGATGCATGGGTTGAACGAGCCGGTAGTTATGAGTCGTATATAGACAAAGTCATCGTGACGTTTACTACGCATCTTCATGGATTGCCATACTCGTCTTTGTATGAAGCATCACAAGCTGTCGCAAAGCGCCAGACGCATATTCGTTATAGATATACGAGTAAACTGATGCAAGATTTGAAAAAGAAAGGGTACTTTCTGCTTGCGGTATCTCAGTCTCCGTGGGTTGTACTTGAAGATTTTTGCAAAGCACTCGGTTTCGATAAGGTATATGGTAGATTTTATGAACTAGGACCAAATGATAAATTGACTGGTGAGGTGCGCGGTGAAGATCTTATTAGCGATAAGTCTGCGATTGTGCGACGTGCAGTTAAAAAGCACAATCTTACTCTTGTTGATTCAATTGCAGTTGGAGATACCGAAGGAGATATTCCAATGCTTTCGCTTGTCGATCATCCAGTATGTTTTAATCCAAACAAAAAGCTTGCTCGCGTTGCTCGAGCAAATAAATGGGATATTGTAGTTGAAAGAAAAGATGTTGTGTATAAATGGTCGGGGAGTGATAGTAATACAAAGATAATAGGATGAACAATACAATCGGAACAGTATATATAGTTGCAACACCAATAGGTAATCTTGAAGATATGACCTATCGAGCTGTGCGTATATTGAGTGAAGTCGATATAATTTTGTGTGAAGACACACGACATTCAAGTCATCTATTAAAGCATTACAATATTCATACTCGAACTGAAAGCTATCACGCACAATCAAATGCCGGTAAGCTTGAGAAAATTGCTGACATGCTTCGAGATGGCAAAAATATTGCACTTATTTCAGATGCCGGAACACCGCTCATTTCTGATCCCGGTTCAACACTTATTGGGTTTTTGAAAAAAACATTTTCTAACGATCTTGCACTTGTGCCAATCCCTGGTGCGAGTGCACTTACAACCGCACTTTCAGTGATACCAGTACCTAGCGGTCACTTTTCATTTGTTGGCTTTCTTCCACAAAAAAAGGGAAGACAAACGGCTCTTAAAGAGATAGCTGAAAGAGAAATTGCCACAGTACTTTATGAATCATCTCACAGAATCGTGAAGCTTCTCGAAGAGCTTGTAACGTTTTGTCCAGATATGTATATATACGTAGCACGCGAACTAACAAAACAATTTGAGGAAATTATAGAGGGGAGTCCACAAGAAGTGCTTTCAACTATCTCTTCCCATGCAAACAAGCAAAAAGGAGAGTTTGTTGTAGTTATTACAAAGATGTTACAATAAAAATATGAAATACGTTAAAGAAAAATCTGTCATAATTTCTGGTGTGTGGTTGATAGTGATGCCGTACATGGGAGTTCCTCGAAGCTGGAAATCATTTCTTACAGTTTTGACTGGAATAGTTCTTGTGTACCTTGGGGGCCTTGTACTAAAAGAAGTACGTGAAAAAAATAAAACTGTAGTTGCGCCAGACAATAAACCTGAAAAAATAACAATAAACATGTAATGCAAAAACCATTTAATAGGCTAGTAGTATATTCCATTGTTGGACTCATGCTCTCTGGGCTTGCCTATTATTGGATTCCAAATGCACTCAGTAATGTATACGTGCGTGGCAATAAGGAAGCGTTAAATGCAATGACTCACAAAACGGTACTTTCTGACCGTGATTTAACAGATGTGGCTCCACATACTGAAAACCTAGATGCGATGGTTCCGCCAGTTTCAAAAGTTTTAGACGAGCCTATAGCAATCTCGCACATCGCGACCCCATCACAGGTAAAAGCATTGTATATGACAAGCTGGGTCGCTGGTATGTCTAGTATGCGAGACACTGTTTTAAAAGTTGCACGCGATACAGAAATAAATTCTATTGTATTTGATATTAAAGATTATTCAGGAAAGATTGCATATCCTGTTGAAGATCCTAATCTTGCTCAATATAAAGCCAGCGAGAGACGCATCCCAAACTTGCGTGAATATACAAACTTACTACACAAAGATGGGTTATATATAATTGGTCGCATTGCGGCATTTCAAGATGCGTATTTGGTTAAACTTCACCCCGAATACGCTGTTAAAACCCTGTCAGACAAAAATAAAGTATGGGCAGATAGAAAGGGGATAAGCTGGCTTGATGCAGGCGAAAAAGCCGTATGGGATTACCTCGCAAATATAGCTCGTGATGCATACGCGCAAGGTGTAGACGAAATTCAGTTTGATTATATTCGCTTTCCGTCGGATGGAAATATGAAGGATATTTATTTTCCGGCAAGTAACGGAAAAGATAAAGTAGAAGTTATTACATCTTTCTTTGAGTATGTACATCAAAATTTCCAGACTCAAACACCAGTAGTCTCTGCAGATCTTTTCGGGATGACGGCGACTAATACTGATGATCTTGGTATCGGACAGAAGCTTGAACCAGCATTGCTTAATTTTGATTACGTGTGTCCTATGGTCTATCCATCGCATTTTCCACCAACATGGAATGGCATTGCTGACCCACAGTCAAAGCCATATGAAGTAATTTTTGCGTCAATGGGAAAAGCAGTCTCTCGAGCAACAGCGCTTGGCGTTCCAGCAACAAAACTCAGACCTTGGTTGCAGGAGTTTGGTTTGTTCGGCCAGCATTATGGTGCAAAAGAAATACGTGACCAAATTCAGGCTACGTATGACGTAGGGCTTACAAGTTGGATGATGTGGGACCCATCGAATAAATATTATGCAGGTGGACTGTTGCCGAACTAATCTTTCTTGATATACTTTCATGATACGTATGAGAAAATTTGTAACTCAAAAGTTATTTTTTATTGTTGCATCGCTACTTGTTGTTAGCGGTGTGTTTTTAGCAGGTATGTATATCGGTTTTACTCGCAAACCTGCAAGTGAAAAAATAGCTGGAATCACAAATAAAGAAACACAAATACAAGGAGTAGATTTTGAGCCCTTTTGGAAGGTTTGGAATATGATTGACGAAAAATACCCAAGCGCTAAAGATGTAAACGCCCAGGATCGTGTTTATGGTGCAATAAAAGGCTTAGTAGATTCACTCGGCGACCCATATTCTGTTTATTTTCCCCCGGAAGATTCTAAAGATTTTATGGATACTATCAACGGTAGTTTTGAAGGGATAGGAATGGAGGTTGGAATGAAAGATAAGGTTCTCACTGTAATTGCTCCACTTAAAGGAACACCAGCAGATCGCGCTGGAATTAAGTCAGGAGATAAAATTCTCAAAATTAACGATACTCTCACCACTGATATTACGGTGGACAAAGCAGTGCATATGATTCGAGGGCCGAAGGGCACAACCATCAATCTCACAATTTATCGTGATGGTGATAAAAAACCGCGTGATATTAGTGTTACAAGAGAAACGATTGATATTCCAATCAGTGATACAAAATTGCGAGACGACGGGATTTTTGTAGCAACGCTATACAATTTTGGTGTTCAGTCACTTTTGACGATGGAAAAGGCAATGCAAGAATTCAATGAAAGCGGTGCACGTAATCTTATAATTGATTTGCGAGGAAATCCTGGAGGATATCTTGAAGCTGCCGTTGGAATAGCAAGTTTTTATCTTCCAGTGGGGGATGTAGTAGTAACTGAAAATTCTGGAAAAGAAGGACAAGAACCACACATATACAGAAGCAAGGGTTACAATATTGTAGATCCGAAAAATATTAAAATGGTCGTTCTTATCGATAAAGGCTCTGCATCGGCTTCTGAAATTTTGGCTGGAGCCCTTCGTGAACATGGAGTTGCAAAATTGATCGGAGAAACAACATATGGTAAAGGTTCTGTACAAGAAGTATTAAATGTAACAAAAACGACGTCTCTTAAACTCACAATTGCAAAATGGTTTACACCAAACGGCATTTCAATTTCGAAGAAGGGTATAGATCCAGATATTGCTGTTACGGTCACAGAAAAAGATATAGAAGCCGGTAAAGACCCTGTTATGGAACGAGCGGTGCAGTACTTTAAAACTGGTAAATAAATCAAAATATAGGTACCCCATATTTCTTGAGCTTCGCGTGCCTATTTTTGTATATGTGATAGTATCAATAGTATGAAAGTACTATTTGTTAAAAACGTCCCAAAAGTTGGGAAAATCAATGAAATAAAGGATATGCCGGACGGCTATGTACGTAATTTTTTGTTGCCTCAAAAATATGCCGTTCTTGCGACTCCGGAAGCAATTAAAAAATTGGAGCAATCTCGAAATGAAGTACGAATCGAAAAAGAAGTACAAACAAATCTTTTCAAAAAAAATTTGGAAGCAATCAATGACGCTAAAATAGTTATTAAAGCTGTTGCAAACGATAAAGGTCATTTGTTCAAGGCTATTCATCCGAAGGATATAGCATATGCATTTAAAAAGGATTGTAAAATCATAATTGATGAATCATATATCAAGTTAAAAGAACCACTTAAACAAACTGGAACTTTTCTTGTTTCGATCGAAGCGTTGGGAATGACCGAGTCCATAACAGTCACAATAGAAAAACAATAATACAAAACAAAAAACTCCCAGTTGGGAGTTTTTTGTTTTGTATTTAGTCTACGTGAACTACTTTTTTTGTAACAGTTGTTCCGTCGTAATTTGTTTTGCGTTTGTTTGCAAATGTAACAGTTCCAGGCTTTAGAGCAAAGAGAGTGTGATCCTTTGCTACTTTGACATTACGTCCTGCAAGGATAACTGTTCCACGCTGGCGAACTATGATTGAACCGGACTGAGCTTTTTCGCCAGAATAGAGCTTAGTTCCGAGGTACTTTGGATTTGAATCCTTTAGGTTCCGGGCGGTACCCCCCGCTTTACGATGTGCCATATCTTTGTTTGCTTGGGATATGTGCTAGGGAATAGGAATACAATTCCATCACAAATCCATAAAAATACTATATAATTGACCATGTGAATATACCTGATTTTCCGAATAAAATCAAGGCCTATACAAAGAGCCATAAAAAGGGTCTTATATTAAGCCTTATTTTGGCTATGGTAGCGGTATCTTCTTTCTATCTTGGATATAGCGCAAAGGGAAGTACGGCCCGAGCAAGTGAAGTGCTTATTCAGTGTCCTATAGAGGCATAT
The DNA here is from genome assembly GCA_964387965.1 of uncultured Candidatus Saccharibacteria bacterium. GTDB lineage: Bacteria > Patescibacteriota > Minisyncoccia > Phycocordibacterales > UBA9973 > CAITQP01. Next base: position 23,526 of record CAYLXO010000005.1, read on the forward strand.
AAGGCCCAAAATTCGCCTATACGAAGCATTAGTCCTCTCGTTGCAAGTGAGGTAGAGGGTAGTCTTGTTGCTTCAAAAAACGGTAAGAATTATTATCCAATTGATTGTGCTGGTGCAAAGCGAATTAAGCCCGAAAATGCAGTGTATTTCAATTCAGCAATCGAGGCCGAAGCGAAAGGCTACACACTTTCAAAAACATGTAATTAGTATATGGATACACTACGTAAAAACATCCCAGTGTTCACTCTTATATTTGTACTTGTCACTTCATATATTATTTATCGTGAGAATGCTACAACTGAGATATCTAAAACGGAATCAAAAGTCGAGCCAACTATTACTCACACTGACACACTCACAAATCTTGTTCAATCAGTTAACGAATTTGCACATAAAGAATCCAAAGCAAGTACACCAGGCCCTCTTTCAAAAATTATTAAAGGAAGCTCTGTCAGTCATGGTGTGATATCAAGTGATGGCATTATTGCAATTGTAAACAAGGAACGAGCAAGTGCTCACGATGAACCACTCAACAATTCGACGCTACTTGAATCCTCGGCAACAGTAAAAGCAAAAGATATACTTGCGCGTAGTTATTTTGCACACACAGCGCCCGATGGAAAAACAGTGAGCGACCTTGTAAGCGACGAAGAATATGAATACATCAAAGTTGGAGAAAATTTAGCATTAGGGAGTTTTTTTGATGATGCAGATGTTATGAAGGCATGGATGGCAAGCCCCGGACACCGAGCCAATATTTTAGATCATGCATACGAAGAAATAGGTGTTGGTATAGCATATGGAAAATTTAATGGTGAAGATGTCGTGATCGTTGTTCAACATTTTGGACGTCCAAAAAGTGCATGCCCAACAATTGATACGAATCTAAAGCTATCCTTTGAAACAGCAAAAAATCATCTTGATGAAGAAGAGCACATTTTACAAGATTTAAAAGACAGCATTGATAAGGGGAGAGCAAGCGGAAATACAATGAACGATGAAGTTGAAAAATTTAATTCGCTTTATTCAATATATAAAATTGATTATGAAAAAATAATCGAGCTTCGATCGATGTATAACGAACAAGTTTTTGCATTCAATAAGTGCCTAGAAGAATGATAGAAATTACGAAAGGGGTATACCCATACGTCAAGAATAACCCCTTATAAGGAAGGTGTGGAAAACTATATTAATGTCGCACAATATATCTTTTACGACGCTAACTGGGAAGCAAATTAGTGTCGTATAAGCCAGCGACTATTATCCAACCTGATTACAATATCGTAAGATAGTCTTTAAATGCTTTACTTATGACTTGTGTATATAATGTCCGTAATTTGGGAACCAATTAATCCCCTCGTACAATAGATTCATGAATTATCTGATTCCAAATAAAATTATCAAAGATATGAAGTCTCATGCTTCAGTTGCCCGTAAAGTATCGAATATGCGCTTTTTTAAGACTGCAATTGGAGAATATGGATATGGAGATACGTTTATAGGTGTTACGGTGCCTAATACGCGTATGGTTGCTCGTAAATATTATAACGATATTGAATTAGTAGATATCGAATATTTATTAAACAATGCTATACATGAACTCAGACTTGTAGCCTTAATTATTCTCTCAATGAAGTTTGCATCTGCACAATCGGATTCTGAAAGAAAAAAATACTATACTTTTTACTTTAAAAATCGATCACGAATTAATAACTGGGATTTGGTTGATACTTCTGCACCAAAAATTGTAGGACAATATATTATTGATAATCCAAATCAAGAAAAAGTATTATATAGATTGGCAACGTCGCAAAATATTTGGGATAAGAGAATCGCAATAGTTTCGACACTTGCACTTATTCAATCAGGAAATTATGCCCCGACAGTCAAACTATCTGAATTATTTTTAAACGAGGACCATGATTTATTACATAAAGCATGCGGGTGGATGCTCCGTGAAGTTGGTAAAAGATCTATGCCGACTCTCCTATCGTTTTTAAAACAACATGCGCAGAGGATGCCACGTACCATGCTTCGATACTCGATTGAACATTTTAGTATCAGCGAACGAGCATATTGGATGCAAAAATAAAACACCCTCATAGACTGGGGCGTTTTATTTTGCGTAATTGGTTTACGCTGCATGTTTGGGCCGAACAAGATTTGACCAATACCTAAATTTTCGAATTTCTCTCTCTAAAGAAAAAGCTTGGTCGTTTGTAATTGCTTTCAATGAATCATAAATGAGTTCAACATATTGATATGCTTCCTCGCTTGTATACAAATCATTACTGTAGATGTAATCGCTTCCAGGACCGTAATATAGAACAAAAAGTACACAGTTTGCTTTTCTGTCGTACACCAGTGATGTAAACATCGGTACACGATTTGTGAGCAATTGTTGTACAAGAACAGTTTGAATACTGTTGTTGCTGAGCGCATTTTTGTGCGCTACATCTGTTAGATTGATGTTTGATGAACTCATGTTGCAAAAATAGGTTTGCGCTACGATATCATGAATGTATTAGAATGTAAAATAAAAACACCGGGAAATTCCGGTGTTTTTATAAGTAAGGGGTGAAAACTATGAGAGGTGCTTTGAAACGAGCTTTGTCATTTCAAACATTGATACTGTACCCTTTCCTCCGAACACTTTTTTGAGGTTAGCGTCAGCATTAATGTTACGCTTGTTTTTTTGATCCTGAAGTCCGTTTTTCTTAATGTAAACCCAGAGAGCCTTAACAACTTCTGAACGAGGCATTGGTCCTTTTCCTACAACAGCTTCGAGGTCTGCTGTTAGAGTCATTGGCTTCATAAATGCTGAGTTAGCTTTTTTTGCTGGCATGTTATTCTTTAGCTGTGATAATCACCGCTCATTAATTTATAATTACGTTCCTATTATACCATTCCTTTTTCGATATCTGTCTATTGACGAACTGTGGAAAAGTGTGTTCTTGATACTATCTAAGAGCTTCAATCTTTTCTAAAAGTCCATCAAATCCTAATTCTTCGTACTCGTTTGCATAGAAAGATACAAGCTCTGTGAGCTCATCAATCTCCCCTGTTATGTCCTCGCCGCTCGATTTACGCCCTTTGAGAGTAATAATTTGAGCATCAACAATTTTTGGCAGATATCGTAAAGCAATATGCTGTGCCGATTCCTCATAATTTTTTATCGGCATACCTTCGTGAGCTTTCTTTGAATAATATTCAAGCTCACTTTGTGCACCTTCGATTTCACGTAATATCACAAACATGTGTGAGTCTCCTCGGTGTCCATATCCTTCAGCTTCTTCAAGTTTATCTTCAAGATAAACAATGTAGTCTGCGAGTTCAATTTTCGCATTTGTAAGTTCATCAGATTGTGCACGCTCAAGTGGTTCAAAGCTCATACATTATTCAATCACACTAGTAATAATACGCGATGCGTCGATTCGCTCGCTCGATATATCAAACATCATACGTCCTATAACCGGACCATCAGGCAAACGCACGTTTACACGCCATTTTCCTGGAAATATTCCACCGTATGCTGAGTATGTACGAAATCCATCTTCACGTCCTCCTGTTATGTGCAGTGTCGTCGTAAATTTAGTTGTCCAATTTTTTGTTGCAGAATCAAATAGTTGCCATTCATGAATGATGTTTGGTGTGAAATATGATGGCGCAAATATAGAACTATATGCGTACGCAATCGGAATATTCGCGTGGTACGTAGAGTAATTCCCAAACATATTTCTAAACGACTCGAAAAAACCGTAATTTTCTTTTGTTATGGTGTAGGTGCCATTGTCGTTTTTCAGAATAGTATGAAAAATACCAGCATCTCTCAACGAAAGTGGAAGCGGTGGGATAACATTTAACACATAGAAACCGTTAAATAGAATAAGTACTCCAATTACAGATGTGATCACTGTTTTGCGTTCGCTTGCATATTTAATCGGCGCATACGTGCGAATGATTAAAATAAATCCTACGATAAGTACCGTTGTTATTCCGCCAGCTACAAAAAACATTAAAGCATTTACTTTGTTTGCTATAAGTGGCACAAGAAATGATAAATAAAGGTACGTAGACAAAAACAAAAATAAGATCTGAAAATCCATTCGAGTATATTTATGCTTGAAAGATTCGTTGAGAAAAAATGCTATTACAAGAACAAGTAGAAACGGCCACGCTACTGCAAGCACTGCGCTTCTAAAATAAAAAACTAGGAACGTGCTTATAAGTCCTCCAAATGTGAATTGAAGAACATAGAGTACAATCGCTTCAATTTTTTCCGAATGTATTTTTGGAGATTTATTTTCGATATTTAAATATGCAATTGCCAGCGCACATGTAAGTATATGTACTGCAACCCAGAAATTTTCCCAAAATAGGTCAACACGTTTTAAAACGACGGCGTTAAACACAAAACCGAGCAACAAAAAAAGTGTTGAAATAATACGTTCGTATTTTTTGTACCACAATGCAATGCGCGGAAGGACCATATATCTAAGTACGATACATCAAAAAACGCCCTTTTCCAAGGCGTTTTTGTAGGGATATTCTTTTGTCGTTATACCATTTTAAATTCAAGGTTTGCATCAAAAGCAACCATTTCGCTTACAACAACTCCTCCTGTTTCGAGTGCTGCATTCCATGTCGCGCCAAAATCCATTCGGTTAATTGATCCAGTTAGTTCAAAACCTGCTAGCGGTGCGCCATCCATTGCTTTTCCAAGACCAGTAAGCGTTGCATTGAATGTAATCTGCTTTGTTACACTCTTCATTGTGAAATCTCCAGTTACTTCAAAAGTAGCATCGCCCGTTTTCTTGAATGAAGTAGATGTAAATGTTATTGTCGGGTGTTTTTCAACATCAAGAAAGTCTGGCGACTTTAAGTGCCCATCGCGTTGTTCGTTGTTTGTAGAAATACTTGTTGCGTCACCCGTAAATGACACTGTAGCATTTTCAAAAGAATCTGAGTTTGATTCAATAGTCGCATCAAACTTTTTAAATTCACCAACCGCTGTTGATACCATAAGGTGCTTCACCTTAAATCCGAGTCGTGAGTGCGCACTGTCTAATTTCCATGTACTCATATGTATATATGTTTAAATAATAGTAAGGAAAGCATAAACGATTTACTTTACTTTGTAAAGCTTTACTTTATTTAATAAAGTGTTATAGTTTTATGTATGAAGCATACACGCGGAGCTACATGCCCTGTAGAAAAGGTTGCGAGGATTTTGTCGGACTCATGGACAATGCTTATTGTTCGTGATCTTATGGTTGGGAAAAAACGATTTTCGGATCTTGCTACTTCCCTTTCTCCTATCAGTACTCGTACGCTTACACTTAAACTAAAACAGCTTTCCGAAGACGGAATTGTTGTTAAAGATGAACCGTATTATTCATTGACATCAAAAGGTAAAAACCTTGCATCTATATATAAAGAGATGACCGTGTACGGGAAAAAATATCTTGCATAAAAAAACGCCAACGGCGTTTTTTTAGTTTAAATACTTATGATGGCTATTTATCAAGATCAAGTGTTTCATCAATACGAATTTGCTTAACGAATTCTGGAACGTGAGATACGAGTATCATAGCACCTTGATACTCATCTAGTGCTTTGGCGATGATCGGAATATGACGGAAATTGATATGGTTTGTAGGTTCATCAAGAATAAGAAGTCCTGGCTTTTCAAGCACAAGATTTGCAAACGCCACGAGACCTTTTTGCCCTTCAGAGAGTGCCCCAATCTTTATATCCATGAATTCGCTCGTAAGAAGAAATCCCGCGGCAACTCTACGGAGATATTCGACATCAAGTCTACCAGTTGCTTTCACTAGTGTTTCTGAAAGACATTTGTACACTGTATCTTCAAAATTAAGTGTCGAGAAATCTTGTCTGTAGTATCCAATAGTAACACCAGGCATAATTGTCACGCCTTTTGCTGTACCGCGCGCGATGCTTTCAAGTAATGTAGTTTTTCCAATTCCGTTTGGGCCTTTGAGTAGCAAATGTTGATTGCGCTTAAGTGATACTTTCATTTTTCGCTCAACTGGTTTGTGATTTTTCATGAGTGAAAGAGAAGAAATTGAAATAATCTCTCCAATAAGATCAGGTTGGTTTTGAATATGAAATGGTTTGATAGTTTTGTCTTCTTTACGAACGTCTACCATCTCTTCTTCAAGATCTTCTGCAAGTTCGCGCATACGTTTTGCGACAAGTCGCAACCTTCCTCCTTTGTGAGCAAATTCATTAGACTTATCTTTCTTTGCTTGAATCTGCTTTGCCAACTGGGCGTTTTTCATATTTTCTTTTTCGATTCGCGCAGATATGTCGGCAAGCACGTTATTGTAGTTGCCCATAAAGTATTCGATTTTTCTTGTATATACATCAAGGTATAACACACCATCGGTAAATGCATTTAAAAAGTGAGTGTCGTGTGAAATAACAATAACTGTCTTTTTGTAGTCGATCAAAAATTGCGTAAGATGCTCGATACCAGCTCTATCTAAATTGTTTGTTGGTTCATCAAGTAAAAGTAAATCCGGATTTGTGATAAGTGCAGATGCAAGAAGAAGTCGAGCTTGCTGTCCACCTGAAAATGTTCGAACAACACGATCATGTACTTTTTCATGTCCCTTCAAATTAACAACCTCAAGCACCTCATCAATTCGAGGGTCAATATCGTACACTTTTTTAGGAAAACATTTTTGAAAGAAATCTCGAACGGTAAGATCGAGTTCGTTTCGAGGAATAACCTGTCGGGATGTTGCTATGGTCACATTGTTTCCAACGTGAATCTCACCCGTTTCTGGAGAGTGTATTCCATTTATAAGTCCGAAAATCGTACTTTTACCCGCACCGTTTTGTCCCATAAGTGCGATTTTTGACCCAGCTCGTATACTGAAGCTGACCGTATCTAGTATCGGCTTATTGTGCCCATATTCAAATGACACCTCTTCAAATCGAAGGATGGTTTCGTTTTTTGACATTACTCACGCAATAGTACTTAAAAATCGTTAAAAATCAAAGCTTTCTTGTTTCAAGAGCGAGGAACAGTGGAATTTCTCTACGGGACTTATCCTCAGCTTTCTGTCTAGGACCTTTTCCACTTTTCTTGTGTGAAATCCACTCTTCGAGTTTTGTAACACAAAAGCCGGCTTTGTTGAGAGATTTAAAAAAATCTTGCAATGACCGATGATATGATACGGTTTCTTCACTGTTTTTGATTCCAGGATGAACAACTATTTTTGTTCGGCTTGAAGAAAGATATTCATCAATTCGTCTATACTGAGTTCCGGTGGATGGATCAAAACCCCATGATGAGACTTTCGGGATACGAAATGTCGGATGATTCATAACAAGTACAAGTCTCCCATTTGTTTTTAGTACACGATGTACTTCATGAAATACTTCTTGCATGTTTTCGATATTTTGGATTGCAAGAATAATCGTAACAGCATCAATTGATGCATTTTTAATAAATGGAAGTTTGTGCGCAGGCGAAACAGAATATGTAATACCCGTACCACGCTTTTTTGCAGCTTCTATGAGTTCTTTGGAAATATCAACTCCTAATACTGTTGCTCCTTCAGCTAAAAATTTTCGAGAAAAGAAACCTTGACCACACGCAAGATCTAAAATCATATCCCCTTTTTTGAGTGACAGTAAGCGAAGAAGATTTGGGGCGATCACTTTTTCTTGGTAACTATCTGTATCAGTTTCAAGATGAGTATCGTACCAATCTGCAACCCCGCCCCATGATGTGTTTGTTTTTTCAGGTTTCTTTTTCATTAAAATGTTTTTGGAAATATATCAGTAAGTTCGTTTGATACATAAAACATATCACCTATTTCTCCATATGAATAGGTCTTGTTGTTTGAAAGTGTTATAGGTGCGCCACCAAATTCTGGGTTTTCTTTTGGTTTTGAGTTTTCAAATCCAATATTAAAAAGTGTGGCAATGACACCAACTCGTGTATCGATAGGATGCCCCACCCCACTCCATTGCGACTCAATTTGCTTAATGTAGAGAGCAGTATACAAATACGAATAGTAGTGATTGATAGGATCAGATAATCGCGTATATAGCAATTTTGTATGGTCAGATTCATCAGATGGGTATGCAATAAGATTTTCATATCCGCCACCTGGATAAAATGGTGAGTTCTTATCCAAAATATTTTTTTCAATCTGGCGCGCTGTTTCTTGTTTAATTCCAGAGACACCAAGAGAAAACTGAGACAACGACCCAAGAATTTTGAGTGGCTCAAAAAAATGTTTAAATTTTTCTCTGTCAGCTGTAAAGTAACGTAATTGCTCTGGAACAACCACTGATGCAATAACACGAGATGGAATTCCCGTTTCATTTGCAACCGTATCGATTATTTTACGATCTTTTGCAAGACCAGATTTTATTACGATCCATTCTGGAGTTTCTTGCCATGTACACAGTGATATTAAGCAGTCTTTAGTTGGTTGCTCGATTATTGATGTATCGAAGTATTCATTTCGTTCTATAGTAGATCCTTTTACCTTAAATACTCCGAATTCCATACCAATAAAAACAGCAACAAAAATAAGCCCAATAATGGCAAATAATCCAGTAATAACAGCAAGAATTTTCTTAAAAATCGGTCGTTTCATAGGATGTTCGCATAGTAGCATACAAACTAAAATTGGGTATAATTCCTGTATGAAAAAAACACTACTACTTGAGGTGCCCGGAATAACGAGCGCGTTTTGTATTTTTGTATCGCTCGTAGGTTTTTTTGCATCATATACCTATACGATGTATCAAAATGACGTAGCTATACTTAAAAACCAGATCGAAGAAACACAGAGTCAAAATCTAGAGCAGTTTGCAACAATCGAAAAGAAACTAACATCAGTTGCAGATCAGTCTACTCGACTTAATTTAGCTTTTTTGCGAGGTGAAACACGTTCGGGAATGGTAGATGAAAAATTACTACAGATTAATTCAGTCGTAGGCGATTTACAAAAGCTTACTACCATGGATCCTGAATTACTCAAAAAATATTCTAAGATATATTTTTTGAATGAACATTATGTTCCACAATCGCTTTCTCAGATTGATGCGAACTACTTGCTAAACCCTGCATCTTCAATGCAAATTCATGCAAACGTGCTCCCATTTTTAAACAAAATGCTTGAGGCTTCAGCACGCGATGGTGTTCAACTAAAAATTGTATCTGCGTTTCGTTCGTTCGGAGCGCAAGCAACGCTTAAGTCTAGTTACAAAGTAACGTATGGAGCAGGAACAGCAAACGCCTTTTCTGCAGAACAAGGATACTCTGAGCACCAGCTTGGTACGACACTCGATTTTACTAATCCAAAAGTTGGGAATACATTTTCTGGTTTTGATAAAACAGATGAGTACAAATGGCTAGTACAAAATGCGTACAAGTACGGATTTGTTATTTCGTATCCAAAAGAAAATACCTACTACATGTATGAGCCATGGCACTGGAGATTTGTCGGGACTTCCCTCGCTTCATTAGTGCATGATAAGAATTCATTTTTCTACGCTATAGACCAGCGAGAAATCGATACATATCTTGGGAAAATGTTTGATCAGTAATTTGGCAAATACTGCATAGCGTCCAAGTATGCATTTGTCGCAGCAACAGGCATTGTATATATTTTTCCTTTACACGAAGTACTTGGAAAACTCGCTACTTTTACGGCATCACTCGGGAACAGTGAGACGTGTAGATGTGGTCCCGTCGCATATCCTGTACCCCCACTAAACGCCACAATATCGCCTGTACGCACTGTTTGACCATTTTGCGCTCGTACCTCCGAGAGGTGCCCATAAACGCTTGATAAACCGTTTGTATAGCGTATTAGGACCCATACACCATATGAGGCGCCCTTACACGTTAAGTCTGTGTTTCCAGAGTCGATTACAACGCCACTTGCCATAGCTTTTACAGGTGTTCCCGTACTTGCTCGAAAATCCACTCCATTGTGAGATCCTGTCGCATACAGACGTTTTGCAGAAGAAGAGACTCCGAAATATTGTGTAATTTTTACGTAATCGAGTGGCCACGCAAGCGGATGTGATCCAGGCTTCGGAAGATTGTTTGGGTTAAGTACATACTTGAGCTGAGCTTCATATCCAGCAAGATCAGCCTCCATTTGTTTTTTCAGGGCAAGTTTTTCACTCACTAGCTTTTGGTAATTTGCCTCTTGGTTTTTTGTTTGTTTAAGAAGTGCGGTTTTCTCGTTTTGTGTTTGCTTGTTTATTTTTTGTTGTGTCGCGAGATCGGCTTTTAAAGATACAAGCTCCCCTTTTATTTTTTCAACCGCTGACTTATCTTTCTCTAAAGATTGCTTTGTGCTTTTGAGTTCAGAGTTTTTGTCTCGGATTAATGTGAAAAGTTGTTCATTTTGAGCTTGGACCTTCCATACGTCGTATAGAGGTTCATTGGAAGACAAGATTTCTTCCAAGCTTCTATTGTCAGCATCAGCTATCTCTCTGATCCCTTTTGCTATTCCTTGTTTAAGTGATTTAATCCTGTCACTAGTTTGGACAATGGAACCTCCGAGGCTTTGAATTTTTAAATTTGCAGATGTTATTTTACTTTCAGTTACCTTGATGCTCGCAGAAAGTTTTTTTGATTCAAGAGTGAGAGTTGCAATAGTGTTACTTAAGGTGTTTTTTGAAGTAGCAAGAATATCAAGCTCTTTTTGAAAATTCGCGATTTCTTTTGCAATCGCATCAATATTTTTACTTTGCGCATCGATTTTATTTTGCAGTTCTTGTGCTGTGTCTAATGCAAATACAGATGTACGAAAAAATCCTACGCACATAAGCGCAAAAATTATGCCGAAAAATTGTTTCTGTGTACGCACAATCGTATTGTACTACGAGATCAGTGAGAGTGCATTTTGTACACGACTAAGTGTTTCTTCCTTTTTGATCACAGATGCAATAGTAAATGGATCAGGTGATTTTTCCTTGCCTGAAAGCGCATACCTGAATGGGTGTAGTGCAGGTCCACGTTTTTGGAGGGTATCTGTGTATGACTGTATTGCCGTTTTTATCGAGTCAGCAGTCCAATTCTCAGATAAAATTCCTTTAAGGATTTCGAGTATTTGTTTAAGATGATTTTTTGTATCATCGGGATTAGAATCTTTGAAGTGAAGTAACGTTTCTGTAAGAGACGGCGAATTGAAGAAGAAATCAAGCTCCCCTTCTTGTGTGAGTTTTTCGATATCAGAAAATGTATTAATTCGCTCCATTAATATTGGAACAAGATCATGTATTCGATCCTCGGTACAAAGTGAATGAGTAAATATATTTTCAGGCAAATAACGTTTGATCCAATCTTTCTGATCATCAAATGACATATTTTTCATATGTTCACGATTAATCCATATAAGCTTTTGATCATCAAGTTGTGCACCTGATTTTTGAATGCGAGAAACATCGAATTCTTTTATGAGTTCGTCTGGTGTAAATATTTCTTTGTCTGTTCCAGGGTTCCATCCAAGAAGTGCCAAAAAGTTTACCATCGATTCAGGTAAGTACCCTTCATTTCTATATTCCAAAATGTCTTTCGCTCCATCACGTTTTCCGAGTTTCTTCTTTCCGCCTGGGGCAAGAATCGGAGGAAGCGTCACGAGTTCAGGACGCTTAATATCTAAAGCTTCGTATACTGCTAAAAATTTTGGTGTTGATGAGATAAATTCATCTGCACGCATAATATGAGTGACACCCATTTCAAGATCATCAATAATGTGCGCAAAGTTATATGTTGGATATCCATCTTTTTTAATAAGGATAAAATCGTCAAGAGCCTCTTCTCCTGCAGTAAGTTCACCGCGCACGACATCATTCCATACATATTTTTTTATTGGAGTTTTAAAGCGAAGTGGTTGAGTTCCGTCCCAAACTCCTGGATTTACGGGGCGATGATCACGAAAAAGAAACGGACGTTTTTCTTCGTCTGCTTTATTGCGAAAGGCTTCCAGTTCTTCTTCAGTATATGGGTCAGGATACGCATATCCCTTATCAATTAAGATGTGAGCATACTTTTTATAGATAGAAAGACGTTCAGATTGAATATATGGCGCATGCGGACCTCCAACATTAGGGCCTTGATCCCAGTGGATACCAAGCCACATGAGGGATTCCATAATATGTTCGATTGATCCTGCAACTTCGCGGTCCTTGTCAGTATCTTCAATACGGAGAATAAATGTTCCGTTATTTTTACGTGCCCACAACCATGCATAAAGCGCAGTTCGAACACCTCCAACATGCATCCAACCTGTCGGGCTTGGTGCAAAACGTGTAACAATTTTATGCTTAGTGTCCATTTTATTTTTCGTGAGAGAGGCCTATATCAATAAGTTTTCGAGCAATAGTTTCTGCAGCTTTCGGGTTTGAAAATGACCGTGCAGCTTGAGACATTTTTTCTCTGCGAGGCACATCATCTAAACAACGTTTAATTTCAGACATAAGGATTGCAGGTGACAAGTTTCCCTCTTCAATTACTTCGGCGGCACCGTGACGAGCATAGTTGAATGCGTTTTTTCGTTGATGGTCATCATGAGAATAATTGATCGGAATTAAAATCGACGGAATCCCCCATGAAGCAATTTCGAAAATAGTTGACCCTGCTCTAGAAACGACAAGAGACGATGCACCAGAAGCCATTTTCATAGCAAGAGGATTTAAGAATGCAAAAGAAACATAGCGAGACTTATTCGGATTGCCTTTTAATATATATTCTGCGCGAGCCTCTACCTCCTGATGATTTTTTACTCCAGTTTGATGAATCACTTGGTATTTTTCTACAAGTGCAGGAAGAGAATCGAGAATAATGTTATTTATTGCTTCAGCTCCAAGCGATCCCCCAAGTACAAAGATTGTCGGAATTGATGAATCTAGTTTTAGGTATTCAAAAGCTCCAGCACTCTTTTTTTCTTTAATTATTTCTCGGATTGGTTGGCCAGTAAGAATTGTTCTTTCTTTTGGGAAGAATTGAATTGTTTCGTCGTATGATACTGCAACATACTTTGCAAATTTTCCAGCCCATTGATTTACGCGACCTGGAACAGTATCAGATTCATGAACTATAACTGGGATTCGTAATATTCGCGCTGCGAGTACAATCGGAAAACTTCCGTAACCTCCTTTACAAAAGATCACATCAGGGTACAAAACGAACAGTGAAAATAACGCAGATAGTGAACCTAAAAATGTCTTAATACTATCTGTGAAATTGCGAGTTGAAGAATAGATACGTAACTTTCCTGCAGGAATATATCGGAAAATTATTCCATTTTCAAAAAGTGACTCTTTGTCGTATGGCGAATCAGAAAAATAAAAAAGTTTTGTCCCAACAATTTTTTCTCTATCACAAATTGCTCGCACAGATTCAGCCACCGCTATTATCGGATAAAAATGCCCCCCTGTTCCTCCTCCTGTAAAAACGATTTTCATACTGTTATTTCCTTGAAGTTACTTTTATACGATGCTTAGAAATCCCTAAAATTATTCCAACAGATGCAAGTGAGACAAGTAGCGATGTCCCCCCTTGACTCATAAAGACTAAAGGCACCCCTGTTAGTGGAAATAGCCCTGTAATTGAGGCTATATTCATAAAAGCCTGCAATGTGATTAGTATAACAAGCCCAGTGGCAAGCAGTCCACTAAACCGGTCATCTGTTCTGCGTGCTATCCATAACCCACGCATCACAAATAAAACATATAAAACCACAATAATTGCCCCTCCAACAAAGCCGAATTCCTCACAAATTACAGCAAAAATTGAATCACCTTGAGGTTCGGGTAAATACGTAAACTTTTGAATTCCCTGTCCAAATCCTTTGCCCCACATTTTTCCTGATCCGATTGCAATAAGTGATTGTTGAAGCTGGTACGAAGAACCGCTTGGATCACTAGCGGGGTTGATAAAAGTTGCGACGCGTTCAGAAAGATATGGAGTGCGAAGTGCGAAAATAATAAAGGCGATAACTATGACTCCACCAAAGATGAGTAGATGTTTCATCTTTGCTCCAGACAAAAAAAGCATGAGAATACCAGTTGCAGACATCAGAATTAAGCTTTTGGTATCTGGCTGGAAGACAAGAACACTCGCGACGGCAGCAATAAGCCCAGTAAGAGGCAAAATTCCATAGATAGGACTTTCCGTTCGTTTTTTTGCCCACGAAAGCCAAGCAGCAAAATAAATAATGAATCCAATTTTCAAAAATTCAACTGGCTGAAAAGAAAAACCAAAAATCGAAATCCAGCGTCGTGCGCCACCATGCATTACACCGAGATGTGGTACAAAAACGAGTGCGGTAAGACCGATTGATACAATTAAAAAAATAGTTGCATTATTGCGCCAGAATTTGGTTGGGATTTTAGTTGCGACAATCAGTGCGATCGCTCCACCAACAAGTCCAAGAGCAAGTTGGCTAATCATCATTGCATAAAACTCATGCTGACTCTTTGCAAGGACTCCGAGTGATGCTGAGAAAAACACGAATACACCTACAGCAACTAGTACCGCTGTTAAACAGAGAAAAAGATAGTCGATTGTTTCGCCTTTTTTATGCATGCTCGAATGTATTCTAACACACTAGCTATGAAATAAGAGAGAGGACGATACCAACAACAGCGCAGAGTGCAGAGAAAATCCAGTAGCGCATCGTCACTTTATATGGTGGCCACCCTAATTTAATAAAATGATTATGAAGTGGTGCAACAAGAAAAACTTTTTTACCATTTCGGAACTTTTTCGATGCGATTTGAATGATAGAAGAAAGCGACGTTAATATAAGTGGCAGTGCGACAACGAAAAGAACAAATACCTCGCCCGTCATAAATGCGATCATAGTAAGTGTTGTAGTAAGTGCCATGGTGCCAGTTTCTGAAAGAAAGAACCGAGCAGGTGGAATATTAAACCAAAGAAATACAAGTAATCCTCCTACTATCGCCATCGAAAATGCTGCGATGTCTACCTGATTATGCGAATACGCAATAATTGCATAAGCAGAAAACATCATCATAAATACGCCTCCTGCAAGTCCGTCTACTCCGTCTATTATCCCGCCAGAATACATTGCAAGAATTACAAAAATGAAAAATGGGATAAAAAATACTCCCATTGCCCACATGCCATCGAACGGAATATGAATCGCAGAAATTCCAAGTTTAAAATAGAACCAAAATCCACCAAGAGCTCCTATGAGGGCTATAAAAATTACGCGATGTAATAGTGACATTCCCCCGCCTTTTGCTTTACCACTATCGTGAACAACATGCCAATCATCCAAAAAACCAAGCAATGCTCCTAAAAACAGTGTAAACGCTGGGAGCCATGTTTGACTGCGTGAGAAAAAGTGAATTTTCTCAGTTGTTTCGTTTGGGAAGCAATATGTAATAAGCGCTACAAGTCCTATTGTTAAGAAAGTCGAAAATACAACAATTAATCCACCCATTCGTGGAACCTTGCGCTCTTCGTCGTTATGGATGCTTTGTGATATAGATGCTTCTTTTCCATCAAGTGTCTTTGGTACACTTTTTTTCTTCCACAGTTTCCACTCATACATGAAGTGAGTAACAAGCGGAGTTATTGCCATTCCAATAATGAATGACATGAGCGCTGGTGTAAATATTTTTACTGCGTC
>CAYLXO010000006.1:0-3006 GCA_964387965.1 uncultured Candidatus Saccharibacteria bacterium
TTATCAATAACGACTTCCCCGCTTGTTGGCATATCAAGAAGTCCAAGCTGATACAAAAGAGTAGATTTGCCTGACCCTGATTTTCCTGTAATCGTTACAAACTGACCTTCGGGTACAGAAAATGTAAGCTCATTAAGCGCAACAATTCGTTGATCACCAGAAGTAAATATTTTTGTTAGTTTTTCGGCTTTAAGCATATTATCTTCCCAAAATGGCACTTAATGTGTTCTGTTTAATAACAATACGCGCAGGAATATATCCAGCAATAATCGTAGTGACAAGCAATATTGCTCCACGCATAAGCGTCCCTGGAAGTGTTGCAACTAGAATTCCATCTGAGAATGGGAAATTAATCGGGTGCGCATTGATTGATGGCTTGATGAGTCCAAATACGAGTACCATACCAATTGCAACTCCGAGCACAGCATACATAAACGCTTGAAGCATATATGAATACAAAATTGCACGACGATTGATGCCTATACCTTTTAAGATACCTATAAAACGTCTACGTGTAATAGCATTGACGAAAATCACAATAAAAATGGTGATAGATGCAACAATGAGTCCAATACCTGAAATTGCATTTCCCAAAATATTGAATGTATTCTTGATGTCTTGAAGGAATTTTGGAAATGCTTCACTCGCAGTTTGTACACGCGCATACTGTCCTACCCCAGAATCAATGAGGAATTGTTTTGCAGACACAGGGTCTGTACCCTGAAGAAGCTGGATAGCAATTGTTGAAGCATTCAAATCTGTACGACCAGTCATTTTTCGTACCTCACTTGCAAGCGCAACAACTGATGTATCAAACTCATCAACCTTTGAAGAAAGGATGCCTTTCACATAATACTCCTTCGAAACATTGCCACTTGTTACTCGGACACGCGACCCAACTGAAATATTTTTTAGTGTTTGAAATCCAGGTGCCTCGATCGGTGTAAATTCATACAACAAATTTTTTCCAATCAACACACTGTCTTGATCTTCCGGTGTTAGGTATGAACCACGTATAACAAATTTTGAAACTCCAGAAAATTTTTGCTCCTGTATCGGATCAATACCCAAAAATGCTGCGCCTGCACCGTCGCGCTTTTCTCCCGGTTTTAGAGTTGAGCGATAATCAGATTCTACACGAACACTTCCTCCATATCGTACTGTTGAATCTTTATATCCTGGAATTGTAGTTACAATTTTTGCTACTTCCTGCGTATTTTCAATGTATGATTTATTCAAAAAGCTAGAAATAATAATATCTCCTATCGCGTACTTTTTCTGTGCATCTTCTGAACCTTGAATAAGTCCAACGAGGATTCCTGAAACTACTACGAGGTTCAAAAATGTAAACGTCATCACTGCAATAATGAGCATAGTTGTCCATTTATTTGCACGTTTAACATCCCGCTTGGCAAGATACCAACCGACTTTCGCATTTTGTGAAAACGAATTTTCAATTCGGGCTCTCTGTGATGACATAGGTGCTATTTAGAAGCTGAAGTAACTGCAATTTTTTCTCCCTCTGCAAGACCGCCCACAACTTCAACTTTATTTCCATCTCCAAGTTGTCCAAGAGTGACAACGCGTTCAGTAAGCTTGTCGTCTTTATCATCAACAATAATCTGCACTACATGTGTGCCGTCTTCCTTGTCTGTAACTGCGGCTTTTGGAATAGCGATTACGCCTACATGATCCCACGCAAGAATCGTCATATTTGCATTCATTCCTGGGCGAATATTGTGCACTGTTGCATCGGTAATTGATGCTTTGATTTTGTAGTTTACAACGCCATCAGTAGTTGTAGATGATGGATCAATATGAATAACCTCACCAGAAAATGTCGTATCTGGACCAAACGCATCAAGTGTCATTGTCACTTTTTGACCAAGAGCAACTTTTGCAATATTTGTTTCGTTGATATTTGCCTCAACGTACAAATTGCCAACGTCTTGTACAACAACGACTTCCTTTTGCATGTCTACGCGCTCACCGATTTTTGTATCAACATGCACAACTGTACCATCAGCCGGAGCACGCAATACTGTCTTTTCGTATGTTGCTTGAGCAGAAAGTACATCTGCTTCTGCTACATCAAGATCTGCCTGACGAGCGCGAGCTTTTTTAAGCGCAAGGTCAGCTTCTCGTTCTGTCACAAGTGCTTGTGCTCCTGCAATTGTACTCTCTCGTGTTTTGATCGCATTTTGATACGCATTATAAGCCGTAACATATGTTGAAGAATTCTTGTTTGGAAGTGAAACAACCCAAGTATCACCGGTTGAAGTCGTTCCCGTAGGAAACTGAATGTACAGTCCTGTTTTACCAAGAGGAATCGGCGCACCTGTGTTGATAGTTACTGTACCAGAATCAATTCCGAAAAAACTAAAATATCCCCCGCCGTTTGAAGCATATGGGCTCACTGTAAGCGTTCCTTCTGTCGTACCAGAATAGGCACCAGTAATTGTCGGAGCTGTACTTGTACCAGATCCGCTAAACAAAACAGGCGTAAGATCATTGTTTAAATATGCACGTCTCGCATTTTCTACTAGTGTTTCTTGTACAGTGATCGCATTTGAAAGACTACTCTTTGCTGAATCGAGACTTGCTTGTGCAACAGCAACTTCTTCGTTTGAAGCACCATCTACAATCTTTTTATAGCGAGCTTGTGCAGATTTTAATGCTGCATATTCATTCTGATTTTCAAGCATAACAAGAACCTGGCCTTTTTTTACTACATCGCCAACTTTTACTGGAAGTGATGTCACAAGACCTGATACTGAAAATGAAAGATCTAGATCAACTGCTGATGTCACCTGTCCTGTCGCAAGTACGGTCTGAGTAAGATCCCCTTTTGTGATCGTAATAGGAGTAATAGTAGTTGCAGGTTTTCGGTTTGCCATTATAAAAATGACCAACACTAAAATAATCCCTCCAAACCAAAAACGTTTTGGGTGTTCTTTATAATATGCTTTTAGACTTGCTAACTTTGATTGTATTTTTTCTTTCATA
>CAYLXO010000006.1:3106-6566 GCA_964387965.1 uncultured Candidatus Saccharibacteria bacterium
TTCTTTATAATATGCTTTTAGACTTGCTAACTTTGATTGTATTTTTTCTTTCATAGACGATTACGAGTATACCATACTATTAATTTCTAAATTCGAATAAATCACTTTCGGGAAAGCGCACTTTTTTTCTAAATTGTGGCTGACTAGTATCACTAGGGTCTCGGTACCCAAGAGCCATAATCACTACTGGATCAAGATACTCAGGTAGTGTAAGTATGCGTTTGAATTCATCTGGTTTAAATCCTTCCATCGGACTTGCATCCACAGAAAGTTCAGCTGCTGCTGCGAGTGCAAAACCAAGCGCAATATATGTTTGTCGTCCCGCCCACGCACGAAGCATATCTTGTGGTTTGTCTATTGCGCGCCATAGACTTGTCTTATATCCAGAAAGAGATTCCAGCGGAACATTTTGTACTTCTGCGGTAATTCGAAGAAGCTCTTCTGCACGATACGGATAATCGGTACGTGTACAAAATACTAGCAAATGCGATGCGCCCAACTTATCAGTTTGACCTGAGCTTTCAATCAAGCGATCTTTAAGCGCACCGTGTGCAACAATAATATGATACGGCTGTGCACCGTTTGCAGATGGAGCAAAACGAATTGCATTCAAAATAGAATGAAGTGACTCATCCGACACAGGCGAACCATTATATTTCTTTGTTGCATATCGCCATGTAAGATTTTTGAGAAATGACATATGCGTTAGTATATCAGACTATGAACCTCGTGATGCGCGTGCGCGATCAATTTCAGTAAGCAGTTTTTTGCGAAGACGAACAAAGTGTGGAGTGATTTCAAGATATTCGTCATTATTCATCACTTCAAGTCCACGTTCGATTGAAAGAGTCCATGCTGGTTTCAAATACATAGCTTCGTCACTACCAGAAGCGCGAACGTTTGAAAGTGCTTTTCCTTTGATTGGATTAACCATCATATCTTCACCCTTTGATGTGTTTCCAACAATCATTCCTTCGTATATTTCATCTCCGTGTTCAATGTACATAACACCACGATCTTGCAAATTCCAAATAGAAAATCCTGCAGCCGCTCCTGTAATCATTGAGACCATAGAACCAACTTCGCGTTTTTTGATTTCACCTGCATATGGACGAAATTCGACAAAGCGTGATGCGAGAATTCCTTCTCCTTTTGTATCAATAACAAACTGGTTACGATATCCGAGCAATCCACGTGTAGGAATTTCAATCAAAATACGGGTAATACCTTCTTTTTCATTCATGTGCGTCAACATTCCACGACGCTTTGTAAGTGTTTCGATAACTGTTCCTGAATATTCTGTTGGAACATCGATTGTTGCTTCTTCGTATGGTTCGCATTTTGCACCATCAATCTCTTTTGTAATAGCGTGTGGCTGTGAAACTTGAATTTCAAATCCTTCACGTCGCATCTGTTCAAGAAGCACTGCGATGTGCAATTCTCCGCGCCCTGAAACTGAAAATTCATTTCCAGATCCTGAATCAAAATCAACACGAAGTCCCACGTTCACTTCAAGCTCTCGTTCGAGGCGTTCACGAATCTGACGACTAGTGACAAATTTTCCATCACGTCCAGCAAATGGTGAATCGTTAACGAGAAACGAAAGTGTGATTGTCGGTTCATCAATAGCGATAGTTGGGAGTGCAGAAACTGCATCAGATCCTGCGATAGTTTCCCCGATGTATACATCAGAAATACCGGCGACAATTCCAATGTCACCAGAAACAAGCTCTGAAACAACTTCTCTCTTTTGTCCGATAAACGAAAAGATTTTTGTTATTTTTGCTGTACGAGTTTCAGTACCGTGCTTAACAAAAATTTGTGAGCCATCACGAAGTGTACCATCGTATACACGCACAACAGCGAGACGTCCAAGGAATGAATCGTACGCGAGATTAAATGCCTGTGCCGAAGCTGGTGCATTTACATCACGAGTTGCAGATGGCACTTGTTCAAGAATCATATCAAGAAGTGGTGCGAGATCTTTTCCTTCGTCAGCAAGATTGCGCTTTGCAATTCCCTGTCGTCCGATTGCATAAATTGTTTTGAAATCTATCTGTGTATCGTTTGCACCGAGCTCAAGAAAGAGTTCGAGTACTTCGTCGTGTACGCGATCAGGATTTGCAGCAGGTTTATCAATTTTGTTGATAACAACAATTGGTTTGAGTCCAAGCTCAAGTGACTTTTTCAAAACGAAACGCGTCTGTGGCATTGGACCTTCTTGCGCATCAACAAGAAGAAGCACTGTATCGATTGAACGGAGCACACGTTCGACTTCAGAACCGAAGTCTGCGTGTCCTGGTGTATCAACAATATTTATCTTTACTCCTTTGTATGTGAGTGAGCAGTTTTTTGAGTAGATTGTAATTCCACGCTCTTTTTCAAGATCGTTTGAATCCATTGATGAAGCTGTTTCATCTACTGCTCCAGTAAAACGCAAAAGCCCGTCGGTAAGAGTAGTCTTGCCGTGGTCAACGTGAGCGATAATTGCGATGTTACGGATGTCTGCCATAAAAAATTGCCCCGTAGGGCCTAACTTGTACAACGATAAAATACCATAAATATCGCAAAATGCAAAACAAAAACCCCTTTCGGGGTTTTTGTTAAAATTACATATTCTTGAGGTCTTCCATAGCTTCATCGAAGCTTTCCTGAACTCCAGCTGACTTTGTTCCGCCCTCTGGTTCATTGATTTTAAGATTTACACGAGAATTGTTCTTCATTCCGATAACTCGCAAGAGTGTGCGAATTGCCTTTGCTGTGTTACCCTGACGTCCGATGATCTTACCCATGTCCGCAGGATTTACTGAAAGCTTTACGAGTACTCCCATTTCATCAACGGTGCGCTCGATTTTTACATCATTAGGATTGTCGACAAGTGCCTTAACTACGTATTCAAGAAATGCTACATCACTATCCATATATCTAACCGAAAAAATACTGTTAATTAATATTGCAGAACGACTGTACTGCAACACACACAGTATATAATATATGTACCCAAATAACAAACGAGCGACCTAGCGGTCGCTCGTTTGTTATTAAGATTTAGCCTTGTTTCAATTCTTTTCGCTTCTTTGTTGGAGCCTTGCGTGAAAGAACATTCTTTTTCTTTCCTTCTACAAGTCCTTTTGTAACGAAGAAGTTGTGAACTGTATCTGAGAGCTGAGCACCTACTGACATCCAGTACTTTACGCGTTCGTCGTTTACTTCAACTACGCCAGACTTTGGGTTGTACGCGCCAAGGATTTCCTTAAATTTACCGCTCTTTGCAGCATTCTTGTGGTCAGTCAAAACTACGCGAAAATGCGCCTCGTTTTTGCGACCTATTCTTTGCAATCGGATCATTAACATATGTGAAAGCCATACTACCAGAAATCTTAAAAAAGGCAAGAATCTGACTTTTAATGCTATAGTGTAGACATAATGAAACGACAAAAACGTGCCCCACACCCTACCA
>CAYLXO010000006.1:6666-11839 GCA_964387965.1 uncultured Candidatus Saccharibacteria bacterium
TAATGCTATAGTGTAGACATAATGAAACGACAAAAACGTGCCCCACACCCTACCAAAGAAAACCACAAGCGTTCAAAAAAGAATGCTCGTCATACCCATAAAAAACATAATGCAACTCATGAAATCGAAGGCATCATGACCATCATCGGTCGTGGGGGCGGTATTGTTAAATGCGAAAAATATACAGAAGGTATCCGAGTGTATGAAGAAAATCTCAATACAGCGCTTCATGGAGATGAAGTGAAAGTGAAAATTATCCAAAAACGTCGTGACGAAATTGTTGGAGCTATTACAGAAATTGTAATGCGTACAAAAACCGAATTTACAGGTGTACTTATTCAAGACGGAGGCAGATTTTTTTTGAAGGCAAGCGATCCAAAAATGTACACTAAGATTGCAATTCCCTCTTCATACGCAGGAGAAGCGCGTCCCGGTGACCGAGTATATGTTGCAATGGATGAATGGAAAGATTCTCGCAAAAACCCAGAAGGACGAGTTATCAAAATGCTCGGCAAACCAGGTGAACACGAAACAGAAATGCAAGCTATCGCTCTTGAACGTGGATTCACCGAAGACTTCCCCGACGAAGTTCTTACTGAGGCAAAAATAATTGATGCTCGCGGAATACAAGACGAAGATTTGAAAGACCGCAGAGATTTTAGAAACATTCCTACATTTACTATTGACCCATACGACGCAAAAGATTTTGATGATGCAATCTCAGTAGAAAAACTCGCGAATGGTGACACAGAAATCGGCATCCATATTGCTGACGTATCTCACTATGTACAAATAAAAACTGAGCTTGATAAAGAAGCGCTCAAGCGCGGAACATCTGTATATCTTGTTGACCGCACTATACCAATGCTTCCACGGGTACTTTCTGATGACCTCTGTTCCCTTCTTCCGCATGTCGATAGACTCACTGTGAGTGCTGTTGTTACGTTTGGAGAAAATGGCGAAGAAAAAGATGCGTGGTTTGGCCCAACAGTTATTCACTCAGCACATAGATTTACATATGAATCAGCGCAAGAAGTATTAGATGGCGCACCACACGAATTAAAAGAAGAACTTCTCACCGCAGCACACATTGCGCGCAAACTCGGCAAAGAGCGTGCAAAACAGGGCGCGCTTATTCTTGAACAAGAAGAGGTGAAAGTATTAATTGACAAAAATGGCGTTCCTGAAAAAGTTGTCAAAAAAATTCGCACAGAAAGCCACACGCTTATTGAAGAGCTCATGCTTCTTGCAAATAGACGTATTGCAGAATTTCTCGAACGAGGTGGAAAACCAAAGAAAAAATATGATGCTGATGACACGCATACTGTTATATACAGAACACACGATCAGCCAAGTCCTGAAAAAGCAGATGACCTCGCATTTTTTATGCGCTCAATTGGGCATCCAATCCCACTTCGAAAAGACGGATCAATCGATCCAAAAGCACTTATCGCAGTACTTGAAAAATTGGAAAATGGTGACTTGAAACAAACAGTCCTCACCTTTGTTATTCGTAGTATGGCAAAAGCAATATACACGACAAAAAATGTTGGTCACTACGGATTACAGTTCAAGCAGTACACCCACTTCACATCACCTATTCGTCGTTATCCTGACCTCGTTATTCATCGACTCCTTCGCTACGCACTTGCAGGCCGTCCTGCTCCAGCATCTAGTCGCAAAACATACGAACGCGTTGCGAGATTATGCTCGATGGCAGAAATTCGCGCAGCAGACGCTGAACGCGAAAGTGTAAAACTCAAACTCACTGAATATATGTCAAAGAAAGTAGGTCAGGTCATTACCGGTATGATTTCTGGTGTAACAGAATGGGGACTGTATGTTCGCGACAAAGAAACAACCGCCGAAGGTCTTGTAGGCATGCGAACACTTGGAAACGAATCATTCGAACTCAACCCAAAGCTTGCAACACTGAGAGGTACAACATCTGGTAGAATTTTCCGTATTGGTGATACAATACAAGTACGCATTACAAGAGCTGATCCTGAGAGGCGCCAAATTGATTTCGAATTAGCTTAAACTTTTAAATTTGACGCACTTCTTCGTTGTCTCGCTCGTTTGTTTCCGCAATGTATGTCGTATACATTTTAGTCACAAGCCTCGCTTACGCCTTGAATTGCATTCAAATTTAAAAGTTTAAGTTCTACTAATTTTCTGTATAATTTACATATATGGCATTACATACATACCCAGACAAAAAAATTCTCATCGGTCTCCTGTTGGCCGGACTTGTTTCAAGTTACATTGGGCGACAACTTGAATTTACTGGACCAATTCTCGCAAAAAAACTCGGAGTGAATATGGCAGCAGTTGTAGGAGCTGATACTACAAGTAGTATTCCAAGTGACGTCGAACTCTCTCCTCTTTCAAACCCTACTCGTCCAACAATTCACCTAGGATTTGTTGGTGATATTATGCTTGACCGAGAAGTAAAAGTTTCGGTCAATAAATATTTTAATGGTGACTACAGCAAACTTTTTGCGAATACAGAATTTCTAAAAACTCCAGATATTATGTTTGCAAACCTCGAAGGTCCAGTGTCAGACAAGGGACACGACCGCCATAATCTCTACTCATTCCGTATGGATCCAAAAGTTATTCCTGTACTCAAAGACGCAGGGTTTGATGTCATCTCTGTTGCAAACAATCATGAAAATGATTGGGATCCTACTGCATATAAAGATACTATTATCCGACTTCGTGAAGGCGGACTTCTTACCTGCGGTGGCGGTCTTAACAAAAGCGAAGCTGTGCAACCTGCTGTTGTAGAAAAAGATGGATACAAAGTCGGATTTCTTTGCTTCACTGATGTTGGTCCAAAAGAACTCGCTGCAACCGAAACAAACCCAGGACTACTTCTTGCAAGCGATCCAGAATTCGACACTATCGTAAAAAATGCGAGCGAGAGCGTTGATGCGCTTATTGTTTCATTCCACTGGGGCGAGGAATACAAACAAATTCACAATACCCGTCAGGAAGAACTCGCAAAGCGCACAATAGCGGCTGGTGCAATAATGGTACAAGGAGAGCACCCACACGTAGCACAAGATGATGGCGTTATTGATGGTGCACCTATTCTCTACTCTCTCGGAAACTTTATCTTTGATCAATCATTTTCAAAAGAGACAATGGAGGGACTATTCGTAACAGCAGATCTCACAGACAAAAAAGTTACCAATATTGTAAAAAACAAAGTTATGCTTGATGCATACTTTGCTCCAAGTCTTGTAAAATAATTTGTATAAATAGAAAAGTAGCCAACCGATTTCGGCTGGCTACTTGATAGATGTTTATAGGGTTGTCTTCCCTTTTGGTTCACAGCACATACTTTTACACTTTATTCTCTCCCGTCGGTCCTGTAGGTGGTGTAGCAGATGGAACAGAAACGTCCGTTGCGTCTTCGGCCGGTGCATCAATCATAATTTTTAAGCTTTCAAAGCCGTTCCTGTACTTGATTGTACCAGAACGTTTACCTGCTTTGATGTTAGTAATCATGGAATTGATTTCATTGGCTTCATACGAACCTTCATTAGGGCCGAACTGGGTTGGTATTGGTGCCTCGTGGTAATGAACATGCGTTACCGGTGTAGCTGCAGGTGCAGGTAGTGGTTGGTTTGAGTAGCGCACGATACGTATTATCAACCATGCCAAGAGTGCGATACCGGCAAGAAATACCAGCCAGAAGAACATCCAACCCCACGGTATGTCGGAATTGATATTCCACCACCAACGCGGGCCGTCTGGCACAGGGGTGACCCAGCTATACCCTTGCTTCTCCAGCTCGTAGCCAGAGATATGCACAGGCACTGCTTCCACCCTGTCATTCCATCCGATCACTTTTTGATACTGGCTATAACCGCCAGCAGCGAGATGAATTGGTGCAAGCACAGGCTCATGCTTGGTAACATTTGCCGTGGTGTTAATTCCAGGGCCAGCAAAATACGGGTAATCAACTGCAATGTTTTGTGCGTTGATTGTAGCTACGGTGCTCAAGCTTACAGCGAGCGTTATTATGAACTTTTTCATGTGTTTTATGCCGTTTTTTAAGGCGCAATATGCACCAAATCTGACGCTTATTGCGCCTTAAAAAACGTCTATTTCAAAGAACTCACTTAGACTAGTATTTTACCATAACAATGACACTATTGTCAATACCTATAAAGAAGCTACTATACATGAAAATAGCCATGCGTTGCATGGCTATTTTTACTAAGTTCGCAAATTATATTACGCTGTTTGTTCTTGTTTCTCATGCCTTTTGTTGAAATAATGCCTAATTTCATGAGGAACATCGTAGGTTGGTTTCTTTGCTTCAACGAGTGGTACGTCCAACTTCTCTTCAAGCATAACTCGAACGTTTGCGAGATTTGTATTTTCCTCGAATTTGAGGATTCTTCTTTTTGTCTTAAGCCCGGCATTTCGAAAAATTGCAGGCAAAATAATAAATGCAAATACAAAAAATGCAGCAACTGCGGAGATAAACCACGAGGCCAACGCCTGTTGAGGATTTAATGGCCCACTTCTTAACATGAAGGCAAGGGCAACAAATAGTATGCAAATCGTAACGACAATCCATTTATTCTTTTTTGTTGATTGTCCAGGCTGGATGAAATTCTGATTGGTGTTTTTCATTTTTTTGCGTTTTATATAGTTTAAAATAGCATTAGATTTATTAAATCTAATGCTACTCCTATTTCGCAATTTGTACAGCTTCGTCAAACTTAATTGAAAGCAATTTTGACGCTCCGTCTAACCCCATTGTTACTCCATAGAGCACTTGTGCTCGAGACATAGTCTCGCGATTGTGGGTGACCACAATAAGTTTTGAGTGTTTTGAGAGCGTATCGAGCATGTCACCATATCGACGAGAGTTTGCTTCATCAAGTGCCGCGTCAGTTTCATCAAGCACAAGAAATGGTGGCGGGTTAACCTGGCTCATCGCAAATAGTAGCGCAATTGATACTAGTGAACGCTCCCCTCCTGAAAGCATATTTAAGTCACGCACTTTTTTGTGCGGAAGGGTAACATTAATTTCGATTCCATGTTCAAATGGCAAATCATCTTCGCTCGTTGCATCAGATTCATCATCATGTGCCTTTCTATGCTCAACTACAATTGAAAGAAATGCACTTCCGCCATTAAACATTTGTTT
>CAYLXO010000006.1:11939-14141 GCA_964387965.1 uncultured Candidatus Saccharibacteria bacterium
GTATCTTCAGTTCGCACTGTTTCAGTAACAGGTTTGAACATGATACCAATCAGCGCTTCTGCTTCTTTGATTGATTCCTCAAGCACTTGTTTTCGTCGAAGTATATTTTCGCGACGGAGAGCACACTCACGAATCTGTCCTTCGAGTGTTGCTTTCTTTGCTATTCCTTCGTATGAGCTTCGTTCTGCTTCACGAAATGTTGCTTCCAGAGCTCCAAGTTTTCCGCGAAGCTCAGTAATTTCTTTTTGGATTGACTGAATCTTTTCATCAAGACCATGGAGTTTGGATTCAAGCATAGCGCGCTCTTCTTCAATTGCACGACGTGCATCATCTGTATTTGGTGCTTCCTGCTTTTCTCCTTCAATAGATACAACAAATGCTGTGACTTTATTTTTTAGCCCTGTAAGCGATTCGCGCACAAGCGAAAGTTCACTCATTGATTGAGCGGTATCAATAGAAACAATAATTTCATTACAAATTTTTGCAACAGATTCTCCACTGACTGTTTTTGTACCCTGCTGTTGCGGTACAAATTTAAGTGCGTCGAGTTTTCCTTCAATACGTCCAATAGCACGACCAAGCTCGTCTTTTTCTCGAACGAGGCTGTACTGTGATTGCTCTTGATCCCGAATCTGGCCGAGCAAGGCACTACGGCTGTTTTCATATTCTTCGTTATGTGCACGACTTGCTACAACTTCAATGTGAGAAAGTTCTGCACGAAGCTTATGCTCTTCTTCAGCGATAAGATGTTCGAGGTACGCTATCGATCCAGCTTCACTCGTGGCATATGAATTAAAGAGTGTCGCAAATTCCTTTCGCAACTCTTCGGCCATGCGAATTTTTTCTACCTGCTTACCCAAAAATGTAAGGTGTGGTGCGAGCTCCCGGCGAAGCGAACCAACTTCTTTCATGTTGGCGAGTGTTTTCTCAAGTTTACGCTCGCTATCTCGAATACGTGTTTGATATACCTTAAGTCCAAGCGCCTCTTCCACCATTCCTCTACGATCTTTTGCATTTGCAGAAAGAAGTCTATCTGCCTCCCCCTGAGAAATGATGTGGTGACCGGATGCTCCAATGTTTACTGAGCCTAACAGTTCAGTTATGTCTTTCAATCGCACTCCTGTACCATTGATAAAATAGCTTGATCCACCATCACTAGAAACTTCACGTGCGAGTGTAATATCATCAAACGCAAGGTCACGCTCTGCACCACTTGCACCAGAAAAAGCAAACATCCGATTTCGATTGTCGAATTCTATTGAAACACGAGCCTTTGAACCTCCAGCAAGTAATTTTGAGCCTTTCCAAATAAGATCACTTCCGCCTTTTCCGCGAAGCGACTTCATTGATTGCTCTCCAAGTACAAATCGAATAGCCTCAACAACGTTTGATTTTCCTGAGCCGTTCGGACCGACAATTGCTGTCACTGGGGTATCAAAAGAAAGCGAGGTCTTTTTCGCAAATGATTTAAAACCTGAAATTTCTATCTTTTTCAGCATGGATAACTCTCACAAATATACCATTTCTCAGCTTAAAATTCATCCACAATACATAAGCTATGTCCCATCGATACCTACCCATCAAAATATTCTTTGTTCATTAATTTTAACACCCTTGTCCGGCCGGACAGAGGTGTTAAGATTTTTGAGATTTTATACGAGAGATGAAAAATCTAGTCGAGCCATTTTTTTGCTTCAAGAGCAAGACGGGCTGCTTCTTGTTCTGCTTCTTGCTTTGAACGTCCCTTGCCTTCCGCAATTTTATTTTCGCCAAAGAAAATCCCGATAGTAAAATGCTTGTCGTGATCAGGTCCCGTCTCTTTTACCACTTTATAACTTGGAGTAATACCGACGTGTTCTTGTGCTTTTTCTTGTACCAACGATTTTGAATCGCGCCACAACTTTTTCTTTACGATTTCGTTTGCGCGGTGATTGAGAAATCTATCAATAAATTTTTCCGCGGTTTTATATCCTCCATCAAGATACATTGCTCCAATAAGCGCTTCAATGGCGTTAGCAAGAATATACAATCGTGCTTTTCCTGTATCCTTTGCTTCACCTTTTGAAAGAAAGAGATATTCATTCATGCCGATTTCATTGGCAAATTCTGCCATTGTATTTGCATTTACAAGTGCAGCACGATATGAAGTAAGCTCACCCTCTGGTGAATTTGGATATTGTTTGTACAAATAATCCGTAACAA
>CAYLXO010000006.1:14241-21922 GCA_964387965.1 uncultured Candidatus Saccharibacteria bacterium
GTAAGCTCACCCTCTGGTGAATTTGGATATTGTTTGTACAAATAATCCGTAACAACAAGCTCAAGTACCGCGTCTCCCAAAAATTCGAGGCGTTCGTTATGTGAGAGTCCCGTGCGCGGGTTTTCATTCAAATATGAGCGGTGAATGAAAGCCTGTGCAAGTAAATCTCTATCTTTAAATGTGACGCCAATCAGTGTCTCGAATGCGTCCCAGTTTCGTTCTGGTAGATTCATAATATTTTCTTATTTTATTTCTTCAGTAATAGTGTCCTCTATTTCCCCTGCACCACTTCCAGTAAGTTTACTAATCGCAGTTGCCATGTATCCAGTAACATCATCGTACATTTTTAGATCTGCAACTTCTGCTACAGAAAACCATCGTACATCATCAAGTCCGCCAGAATTATTTTTGAGTGTTGGTGGAGTAAAGAGAGATTCGCCCAAGAAAAATGTCACGTGTTTGCGAATCTTTCCATTTTGTGGATGAGATGCAATATAATCACTTTCTCCGATCTTACCCTTGATAATAATATCGAGGTTTGTCTCATCTTTCACTTCGCGAATTGCAGCTTCTTCTACAGTCTCCCCTGGTTCAGTACCACCTTTTGATAGTGTCCAGTAGCCAAAAATATCGTGCACGAGTGCAAAATATAATTCTTCACCTTTCCATGCATAAATGAGCGCTCCAGCTTTTTCTTCAACTGGAAGAGAATTCAGATCAACATCTTCCATTTTTCGCTGACGTTTTGATGTCTGATCTTTTCCTGGTTCTCCTATTTCTTTGTAGACAGCTCCAAGCACACCATTGATGAAGCGAGATGAACTATCTCCACCAAATGTCTTTGCAAGTTCGATAGATTCATTGATCGCTACTTTTGGTGGAACTTCACTGTAGTCACCAAATAAAAGTTCTGCGAGACCCATGCGTAAAATATTGCGATCTACAGCATTAATCTTTTCGATTGGCCATTCAGGAGCAGCTTTTTCAATAATCTGGTCAATTACTTGGCGTTTGTCTACAACAGAGCTAAGAAGCTTCCGCATAAATGGAAGATCTTCATTTCCCGGTGCAAACTCATCTTCGTTGCGCACCAAAATATCATAAACGCCGTCGTTTAAGTTATGCTTAAAATCCCATTCAAAAAGGGTTTGAAGAACTATTGAACGTGAAAGGTGCCTATTTGCCATTGCAGTTGCTAGTGGCTAGTTTCTCTTATAATTAAGAACTAAATCACTAATCACCGAACACATGGAAATCCGCTCACCCTACGTGCTTAAGCTTTAGCTGCTTTTCGCTTAGCCTGCTTTTTCTCGACTTTCTTTACAACGTCGAGAACTTTTCGGCCACGATAGTATCCACATGATGCACATACAGTATGTGGAGGGCGAAGAGCGCCACAGTGTGAGCATTTAGAAAACGCCGCGCTCTTCAAAGCGTGGTGACTTCTACGGTTGCCCGTGTGGGCTCGTGTGTGTCGCATTCGAATAACCATACGAGGGACATCATAGCATAAAAGGCTATAAATGCAAGAAAGACTTTCTGTGATGTGGAGAAAGGCCGTGTTTTTTAATTGCAGTGTAATGCCCTTCAGTACCGTACCCCATGTGTTGTTCAAAACCATACATTGGATATTTTTCGGCGAGTTTTATCATATAATGGTCACGTGTAACTTTTGCAACAATAGAAGCAAGTGATATTACACCTTCTTTTTCATCGCCTTTTATAATCGTAATTTGATTTTTGTATTGAGCAGGTGCGTGTAACGAGCCATCAAGAAGTATGAGTGTATTGTTTTCAATATCGAGTAATTCTAGTGATTCAGCGAGTGCTTTTTTGATTGCTTTAGAAATTCCGTGTGTATCTATTTCTTTCGCACTCACCATACAGACCGAAAAATCACACTTCCCTTCTTCTTGTAATTCATGAACCTTTTTGTACCATGCTTCGCGTTGTATTTTTGAAAGTTGTTTTGAATCACGAAGTGGAACACCAAATTTTTTTATTTCATCAAAAAAATCATTGGAGAAAATATGAAAAGCACCGACAGCTACAGGCCCCGCAACGGGACCTCGGCCGACTTCGTCAATGCCAATCACTGACTGCATATGTTTATAGTATAGCAAAACATCTCCCATGATGTGTGGGAGATGGCTTGTTATAAATACAATCTAATACATAGTGCAAGAAGAGTGCACAAGGACAAAACTATCATGTTTGATTTTCGGTCTTGTTCATCATGCTCGTACATGAAGTCACTTTTTAGATACTCTCGAATAGCAAGCGAAGCACAAAAAATACCTCCAGATTCAAATAATCTATGTATATAGAATATTTTATCTATTGATTGCTCACCCAAACTATAGAGGCAAACAAGTACAGAGACGAAAGCGCCACATGCTAGTATTGCCAATACAATTCTGGGATTTTTCACGATAAATAATTTTGGTTCGTCTATTTTTAATACAAAAAAAATTCTTTGTCAAAAATGAACTGGGGCTGGTATACTAGCCCAATCAATGTCATCAAAATTTATCCACCTCCATACTCACTCACACTATTCCCTACTTGATGGACTCACAAAACTCGAGGCCATGGTGGATATTGCAAAAAAAGCTGAAATGCCAGCAATCGCACTTACTGATCACGGCAACATGTATGGCGCGATTGAATTCTATAAATTATGTAAAAAGGCAGGTATCAAGCCTATCATTGGCGTTGAAGCATACATCACTAGTGGGAATCGAAAAGATAAAATTGCTGAAGCAGGAGCAAAACGCTACTACCACCTTATCCTCCTTGCGAAAAATTTGAAAGGATACAAAAACTTGATTCGACTCGTAACGCTCGCAAACCTTGAGGGGTATTACTACAAACCTCGCATGGATAAAGAGATTCTACGTGAGTATCACGACGGTATCATCGCACTTTCCGGTTGTATGGGCGGTGAACTTTCACAAACCGTTCTTTCAGGCAACATGGAAAAAGCGGACGAACTTATACGGGAATACCAAGATATTTTTGGAAAAGAAAATTACTTCATCGAAATTCAATCACATCCATCAATCGAAAATGATAAAAAATTGCGCGACGCTCTCATCGCACTTGCAAAAAAGCATGACATAAAAGCAGTCGCAACCCAGGACTCACACTATCCATGCCAAGACGATCATGAGGCGCACCACACACTTCTTGCAATCAATACTCAAGGTGATGGAAAAGAAGGTCTAGAATTTTCAAAAGATGATTTCTCGCTTATTGATGAAAAAACGGCTCGAGAATATTTTTCTGATGCACCAGAATCTATCGACAACACTCTCTTTGTTGCAAATATGTGTGAAGAGTACGAAATCGAACTTGGTAAAGCATACTTCCCAGATTTTCCACTTCCAAAAGGCGTCACTTCTGATGAAAAATTGCAAGAACTCGCTCATAGTGGGTTTGCGTTTCGTGGACTAGAAAAAACAAAAGAATATACAGATCGTCTTTCATATGAACTGTCTGTCATCAAGCAAAAAGGATACGCGGGTTACTTTCTTGTTGTAGGAGATTTGCTCCGTTTTGCTCGTGAAAATGGAATCCTCACAAACATTCGAGGATCTGTTGCCGGTTCTTTGACTACCTACTTAATTGGAATTACAAATGTTGATCCCCTTTTGTACAAACTACCGTTTGAACGCTTCTTAAACCCAGAACGTCCATCACTTCCAGATATTGATATGGACTATGCCGATAATCGTCGCGAAGAAATGATCGTGTATGCAAAAGAAAAGTATGGGGAGGACAAAGTAGCACAGATTGGAACGTTTGGAACAATGATGGCAAAAGGTTCCGTGCGTGACGTTGCTCGTGCGCTTGGATATCCATATGCAGTCGGAGACAAAATCTCAAGCATGATACCAATGGGCTCACAAGGATTCCCAATGACAATCGACCGAGCCATGGAAATGGTACCTGAACTATACGATGCATATTTACGTGAACCTGATACAAAACGTATTATTGACCTTGCAAAGAAAATGGAAGGGTGTGTTCGTCACGTATCAGTACATGCAGCAGGAGTTGTAATTGCCCCAAAACCACTCTATGAATTCACGCCTGTGCAATTTGATCCAAAAGGTGGCAGTATCATCACTCAATATGACATGCATTATATTGAAGAAGTCGGTTTACCAAAATTCGACTTTCTTGGGATTAGAAACTTGGCCATTCTTTCTGACGCAGTACGACTGGTAAAAGAATTACGTGGAATAACAATCGATATCGACAAAATTGATATCGCAGACGAAAAAACATTTCACATGCTTGCGCGTGGAGAAACTATGGGACTTTTCCAGTTGAATGGCTCAGGTATGACTGCATACCTAAAAC
Source organism: uncultured Candidatus Saccharibacteria bacterium (assembly GCA_964387965.1). Taxonomy (GTDB): domain Bacteria; phylum Patescibacteriota; class Minisyncoccia; order Phycocordibacterales; family UBA9973; genus CAITQP01. The sequence goes on from CAYLXO010000006.1 coordinate 18,610, forward strand.
AATTGAAACCGACAAGCATTCATGACATCAACGCGATGGTTGCACTCTATCGCCCAGGACCGATGGAAATGATTCCAGAATATATTAAGCGAAAAGAAAATCCTACGCTCGTAAAATACTTGGATCCACGAATGAAAGATATTCTTGATCAATCATACGGAGTTATCGTATATCAAGACGACGTCATGCTTATTTCGATTAAGCTTGCGGGATACTCATGGCTTGATGCAGATAAATTGCGTAAAGCGATGGGAAAGAAAATCCCTGAGGAAATGGAAGCGCAGAAGGAAAAATTGCACAAAGGTTTTATCGAGCACGGCATGTCAGAGAAAAAAGCGCTTGAATTGTGGGCCCTTATTGAGCCTTTTGCAGCGTACGGATTCAACAAAGCTCATGCGGCGAGTTATGGACGTGTGGCATACCAAACTGCGTACATGAAAGCGAACTTCCCTGTCGAATACATGTGCGCCATTCTTACAGCAGAATCTGGTGATGTAGAAAAAATTGCCGAAATTATCGGTGAATGTAAAAAAATGGGGATCACCGTGCTTGCACCAGATATCAATGCGAGTGTCGCTGACTTCACGGTTGTAAATAATTCAGAAGTGCCTGGTGAAGGAATCATTCGATTTGGACTACTCACAATTAAAAACTTTGGATCTGACATTGCAAACGCAATTATTGCTGAACGTGCAAAAAATGGAGAATTCAAATCTATCACTGACTTCTTGGATAGAGTGACACACAAAAATTTGAACAAAAAATCTCTTGAAGCACTCATAAAATCTGGAGCCATGGATAATTTTGGAGAACGTGGACAACTCCTTGCAAACATGGAGACGCTCCTTGAATACAATAAAGAAAAACAAGATATTGGAGCGCAAGACTCGCTCTTTGGCATGATGGGTGGTGGGCCAACACTCAAATTAAATCCAAGCCCTGAAGCATCACAAAAAGAAAAACTGTCTTGGGAAAAAGAGCTACTTGGACTGTATGTGTCAGGACACCCGCTCGAACGACTCCGTGACCGAATTGAAAAAAGTGGCACAACCGTAAAGAAAATTCGTGAAGAAATGAAAGTCGGGCTCCCAGTCACTCTCGCCTGTATCATTGATGAAGTAAAAACAATTATTACAAAATCAAATGAGCGCATGGCTTTCATTAAAATCTCTGACATGACAGGCTCAATTGAAGGAGTTGTATTCTCAAAAGCCTTTTTTGATCTTCATACAGTGCTTGTCGCAGACGCTGTTGTCGCTATCCAAGCCCGCGTAAATGAGCGAAATGGCGAAAAAAGTATAGTCATTGAAAAGGCAAAGGCCGTATAGCAAAGTATATAAACTCGTGCTAGGATTTCCATATGAACGACGAACAACTCGCCCATATGAGGCATACCCTTGCTCACCTGCTTGCACAGGCAGTTTTGGAGCATTTTCCTAAATCAAAACTTACCCTAGGCCCTGCAGTAGACAACGGCTTTTACTATGATGTGGATTTTGGCGCAGACAAAATAAGTGATGCGAATCTGGGTGATTTTCAGAAATCGATGCGCAAAAACTTGAAGAATTGGACTGAATTTTCACACAAAGAAGTAAGTCTTACTGAAGCAAAAGAAATTTTTGCAGGTAACGAGTACAAACTTGAACTCATCGAAGAAATCGCAAGTCGTGGTGAAAAAATCACCCTCTACAGTTGTGGTGGATTTACCGACCTTTGTCGTGGAGGCCATGCGGAAAATCCTGCAAAAGAAATATCTACAGATGCATTCAAACTCGACCGTGTTGCTGGAGCATACTGGCGCGGAGATGAAAAGAATAAAATGCTTACTCGTATTTATGGACTTGCATTTGAATCAAAAGAAAAACTGGATGCATACATCACACAAATGGAAGAAGCAAAGAAGCGTGATCACCGAAAAATTGGAAAAGAACTCGGACTTTTTGTTTTCTCAGAACTTGTTGGACCGGGGCTTCCCCTTTGGACCCCACGCGGAACACTTATCCGTGAACTCTTGAATGACTATGTGTGGGAACTCCGAAAAGCTCGTGGATACCAAAAAGTGACTATCCCCCACATTACAAAAAAGGACTTGTACGAAAAGAGTGGCCACTGGGCAAAATACGCAGACGACCTTTTTAAAATTCATACTCGGGAAGATCATCTTTTCTGTATGAAGCCGATGAACTGTCCGCATCACACTCAGATTTTTGATAGTGAACAACGTAGTTACCGTGATATGCCTCAGCGCTATGCTGAAACTACGATGGTGTATCGCGATGAACAATCAGGAGAGCTCTCTGGTCTTTCTCGTGTTATTTCCATCACTCAAGATGATGCACACGTATTTTGTCGAGAAAATCAAATCGAAGAAGAAGCACTCAAAATTTGGGATATTATCGAAACATTTTATTCTACTTTTGGATTTAAACTTCAAGTTCGTTTCTCGCGACACGATCCAGCGACACCTGAAAAATATTTGGGTGGTGATGAAGTCTGGGCAAAAGCAGAAGGTGCACTCAAGCGACTCATGGAACAAAAAGGTGCTACATGGATTGATGGCGTTGGTGAAGCAGCGTTTTACGGACCGAAAATTGACTTCATGACACGCGACTCAATTGGACGTGAGTGGCAAGTTGCTACAATCCAACTCGATTTCAACCAGCCAAAAAACTTTGGACTGTACTGTATCAATGAAAAAGGTGAAAAAGAACAAATAGTGATGATACATGCAGCTATCATGGGCTCGATTGAGCGCTTTATGTCAAACCTCATCGAACACTTGGCCGGCAACTTCCCTCTCTGGTTATCACCTACACAAGTTACAATCGTGCCAGTACTTGAAGGACACGCAGAATACGGAGATATGATTTTAAAATCACTTCGAGATGCAGGCATTCGCGCAAACCTTGATATGGGCAAAGATTCTCTCGGCAAACGAATTCGTAACGCAAAAGGAATGAAGGTACCATACGTTATCGTTATCGGTGACAAAGAAAAAGAATCTGGAGCGCTCACAATCGAAACTCGCGTCCCGACGCAAGGATCGGGACAGGGTGAAAAAATTGAAGGAATGAAGCTCGAAGATTTTGTTTCAAAAGTACAGAAAGAAACAATCGAACGAACATTAAACTAAAAAACAAAAGACCTCCACAGGTCTTTTGTTTTTGTGAGGTCTTTTTTGTACTTATAACTTTTCTTTGATAATGACCTCAGCAATAGTGATAGTGTCGCCGTCGTAAATATACGAGGTATCCCGTGCAAAACCATACTTTTCGAAAGCTGGATTAAGTTGCCATAATCCTCGGTTTTTTCG
>CAYLXO010000006.1:22022-35697 GCA_964387965.1 uncultured Candidatus Saccharibacteria bacterium
GTTTGCCATAACGACAATATTTAAATTTAAATGAACTTATTTGGAGTTACGATCTCCGATATACGCTTCGAATAACTCGATAGACTTATATTATACCATATGATTGGCCAAAATGTCAATAGAAAAAAGCCTTATGTTATGAGGCTTTTTTCTGATTGCTATTAGAATTTAATAACTTTCAGAATTGGATGCAGTTCAAGGCGCAAGCCGAGTTTCGTGACCAAAATGTATAAGGAATACATTGCGGGAACAAACTCGGCGCAGCAACGCGGAAATGCGCCAATTCTGGAAGTTATATGTCGATATCGGCAGTCTTAGCGTGAGTCTGGATGAATGACTTGCGAGGCGCTACGTCCGAGCCCATTAACATATCAAACACACGATCAGCTTCTGCGGCATCTTCAATCTTCACTTGAAGTAGCACGCGACGAGATGGATCCATCGTAGTCTCCCACAATTCTTCTGCGTTCATTTCTCCCAAACCTTTGTATCGTTGAACATGAAGCTTCATTGTTCTACCCTTTGCGTCTTTTCCTTCTACTTCAACTTCTTCCCCTTCGATAGCTTCAGCCTGATCAGCTTGTGCACGTGCGAGCATTTCATCAAGATTTTCATCTTTGAGTCCTGTAATTTTCATTTTCTCATCTTCTGTATATGCATAGAAGATTTCCTTTCCTTTCTTTATCTTGTAGAGCGGAGGCTGTGCAATATATATAAATCCTCCATCGATAAGCGGACGGAAGTAACGATAAAAGAGTGTAAGAATAAGCGTACGAATGTGTGCGCCGTCCACGTCGGCATCAGTTGCAATCACAATCTTGTGATAACGCAATTTTGCAATATCAAACGTGTCTCCAATTGCAGTTCCCATAGCAACAACAAGATTGCGGATTTGTTCTGAAGCGAGCATTTTATCAAGACGTGCGCGTTCAATGTTTAGAATCTTTCCACGAAGTGGCAAGATAGCTTGTGTGCGACGATCACGTCCTGTCTTTGCAGTACCTCCCGCTGAATCTCCCTCCACAATGAAGATTTCGGCCTCTTCAGCACTCTTTGTCTGACAATCGGCAAGCTTTCCTGGAAGTGTCATTCCTTCCATAGCACCCTTACGCAAAACAGAGTCTTTTGCAGCTTTTGCGGCTTTACGGGCACGTACAGCAAGGATTACTTTGTTTATGATTGCCTTTGCATCTTCTGGATTTTCTTCAAGGAAAGCACTAAACGCGTCTCCAAACACAGTTGCTACTGCTCCTTGAGCCTCAGGACTACCGAGCTTTCCTTTTGTTTGTCCTTCGAATTGAATTTCACGAAGTTTTACAGAAACAACACAAGTAAGTCCTTCAAGTACGTCTTCTCCAGTAAACGCTCCATCTGCTTCTTTGATGTAGTTTTCTTTTTTGGCGTATGAGTTAAGTGTACGAGTAAGCGCCATCTTAAATCCAGTAATGTGTGTTCCACCTTCTGGGTTGTAAATGTTGTTTGCATACGCGACAATCTTTGCAGACATATCATCAGTGTACTGAAGCGCTATTTCACACTGAACGCCATCTTGCTCTTTTTCGGCGTAAAAAATTTTGTCTTGGATTGGTTTCTGAGAAAGGTTGTAATACTTTACGAGCGAGATAAGTCCCCCTTCGAAATAGAAAGAGTAATTTGGAAGATCGAGACCTAGCTCAGAAAAATAATGTACATCTTCTGTCTTAAGTTTTCCTTCATATCCTCGTGCATCAATCACACGAATAAGAAGTCCTTTTACAAGATACGCCTGTCCGCGGAAGTGATTGACGAGGGTGTCCCAGCTATACTGCAAATCTTTAAAAATCTCTGCATCAGGTTTAAAGGTAACAATTGTTCCGTGTGATTTTGATGAACGAATTTTTTTAACAGCAGCTTTTTTCTTTCCTTGAGAATATTCCTGCATGTACACTCCACCATCACGGTGTACCATCACTTGTGTATAAATTGAAAGTGCATTCACAACAGATGCTCCCACTCCGTGCAATCCTCCAGACACTTTATATCCTTCTCCGCCAAATTTTCCTCCAGCATGAAGTGTGGTCATAACAATTTCAAGAGCAGAAACTTTTGTCTTCGGATGTACATCTACTGGAATTCCACGGCCATTATCAGCAACGCGAATAGTATTATCCGGAAGCATGACAACTTCGATTTCATTTGCAAAGCCACCCATCGCCTCATCGCGTGAGTTGTCGAAAATTTCCCATACCAAATGGTGCAGACCTTCAATGCCTGTTCCTCCGATATACATTCCCGGTCGCTTACGAACCGGCTCGAGACCCTCCAAAACGGAAATATCTTTCGCACTGTATGATGATTCTTTGGCCATGGATTAATTGGTAGAAAATAGTAAGTAGAAAGTAGATTTAATGCTTAATATATAAGGCTAAAAATACTAAATTCCTAACGATATTTTAGCATATTTTTGCTTAATAAACGAGTAATTATTGGTTCTTACCTGAATCACTTGGAACTGGTAATTTTTTAGCTTTTTCAAGGCTGTTTTGCTCGTTTTTTTGTACTGGGGCGCCTTTCATGCTTGAAAGCGCATTTTTGATATTATCGTTGTCTGGCAACCGCTTACTTAATGCTTCTAATATAGCAATAGCTTCATCTGTAGCACCAAATTTATTATCTGCAAGTGCAAGATAGTACCATGCGTTCAAATACTGTGGGTCAATTGCTACAGCAGTTTTAAAGGCTGAAACCGCATCAGCGTAACTTCCGTTTTGATATCGAAGAAGTCCAAGCTCAAAATATGTGTTTGGATTATTCGGATCAATAAGAGTAGCATCCTGCAAACGTTTTACTGCGGCACTTGAATTTCCTTCTGCTGTTTCGATTTGAGCCATAAGGAAAAATGCATCTGTGTAGTTTGATTTTAATTCAATCGCCTTTTGGGTATATGTTCTCGCATTCTTATAATCATTTGAATCAAAGTACAATTCTGCAAGATTTAGGTATGATTTTGGATACCTAGGTGCTAAGTTTATCGCCTTTGTATAGGATTCAATTGCCATGTCGAAAACACCATCAATTTTAAGCGGAACAATCATACGCAAAAAGTCGGCTCGTGTTAAATAATTACCTGGATCATTCGGATCGAGTGCTATCGCCTGATTTGAGGCTGCACTTCCCACACTTATTGCTGACTGTAGGGTGTTTTTAATCGCATCTTTTGACGTTGATTTATCAGATGTAGCAAGAGTATTTTGCACAGATTGTTGGGCATACAAAACACGTGTTCGCTCAAACACTGGTAAATCAACTAAGGAAATTGCTTGCATAAGTCTTGCATCAGCACGTGCAACGTCTCCATAACGATCGGCATTTAGACTCTTTCCGTAGAACACTACTGCAGCAAAATGTTCTGTGGTTACATATACTGTTGCAGCAGAACCAAGAAGAAGTCCGACAATACAAAGAATTGAGAAAAAGCTTGCACGCTGTTCTTTTAGGAAGTTAATAACGATTGGCGCTCCCATGCGACCATCCCCTGCCATGAGTCCGAAAAATACTCCAACAAAAATAAAGGCGCAGACGACCACAACAATACCTGGAGAAGCGAACATGAGTGCAAGCATGAAGTAGAGCGAGAGCATAGAGAGTGCAAAAACAACGAAATTATTTTCTGAATGGAGTGCTCCTGTAAATACCTTGCGTGCAAGCTCATACAAGTAGACCCAAATAAAGTACAAAACCGCAAGTGCACCTACTGCACCCGTCAAAATTCCGATTGTCAGGAAGTAGCTAGAACCCATTGAAAATGGTACGTCCCAAAGCGCATGCGTATTTACGAACGCTGGTCGGTGCATTAGCCACTCTCCCAAAAATGTATTTGGACCTGAGCCAAAAATGATATGGTTATGGAGAGTTTGCTTTGCAACTGCCATTGTCGCAGTAAAAGCAGGATGCACATCTACATATGCAATGTGAAATAAATTTGCGAACATATTACCAATAAGATTATTGGCGAGAATAAACATAAGTGATACTAAAGAAAGAATAAACGCTATGATTGGCAATTTTCGCTCTTCTGAGAAACGATTTGTTATAAGTGAATAAACCAAAATTGCGATTGCGAAAAAACCTACTAGATACCAGACGGCTATAACATTTGTAAGTGCTACAAAAAATACTGAAAGTATGGTTCCTATTACTGCAATATACTTCATGTGACGCTTTGGATTCATGTATTGCAAGAAAAGCATAAATCCAACTAATGCTGCACCAGAAATAAATGAAAAATCTCCCCAAAAACCTACAGGCGATGAAGACTTATCAAACAAAATTCCAAATGATGTAAGTGACGGGAAGAAAATGTGTACTATTTGAAAAAGAGCAAGTACTACGTACAGAATAAAAAAACTTTGTAAAAATGAAATTGCACGTAATTTTGAATTAAAAAGTTGCATCGCAAGGAAAAGCCCAAGTACAAGTGATGCAACAACAGCAAATGCACCTTGATCAAAACCCTCCCCAAAAAATGAGAGGTAAGGAGTTTGTGAGAAGAATGCAGAAAAAAACATTGCAAGAATAAGCGCTCCTCCTGCTAGAAACATAGGGGTACGAACTATTTGAAACGAACCTTCAAGTAGCCGACCGACGAGCCAAGAACAAAATGCAACTAAAACAGAAATTATCACTAAATACCCTTTTATTACTGACGTTGCAACAATTCCACCTGGAATAAAGGCAAGAATTGCAAGAATGACTGTAAGAGTAAGTGATACAACACTTATACGATCGCATGTTTTTACATTTTTCATAATAAAGGCTCGTCTGCGGCATTAAATAAGGGTGCCGTCTGTACACTATATTATTGCATATTTAGACCTGTTTTAAAGTGGAAATAACATAACAACACAAAGCCTCAAAAACCAAAAGCGTTGGTTTTTGAGGCTTAAAATATAAGGATTTTACGGGCCTGTTGTTCCACTGTCACCAGTACCTGCATCTGTTCCCCCATCTGTAGCAGTGCCAGTATCTGCTCCTCCGTCAGTTGTCGTTCCTGAGTCTGTTCCTGATGTTCCCCCATCTGTAGTAGTCCCGGTGTCACTTGTACCTCCATCAGTTGAAGTTCCAGAATCTGTTGTTCCTCCATCGGTTGAGCCACCGTCTGTTGAACCACCTGATGTTGAGCCCCCACCAGATGTTCCTTGTGCATTTATTAGAAGTTGCTTAAATTGATCTTTCGTTACACATACTTCATCTACACACACCTTCTCATCAATCTTGAGAGTTCCAACAGTAAGTTCTTTGATCTTTGCAACTGCATTTTCAAGGAACGCAAGAACAAGATGAGCAAGTGAGCCGTCTTTTGTTTCATCAAGAGATTTTAAATCTTCGATCGAAACTTCAAGTTTTACATTCAAATCCTTGATAGCATTTACCGTCGCAGCAAGTACGGCTGTAGTAGAAAGTTGTAATTGCCCCTCTGATCCTATTGAAACACCTTCTGGAAATGCAGCTTGTACGTTTTGAGCGATAAATCCACTATAGTGAACTCCTCCATCGTATAAGTAAGTTCCTTCTTTCCATGTATATGTCTTAGGGTTTATTTTTAGAATCGCATCAAGACCTGCAGTGAAATCACTAACAACATCCTTGTAGTTTTCATCCGAAGTACAACTTACAACTCCTGATCCGTTTGTTTGCAATCCTGCACAAGAGACAAGACCAGAAAATGTCATTGTTCCGCTTGAAGTAATGCCTGTTGCTGCTGCAATTGCACCAGAAGAGTTTACTTGGAATTGTGATGTGTTACCAACAGTAAACAACGCGTTAGGAGATAAATCTCCCCCAAAGTTTGTACCGGTACTATCACTGTACATGCGTAGGTTTCCAGAACCATCAGAAAGAGCAATCCTGTTACTATCTGTTGCACCCATTCCGTTCCAACCACCAATATAAACATTGCTACCTCCAGTAGTAAGTGCCGCTCCACCATATGTAGTACCATTATATGTAGCAAGAACAATATTTTTTGAACCAGAAGTTATTCCAGTACCAGCAAGAGAACCAAGAAGAAGGTTGTAGGCTCCGTTAGCTGCAATGTGATTACCAGCTGAGGCTCCTATAACTGTATTTTCTGCAATTGTTATGGAAGCTGAAGTTGAACCACTCATTGCCTTGTCTCCAACAACAGTATTGTAGTTTCCAGTTATTATCGCATTACCAGCATTTTCACCAATTCCAATGTTTCCACTACCTGAGGTATTATTTGCTCCAGCATTATAACCAAACCAATTATTGTACCCTGTTCCAGAGTTTGAACCTGAGCCTGCAAGGACTCCAAATACTGTATTTGTTGTAACTGAACCACCTCCATAACCTGCAACTATTAGATCTGATCCTGTTCCAATTTTTATATCTGAACTAAATGTTTTTGTTCCTGCGACAGTTTGGTTTGTTGTTGTAAGTACAGCTCCTGTAGAGCAGGCACTGATTGAAAGTGTTCCAGAACCGTTTGAACTAATACATCCACTTGCATCTGCTGATGGAAGTGTCCAAGTATAGGATGTAACAGTAGCTGGAGCCTGCATGGCTACATATCCAGAAGTAGAACCACGAAGTCGGAAGTCTCCATTTAGGTCAAGTTTTGCTGCAGGAGAACTTGTACCAATACCAAGATACCCGCCAGTAGTTTGAAGAAGTACTGTTCCAATAGATCCACCACCGGAACCACCGGAACCAACAGCTCCACCGTTTATCGTAACATTTCCACCGTTTAGAGTAGGGCCTGATGTTGTTGTTCCACCTGTTCCTCCCGTAATTGTAATATCTCCTCCGTAAGCAACACCGGAAGCAACTGCTCCATTGGTTCCACCTGTTCCTCCTGTGATTGCTATTGACCCACCTTTTCCTCCAAGAGCACTTGTACTTGTAGCAGAAGAAGCGTCTCCTCCTGCGCCTCCTTTGATTGTCACGGCGCCTCCAACTTTTCCATTTCCTGCAAGGCCTGTAGTACTGGTGTTATTACCTCCTGCTCCTGCTGTAAGCCTAATTTCCCCTCCAGTACCTGTAGCATTATTTGATGTTGAAGTTGAGTTTCCTCCGGCACCTCCCTGTACAATAAATCCACCTCCAGTACCTGCCGTGCTGGTTGAAACAGCACTTGACCCTCCAGTAAATGAAAATCCTCCTCCAGCGAATGCTACTGCTCCTGTACCACCTGTTGCTGCAAATACATCCGGAGCAGCACCTGAGCTAGAGGTTGAACCTACAACATTTAATACTGCCGTAGGAGCGGCTGTTCCAATACCTGTACGTCCAGCACTTGTGACAACAAAGTGTGGAGCATTCGTAGTTGGTGTACCACCCGTATTATTTACAATTGAAAAAACATGGTATGAGGAAGCATCTCCAGATGCTCCAGAAACACTAGAGGTTCCGTACATACCTCGATTAGCTAGATAAATTTGGTTTGAACCTGCTGTTTTTCTAAACAATGCTGCTTCAGAGTTTTTCAAAACAATAACGCCAGCAGAAGGAAAATCAGAGGTGCTGGTAAGCGTTATATTCCCTACCGCAGTAGAATAACTTACAGAACTAACAGTCGTTGACTTACCACCATTCACATATAAAGGAGCATATACTGATGAGGTATTGATACCGACACCTCCTCTATTTGAACCATCAAGTGTACCAACTGTCACCCCTGTTGGCTGTAATAAAATATCGCCCATTGTTCCAATACGACTTAGTGCTGAAGTATTCGGTTGTCCACCCATAAGTGTTACCGATCCCCCCTGAATAGCTTCAGTTGAGTTTGTATTTGTTGTACCCGCTTGGCCTCCTGAAATAGTTACAGCGCCTCCGACCCCTCCAAGGCCTGAACCAGATCCAGTACTATTTGTTGCCCCACCGGCACCACCTGTAATAGTAATAGCTCCTCCGAGTCCACCTGTTGAGAAACCAGATGAGTTTGTAATTGCCCCACCGGCACCAGCAATGAGTGACAACCCCGCTCCAACTCCTCCAGTTCCACCGCTTGACGTACTCGGACCACCATCGCCACCAGTAACTGAATATGCTCCCCCCGTTCCTCCAGTTCCTGCTGCAGTTCCTCCGGAACCAGTCGTAAGTGAAATTGCGCTTCCATTTCCACCTGTCCCACCTGTAGCGCCCACAACTGTAAGTACTGCTGTTGCACTCCCTGACCCAGGCGTAGTTCCAACAAGGTGCAAAAATGCACTTGGAGAGTTTGTACCAATTCCTAGTCGTTTATTTGTTGAATCCCAGAAGAAAAGGCTACTATCGTTTGAAAGTGTAGAAGAACTTGCCCAATATGCAACCCCACCTGTAGATCCACCCGAAAGGGTACTACTTGGACATGTTGAAACACTAAGTGTTCCAGCTCCATTTGATTGCAAACATCCACTTGAATCGGCTGTTGGAAGTGTCCATGTGTACGACGATGTTGTGACCCCTGCCCGAAGAGTCACAGTATTTGAGTTTGAAGAATTTTGTAGTGTAATAGATCCGTTTGTAGAAGCAGCAACACCGAGCGTTATAGCTCCGCTTGAATAGGTAAAGCTTGAGTCAGATGTAAGATATCCGTTCGATGTCGCATATGGAACTGTACCGCTTGTGAGCGCAGTTGAACCTGAAACTTGTGCCAAAATGTTTCGAGTTGAAGCAGGTGTAAAGAAGAGTTGTGTACCGTTATATTCTACCGCACCTGTTTCAGCAGAAGTAAGATTTGTTCCACTCGTAAACTTAAGTGGAGCTGTGCTTGCAGTTGCAGTACCAGCTTTTAATTGAAGCACCGCTGATGGACTTGATACTCCAAGTCCGAGCGCTCCAGCAAAGTAACTTTTTGCACCAGAGTCAGCATATATTGCATAATTGTTTGTCCCAGATGTTGTAGTAGTAGGAATATGAATAGCGTAATGTGTTGAACCTACTCCTCCCCCATGTGCGTCAGCCAAAACTCCAGTATTTATTACTGATGCTCCTGTACCACTCGCAAGACCATACACGGCAACGTTGTTACCCGCACCTGCGTTTGCGTTTTCTGATCTAAGTCCATATGTAAAATCTCCCGCGCTCGTTGGTGTCCCCGCGAAAGATAAATTAAGCAAACTAGCGTACGAGGTATTTGTAAGGTTTGTACTTGATGTTGATGAGATAGTAAACGCATTTGCACTATTTAGTGAATTCCAATCCCATTCTATAAGTGAGTTCGCATTATTTATTGTGTCCGTTGTTCCACTTGTATGACTTGCTGCTGTGAGCGTAGTAAGTGAAACTGTAAGATTTCCGATTGGAGTCCATGATGCAGTTGAAGTTCCCGAACCGTTGTCTATCGCTGTTAATACTGAACCAGATCCTGTATCTGCTGCCGCAGTTGGTAGAACCAATGTATAACCAGTCGATGTTGTTCCTGATTGAATAGTAACAGTGTTTGAGTTTGTTGCATTCTTAAACGCAACGGAGCCAGTAGCGGTACTTGCGGTTCCAAGTGTAAGCGAACTTCCACTTGAAAATGTTCCTGTCGTTCCAGTAAGACCTGCAGAACACGCAAGTGCACCTGTGTTGCTTGTCACCGTACAACCAGTAGAGCTTGATCCCCCTGCAAGTAAAATGTTTCCTGTACTTGAGCCTCCAACATTAATATCACCAGAGGTTCCACCATTAAGCGTAAGCGAACTTGAACCAGAGGAAGAAATTGTTCCAGCTGTAGCAAATGTAAGTCCCGTTGCTGAAACGCTTATAGTATCGATAGACGCAACACCCGTAAGTGCTCCGCCTGTTGTAACGTTAAGTCCGCCACTTGATGTGAGTGCAAATGTGCCAGAACTATTTCCAAGAGAGAGTGCTGTTGTCGATGTTGTACCAATGTTTATTGCACCTGATCCATCAATTGTAGTAGTACCAGCGGATGAAAGAATGAGGTTACCACTCGTAAGTGTGCCGAGCGTAAGATTTGCAGCTGTTGTTTGGAATGAGGATGCTGCACCTGATGCAATTGAAACACCAGCACCACTTGCAGAACCAAGTGTAAGCGCGCCACTTGCGCCGATAGTCATTCGAGTTATTCCATTTGTCTCAAATGAAAGAGAGTTGTTGTCATTCGTTCCAAGAACAGCAGCGGCTGAAAACGAGTTTCCGTTATTTATGAATGCACTTGATCCAAGCGCTGATGAAATAGTCTGCCAAATCGGAGCAACTCCTGACCCTTGAGATACGAGCACTTCACCTGAGTTTCCTGCGAGGTTGTCAGGCATCAGTGCACCACTAAATCGAATATTTCCTGAAACATGCAATTTCTCAGTTGGGCTTGTTGTACCAATTCCAAGTCGTGCTGTTGCTTCATCGTATGCAGAAGTACCACCTGTTCCAAAAGTTATTTTCCCTTTTGTCGCATGAGTTGTTGATGAGAGCGTGAGATTATTTCCTGAGGCTGTGCCTCCTACTACAGACTGTCCTCCAGCGACACCAGTAGATAATTTTGAACTAATTGTGTTTCCTGTTATATCAATTCCTGTTCCTGCAGCATATGAATTACTCAAAAATTGAGTCCACTCAACTGGATCCGTCCCCACAGTAGTTATCGTATTAATTTGAGTCCAAGCTGTACCTCCATTAATTGTTCCACCCGACAAAACAGCTACGGTTGCATTTGTAAATTCTGCAGCTTCGTTACATGAATCACAACGAGTGAGTTTATATTTTGTCGAACCGTCTCCAACTGTTGTAACAATGTAAATTCCGTTATATGCATTATTTGGAGTTCCGGTTTCATCTTTAACAAGCAGTCGATCATTTGCTACAAGTGTAACTCCATCAATAGCAGGAAGTGCACCATTCACTGAACCCTCAAGGTATGCTCCTACTCCATCTGTTCCGTTATCATAGTTATACGATGGAAGCGTGGTTGTTGTTGCCGCATCTACAGAGACCTTCCATTTGAGACCCGAGAGTACAGATGTAACATACGAAAGACTGACAGCTTCATCGCTAAAAGATGGAGTCGTCGGTAATCCGCGGATCGTTGCGCTTGAAAGAGTAACGTCTCCGGTAAAAGTACTCGCTCCAGAGTTAATTGTTGCAAAAGAAGCGTCCCCACTTGAGTTGATACTCCAAGCAGTTCCTCCAACAAGTGCGAGTGTTGCAGATGAATTTCCAATCGAAATTAATCCAGAATAAGTAGACGTTCCTATATTTGTTGCAGTACTGCCTGAAAGATTTATGTTTGCTGTTCCTGTCGCTACAATTCCATTACTAAATGTTTTTACCCCGTCAAATGACTGCGCAGCTGTATTCACAAGACCGCGAGATCCCGCTCCTGCATCAGGAAAAGTAAGAACACCACTTGCTGAAAGAGCAAGAGAACCAGCGGTACTATTCAATGAAATTGTTCTAAATGAAGGAGAACCACTTGAGGCTCCAAGAAGAATTTGTCCATCTGTACCTGTAATTCCAGTTACAGCACTTGTACCATTTCCTATAAGAACTGCATTGGCTGTAAGAGATGAGGCACCTGTTCCTCCATGCGATACAGAGATTGTTCCAGAAATATCTGAATCAGTAATACTGTTTAAAACAGCGATACTTCCAAGACCAAGATTTGTTCGAGCAGTAGATGCACTAGTGATTTCAGAAAGGTTGTTTGAGCCAAGCATTCGAGAATTAAATGAAGTCCAATCTGTACTACTCAAATATCCTGAAACCGATCCGCTTGCTTGAGCGATTGTAATTGGACTACCGGATGTCCCGTCTCCTGTGATTACTCCACTAGTAACCACTGAAGATATTCCTGTTCCACCAACTTCAACCCATACTGCAGAACCTGGGGTGACATCTGATGCGACAAACAAACTATTGTTGCTTGTGTTAAACCACAAACTTCCAACTGAATAGCCTCCCCCCGAAAGTGAACTATCATCTCCTGATCCTGGATCACTTGTATCAGTAAGATTATTTAATGGATTGATTTGTACGAAACAGTTTACTTCATCTGGTGGACATGAAGGGTCAAGAACTTGTTGAATCGGAAGATATGGTTGTGTACGAGCAAATACATATGTTCCAGCAGAAAAGACAAGGAGAAAAAGCAATACAAAAATCACCGGACGATTTTCCTTCATGAAAAACTGTATAATTTTTGATCGTTTATCTTGCATTAAAAAAGTCCAAACTAAAGGCGGAAAAATTGCAGAATACGTCTACTATTATATCGACAAAAATCCTTACTTCATAGACTTAAAGTAAGGATTTCTGGGGATTACTCAGGCATTATTTTTTCTTATAACGCGTCGCCTGAATGATAACCATTTTTAGGCTTTTCAACTAACTCTTTTTGTGTCGTAACCACTGTTTCGTTTTTAATTTCAGCAGGATTTTGTGCTGGATAGAATTTTACAAGTGGCTCATTCGGATCTTTGATTTTTACTAGGCCAACATCAGGACCTTGCGCTGGAACAACGAAGCTTTCTGCCAAATATCCTTTCGTTACGCGGACTGGTGTTTCAGAAATAATTGTTTTGTATGATCCATCTGGAAGTTTACGATCAATGCGAACATGGTAGCGGCCATTTGGAAGAAGTGCATAGTATCGTCCTGTATCATCAGTAATACGGTGCATAACTTCTACACCAATTTCATTAGTAATTCGAATAATCGCAAATTCAATTGGATATCCAGTAACTTCTTCCGAAACATATCCAAATGGTCGAGATTTTGTTCCATGTACTCGCACGAAGTACAACATCACATAAAGCAAGAATGTCGCGATATTGTATCCCTTTGGCGCAGCAAGCACAGCGATAGATGTGATCACGAAACATATTCCAAAGAGTATGTCAGAGATAATGCGAATAATTTTTTGTCGATTTGAATAGAATCGCATCAAATGCTTCTTACGCTTCATAAATTCGTTCCAATCAAAATCAATTGGATCCATCGGAATATTTTTGAAAATTGTTTCTCCTGCTTGTTTGATTTCAAAGTGTTCGCCGAAATACAAATCTCGGTACAATTCATCATGGTCACGCCCAACAAGTTTTTGTGATGGGAAAAGATAATGTGGCTTATTAACCATAATTGTATAAATACCTGGCGCAGAGACAACAAACCCGTACCGTCCATCAAGGTCAGTAATACGCGATGCGACTTCTTCACCTTCTTGGTTCCGCAAGCTTACGTTAACTGGGTCTAGTGGTTGTTTTGTAATACTATCGTAGACTGTTCCCCATGGACGATGTCTGCGCTTTAGACCAATCGCGGCTAGGAACAGCGCCCACAATCGAACTGGAATAAGGAAAATCTCCGAAAATGAAATCGGATTCAAAAACAAAGAAGAAAGAATGCTTGATGTTGCGCTTGCAACGATACCTGTTGTTACGATTATTTTCTGTGCTGTATCCACAACAGGATTTGTAATTACTGCTCTTACTTTATCCCCTGTATTTTTTACATCGCGTTTCGTCCTACAATAACTGTTGATGATCTCACCAAGAATAACTCCAAAAACGTCTGTGGCATCTTCGTACGCACAAATGTCTTCACCACCGCCACCTGGTTCAATGACTTTTGCAGCAAGATACTGACAAGTACCGACGCTTCCAAAGTTTGTAGCTTCTTTGTCTTGACAGATTAGTGTTCCGCCGTGACCACCGCCGCCGCCACCGCCTCCGCCGCCACCGCCTCC
>CAYLXO010000007.1:0-15589 GCA_964387965.1 uncultured Candidatus Saccharibacteria bacterium
TATTGAAAATTAAGGCGAACTCTATCTTCCCCTTTCAAAAATCGAGGGAAGAAAATCATAAGTAACAAACCTTCTATAAACACAATTACGGGCTGTACTGATGCGATTGAAAGAACAAGGGCAACCGGCGCAAGCAATACCGCAGCATTTGTTGTAAGAAGTGCTCCAACATTCGCAATCTCTGCAAATGTTGTTATTAGTAGTACCTTGAAACCACTTTTACCGAGCATCAAATGTGTTTCTCTACGATGAGGCCCAATTGCCATGAATAATATGAATCCAAGTGCTGCAATACCTAAATACTGCCAATATATCGCAGTCCAAAATGGCACATTTTCTGCCGCAATTTTAAAGATAGTACTAAAAATACCAACAAACGCTGTAGATGCGAGCATGAGAGGCAGTACACCATTTTTAAATGAGAATCGTTCTCCTTTTTTCTTAATTACAAACAATGTTCCAAGTAGTACTAAACCGACTCCAACAAGCTGGTCTTTGTTAGGGATTTCAGACAACATCAGATAGCCGAAAATGAGCCCCATAATAGGTGCGAGTTGAAAGAGCGACACGACTGTTGTTGTTGATTCTCTTTCTAGGGCGACAAAGTAAAAATAAATATAAAGCGCTTCAAATATTCCTGAAAGAATAAGCGCTCCAGCCACCTGAGAATCGATTACATGGACGCTTGGTCCAATGTGCACATAAATAAAAAACGAAATAATCCCGCTTACTAGCGCTGAAATTATGAGAAGTCCTCCACTCCCCACTCCTTTGTTTCGTTTTGTAAGCAAATACTTATCCAAATAGTTGGCAATACTCCAGAAGAACGGCGCGGCAAGTGAAAGTATAAACCAATTCATATAAGTATAATTTTTATGTCGGAAGATTCATTCCCACGTTTGGTATTTCGACTGAACGGCCTTTAAAACCAAGAGTTCCGAATGTAAGCAAAAAGAGCGCTGTTAGGAAAATAAGGTCACCGAAATTTCCGTTATAGTAAGTACCCAGTGTTGTTGTATAAGAAAATACAGAATCTGCAATAAACATCACCGCAAGTCCAATAACAACCGAAAGAATTGCGATGTGATATTCACGTGTAAGATATTTGAATGCAAGTCCTGAAACAACAACTGCAAATGTAAGGCTAATGAAATCACCGAGTGGGTACACTATGTCAAAAATTGCTTTAAGTACTGGATCGCCAGGTGTATAGAGAGTTCCATCCCGAGCTACAGTAACGAGTGCGTAATACGAAAGGAAAAACATAACAAGCGGAGCAATTATGATAAACATTTTTGCTGATGGCTTCTTGAGTCCGAAGTCTGCGCCTGCAGCTCTTGCAAGAAATACTGTTCCTACACAGTAGAAAAATACACTTGGTGCAAATCCAAGGTCAGCAAGTGATGGATATGGGGCAGAAACATTCGCAAAGAAGTTGTAGTATGACCAGATCATTTCACCAAGCCCCCACAACATAAGACCGATTCCCATAAAAAACATCCCTCGGCTTACAAGTCCGCGGAAACTAGTCCAATCTTTTGAACTAACGATAGCAATAGCTCCACCGACGAGTGGTATAAGACCAAAAGAAAATGAAAAAATGTAACCAGGAATTGGTGATACAGGTTTTGCGATTGTGATTCCAATCCAATAAAGAACTAATATGCAAAATGCGAACAAAAAGTATTTTTGTATCTTGTTCATAATATATTTTTATTATAGCACGATTTTTTCCCACGGAAGAGTATCTTTCCCAAAATGGCCATAAGTAGCTGTTTCTTTAAAGATTGGTTTTTGCAAACCGAGAGTTTCTATAATCGCTTGTGGACGAAAATCAAAATGTTTTTTTACTAAATCTGAAATATCATTACCCTTCTCATCAATTGCTTCAATCATGAGTGGCTCAGCCATTCCAATTGCATACGCTACAGATACAAGACATTCATTGGCATATCCTTTAGCAACAATATTTTTTGCAGCAAAACGAGCCATATACGCTCCTGAACGATCTACTTTTGTCGAATCTTTGCCGGAGAAACACCCTCCACCGTGAGGGATAAGTCCTCCGTATGTATCAACCATGATTTTTCGCCCTGTAAGACCAGTATCTGCTTCAAAGCCACCGGTAATAAACTGACCTGACGGGTTGATAATTTTCTTTACAGACGCAAATTCTTCTTCACTTATGAGTGGCTTGATAATCTTTTCAGAAATTATTGCAGTGATCTCATCGTTTGTAACATGTGTATCATGCTGGGTGCTTACAAGGATTGTAACGAGTTTTCCATCATGATATGTGACTTGTGTTTTACCATCTGGACGGAGCCAAGAAATTAAGCCGGAGGTCCGAGCCTCTTCAAGTGATTTTGCAAGCATGTGGGCCAACACAACTCCTTTTGGTAAAAATTCTTTAGTCTCATTTGTGGCAAAGCCATACATGATTCCTTGATCACCAGCTCCTCCTGTATCTACTCCATGAGCGATTTCCGGTGATTGTGTAACAATATGCACAGAAACATCTACTGGCTCTTTGTAGCCAATTGATGCGTAGACTTCCTCAGCAATTTTTTTGTAATCGACACGAGCGGTAGATGTGACTTCCCCACCTACTACGATTTTTCCGTGTCCACCAAATGTTTCAACGGCCACTCGGCTCTTAGGATCAATCGCCAAACACGCATCGAGTATCGCATCAGAAATCTGGTCACAGACCTTGTCAGGGTGACCACTTGTAACGCTCTCAACAGTATAGGTATCATTATGCTTATAAAACATGATTAGAAATATAGCATATTGTGGTAATATTCCCACATGCCTAAATCTATAATCAATCATAGCGATCCTGCGACAGCAGACGCACACATTATCAGTGCTCCATATGATGTAACAGCCTCATTTCATAAAGGTACTGCTCGAGGCCCAGAAAAAGTCATCGAATGCCTAAATACTCAAATTGAATTTTGGGACAAGCGATACAAAATCGAATCAACAGACCATATAAAAATCGCCCACACTGAGATTGAAGGCTTAAAAACAATGACACCTGATCTCGCGCACAAGGCAGTCCTCGATACTTGTGCAAAAAGTACTGCACCCCTCACTTTTTTGCTTGGAGGAGAACATTCTGTAACATTTGGTGCACTTAAAGCGCTCGCAAAACATCACGAGCCACAAGATGTAACGATCTTTCAGATTGACGCGCACTGTGATCTTCGCAAGGATGACGGAGATTATACTGATGGTGAGCCAACAATGTACGCACACTCAGCGGTCATGCGTCGCGCACACGAAATGGGATTTAATCTCGTTCAAGTTGGAATTCGCGCATATTCAAAGGATGAATGTGATTACTTTTCTTCATTCAAAAACATCAAAGTCTTTGAATGGAATGGATCAAAAGTTCCTAGTATTTCAAAAATCGTGTCTGCGATCAAAACAAAGAAAGTATATATTTCTATCGACGTAGACGGAATTGACCCTGCATTCATGCCTGGAACAGGGACTCCTGTGCAAGGCGGACTTGAATGGTGGTACACATTAAAACTTCTCGAAGCTGTCATTGAAAAAAGAGAACTTGTCGGAGCAGACATTGTTGAAGTCTCCCCTGTTTCTGACAATGTTTTGACTGAATACGGTGCGGCTCAAATTGTATACAACATGATCAATACATTTTACAAAAAGCGTCTTTCTGCTTTAGCGAAAAAATAATGGACGCATTCATCAAACAAATTACCAAAGAAGCTGGGCTTATAACCTTGAAACTTTTTGGTAAAACTGGTGTTGCCTACACGAAGAGTCATATAAACGATGTCGTTACAAAGGCAGATCTTCTCGCTAATAAACATATTGTAAACGCGATAAAGAAAACGTACCCTACTCACTCAATTATCTCTGAAGAAACAGGGCAAGAAATTGTAGAATCAGAATACTGCTGGGTTATTGATCCGCTCGATGGCACACTAAATTTTGCAACCCGTGTTCCTCTTTTTGGCACAATGGTTGCCCTATTAAAAAATAACGAAGTAGTATTATCCGCAATTTACTTCCCTTGTACCGACGAGCTTTTGTTTGCAAAGAAAGGAAAAGGCACATTTTTGAATGGAAAACGTGTTACGTGTTCTCAGAAAACTGACGTTCAATCAAGTTATGGGCTTTTGTCTGTTAAGGCTCACCGAATCGCTGATATTACATCTGGACTTGCATCAATCGACTCAAAACGAACAATACATGCAAGTGCAATCGGTTCTGCTGCAGTTGACGCACTCTACCTTGCTACCGGTCGTCGTGATTGGAAATACATTCGAAAAAGTGCGTTGTGGGACATTGCGGCACCTGCACTTATTCTTAAAGAATCTGGGTGCATAGTCACAAACACTGACGGTAAACCTTGGAAGACCTCTGATGCAGATCTGTTTGTTGCAAACAAATACATGCATAAAAAGTTGTTAAAAGTTTTCCTGAAAGCAACCAAAAAATAAAAACCCGAGAAATTCTCGGGTTTTTATTTTACATATATTTCTTTATAAGAGCGTTTGCTTCGTCAGGATTTGCTTTTGCTTCAAGGAGCGCTTGGAGCATAAGTGGAGCTACGATTGTTGCATCACTTTCGACAACAAACATTGGAGTATCTTTTGTGAGTTTATCCCATGTGATTTTTTCATTTGGAGTAGCACCCGAGTATGATCCGTATGAAGTAGTTGAATCAGAAATCTGACAGAAATACGCCCATGGTTTTGCATCTGTTTCTACGTCGTATTTAAGCGATGGAACAACACAAATAGGAAAATCTCCCGCAATACCTCCTCCAATCTGGAAAAATCCAACGCCTGCGCCTTCAGAAAGTTTTTTGTATTGATCGTAAAAGGCTGCCATGTATTCAACACCAGATTTTGCAATTGTTGCATTAAAATCACCGTGATATACGTGTCCTGCGAAAATATTTCCGAATGTTGAGTCTTCATATCCTGGAACAACTATTGGAAGCCCAGCTTTTGCAGCAGCAAGGAGCCAACACTCTTCAGGATTTCCTTGGTAGTCTTTTGGGTCTACCTGCTGAATAAGGTCATAAAAGTATTCATGCCAAAACTTACGAATGCCATTCTCGCTTGCATTTTTCCATGTAGGAACGATTTGTTTTTCGACAACACGAAATGCTTCATCTTCAGGAATTGATGTGTCTGTAACGCGTCGCATGCGGTTTTCGAGGATTTTTGTATCGTCTTCCTTTGTAAAGTATCGATAGTCTGGAAAGTCCTTGTAGTGACCATGCGCGACAAGACGGAACAATGATTCTTCAAGATTTGCCCCTGTTACTGACATACCAGAAATAAGTCCTGCGCGAATTGCAGGAGCAAGAACGATACCGAGCTGAGCACTAGACATCGCACCTGCTACAGCCCAAAACATCTTTCCTCCTTTTTGGACATGATCCCAGTATGCAATAGTCGCGTCTTTTAATGCGCGAGAGTTAAAGTTCTTGTAGTTCTTGAGAATGAGCTCAAGTGTTGGAAGATTTTTATCCATAGTATTTATATTGCTTTAGACTTTTAACTTTATACTTTCAATTTGTTGCTACCAACCAAAACGTTTGCCAATATCATCCGCTGATTCACGCTTTCGGACAATAACAATATGTCCATTTTCTGCAACGATTTTAACTGGAGATGAGAGTAAGCAGTGTTGCATCGCAAGAGAATCTTGATAGGCACCAGTATCAAAAACAGTAATATACATTGGATCCGTAGAATCGAATTCATATTCAGGTAATGAAACTGTTCCTTTTACACCGGTATATGTATCATCTGAATCACATGTTGATCCAGCAAGCCAAACATCTGCAATTTCACTATCGCGCTTGTTGTTTGCTGGTCCGATTGCCCACTTTTGCTTAATCGCCCATGTATCTGGAAGGTCATTCATAAAGCTTCCGTCAATAACATACCATTTCTTCGCTGGTGACTTCTTACTATTTATACGTTTTGTATCGATAACTTTATATACAGTAATTTGTGCAGGTGCAACAATATATCGTCCCCATTCACAAATAAGATTCGGGTGTGGTAAATTTCTTTTTTCTGCCTCAGCTTTCATGAGTGCAAAAATTTTCTCCATCAACTTCTCAACTGGATAGCTTTTTGAACGCTCGTATGGAATTGGCATTCCTCCTCCAATATCAAGCGTATCAAGTGCAGGATTTTTTTCTTTCAACTTAAAAAATATGTCGAGCGCATACTTAATTGGTCCAATAACATCATTAAGTGTCTCAATTTGTGAACCAATATGGTAGTGAAGGATTTTAAGATTTTTAAATGAGCCCATATCAAAAATTTCATTTGCAGAAAATCCAAATCGATCAATTGGTTTATTCCAAATAGAATTTGCCTTAATCGGCATATCAAGCCGAATTCCAACATCATATTTAGAATGTTGGAGTGCTTTAAGCTCGTTCGGGCCTTCAATAATAGGAAAAATTTTTACTCCTTTGTGCTGAAGCTCATCAATAAGATTCATATACTTATCAGTTTTTGGGCCATTACAAAGTATCCGAATATTCGGATTAAATGTTTCAGCTTCAAGCATTTTTTTGATGAGCGAAAGGTCGTTTGATGACGAGGTTTCTAAATGAGCTCCTTCTCCAACAATCGCCATCACAACCTCTTTATTCTGGTTTACTTTCATTGGATAGTGGTATAAGAATTTTCCTTTATATCCAACTTTTTTTGAAAGTGCTTGCGCAATATCAAGCAAGTCCTCGAGTCTTTCTTCAATGATGAAAGGCATCATTATTTCAAGCGGAGAACCAAGTTTCTCTGCAAGCAATCGCACATTGTATATATTGTGACCTTCCTTAATGATAAGGTCACCTTCTTTATTAAAATCGAAATACTGAGTGTTGTACTCTTTTTGTCCAATCTTCCAAAGTTTTTTTGATGTGGCTGGTTTCATTTCGCATACGGGGCCAAAATTCCCCTTATTTTTTAATGCCGAAATGATACCATCTACAGCTAGGATGTAAATACCCTCTGGCTAGTTATCCACAGTTTTTGAATTGTTACATAAAGATTGGTATGGTGTTTTACTCTACAAGAAATCTCATTAATTTACACATATAAATTTGGCAGTTATGATTGTTAGGAAAAAAGATGTGAAGCACATCAAAGCAAAAATTTTCGAAAAATGCGCTAGTCCGGTTTGTGACGGTCTTGGGAGATGGTTCCGTATTACACACCCTCCCGAAACCAATAATGACAAGTGTCATTATATTTGCACGCATTGTGGGCATTCATAAAATATTTAGTCCACACCAACAAGAAGAAAGCGAGTCACAACGACTCGCTTCTTTTTATAACCCTTCTTCTTGTAACTTTTCAATCGCCTCTTTTGATTTCTTCGAAAGTTTTGTTGGGATCTTTACTGTTACTTGAATCATGAGATCTCCTCGTTTACCACGACCAGACATAACTCCTTTTTCTTTAACTCGAAGCACAGTTCCGCTTGCGATACCTTCAGGAATTTTCACTGTTACCGGTCCATCGAGTGTCTCAATTTTTCGTTCACCACCAAGAAGTGCCTCGGTGAGTTTTACTTCCATGTCCATAAGAAGATTCATACGATCTCGCTTAAATGTATGGTGGGGTGTGACATTGATTTTCACATACAAATCACCTGCTGTACCGTGACGAATCGCCTCTCCCATTCCTGTCATGCGAATCATTTCTCCAGATTCAATACCTGCTGGAATTCGTATTTCCACTTCCTCCTCTTTACGTCGCACTCCTGCGCCTTTACATGAAGCACAGTGCTCTTGTGGCACACTACCGGAGCCTGCACAGGCATCACACATGCGTGTTGTAGTAAATGCTCCCATGAGTGAACGTCGAGTCTCACGAATCTGTCCCTTACCGTTACACTGACTACACGTTACGTTTTTACTACCTGCTTTTGCTCCACTGCCATGACAAGTATCACAGCTTGAAATTTTTGTTATTAAGATTTTACGGACTGTTCCAAAAATACTGTCAGCAAATGGAATAGAGATTTCGGTTGAAATATCACGTCCACGTCGAGGTCTATTTGCTCCTCCCATTCCACCTCCAAAAAAATCAGAGAAGATGTCACCGAGGTCACCCATGTCAAAACCTTGGGCATTTTGGAACCCTGAAAAATCAAATCCTCCGAATCCGCCTGCTCCTCCACCAAAACCTTGTGGTCCAGCAGAGCCGAATTGATCGTATTGTGCACGTTTTCCGTCATCAGAAAGTACTTGGTAAGCTTCGTTTACCTCCTTGAATTTTGTATCGTCTCCTTTATTCTTGTCAGGATGATACTGATGAGCTAGCTTGCGAAAAGCTTTTTTTATATCTTCTTTTGATGCGTTTTTTGAAACGCCGAGTAATTCGTAATAGTCTTTTGCCATATATGTAAGAAAGTTAGCGCTCGATAATATACAAACAAAAATGCTAATTAGCAAGTCTCACTAGATAGTTTGCGGATCTATCGGGAAAGAATTTCACGTACAATTTTTGAAGCAACGCTTGGATTTGCACTACCCTTTGATTCTTTCATAATTTGTCCGACAAAGAACTGTGCTGATGCTTCTTTTCCTGCTTTAAAATCAGCTACAACATTCGGATGAGCTGAAATGATACGTTCAGCAATTTCCTTGATCGCTCCTTCGTCATTTTTTTGCAAAAGATTATTTTCAGTTGCAATAGAAAGTGGAGAGCCATCTGTTACTACTATTTTTGCAAGTATATCTTTTGCTGCACGTGAAGAAATTTTGCCATCAACTGCGAGTCCAACGAGTTCTGCAAAGTTTTCAGGACTCGGCATTTTGATATTAGGATTATTTTTTGATAAGCCGATATAATCACTCACAATATAATTTGAAGCAGTTTTGATTTTTTCTTGTGCACCAAGTATTTTTGCAACTTTTTCAAACCAATACGCAAGTTCTGGATTACCTATATATACTTCGATGTCTTCATCCTTTACTCCAAACTCAGTACGAAATCGATTGCGTTTTTCGTTTGGAAGCTCTGGAAGATCAGCCTTGAGTGACGCCGTAGAAAATGCCTCACTTAATTTCATTTTTGAAAGGTCAGGATCTGGGAAGTATCGATAATCCTGTGCACTTTCTTTTGTACGTTGAGAAAACGTACTTTGTTTGTTTTCATCCCATCCTCGAGTTTCCTGCACTATTTCTGCTCCACGTCCGCTTTCAAGTAAATCCTTCATTCGTTCGAGTTCATACTTTATGGCACGTTCAACGCTACGGAATGAATTGAGATTTTTTACTTCTACTTTTGTCCCGTACACGTTTTTGTCGCTTGAAATTGAAATGTTTGCTTCTACACGCATTTCCCCTTTTTCCATGTTTGCGTCTGACGCTCCAAGATACCAAAGGAGTAATTGATATTCTTTTCCAAAGTTTCCACCTACTTTTGCAGCTTCATCAATAGAATCAAATGTGTGTGGATCGGTCACAAGCTCAGAAAGCGGAACGCCTGCTCGATTGAAATCTACAAGTGAATAATCACCTCTGTCGTGTTTGCTTGTTCCTGTATCTTCTTCAAGGTGTACGCGAGTAACTTTCATTCCGCCAAGCTCTCCACCAGAAACGATTGGATATTTATATTGTGAAATTTGATAGCCTTTTGGAATATCTGGATAAAAGTAGTTTTTTCTGTCGAATTCGGTAAAGTCGGCAATTGTACCTCCAATTGCAAGACCGATTCGAATTACATGCTCTATCGCCTTTTTGTTTGGAACTGGAATCGCGCCAGGATGTGCCATACAGACAGGACAGACATTAACATTTGGACTTTTTTCTTCAGGATCATTTTTACATCCACAAAACATCTTAGACGCAGTCTTAAGTTCTGCGTGGATTTCAAGCCCTATTGTTGGGTAGTATTTTTCTGCCATATACTTCTTTATACCATATCTTTCAAACTACGCACTAGCGCAAATACTTTTGAATATTTTTCAAATGTTCTGCGTACGTTTTTGCATAATGAATCTGGCCAGTGGCATCATGTAAATAGTATAAATACGCTGACGAAACTGGGTGAATACTTGCTTCGATCGCTTTAAGCCCTGGATTCGAAATTGGCGCAGGAGGCAATCCTTTGTGAATATATGTATTAAATGCTGAGTCTACTCGCATATCTGCCTTTGTGAGACCAGAATTTTTATCAAGTGCGTACAACACAGATGCATCCACTTGTAGCGGAATACCTTGGGAAAGACGCGACCATAATATTCCAGCAATTGTTGCGCGATCATTATCTCCGTGTGCTTCACGTTCAACAATTGATGCCATAATAAGAATCTCCTCTTTTGAGTGAGGTGCTATAACTCGTGGGTCAAATTTTTTGCTCGCAATTCGTAAAAACATATCTTTCATTTGGACTAGCACTTCTTCAGGTGTCACGTGCGGATAAAAAAAGTAAGTTTCAGGAAAAAGATACCCTTCGTCATTTTTTGCTATTTTCTTAAATTCTACAGTGTTAAAATCTGGGATTTTTTGCTGAAGTAATTCTGCGATTTCACGGACTGTATACCCTTCTGGGATAGTAACTTTTATAGGTTTTATATTGTGGTTTCCGTGTGCAATCTGCCATGCAATAAGTACAACTGTGCGTGGCGTATCAAAATAGTATTCTCCAACTGGAACTTTGTGCTCGTCTCCAAATAGTGTTAAAAACGATGCAAACAAAAACGATGAACGAATTGCATGTTTTTCCTCGAGTTTTTTCGCAATTGTTACAGAGTTATCTCCAGAAAGTACGGTAATTGTTCCAGCAACAGGAAAATCTTTCGGAGCTCGAACATAGTATATAAATGCACCCATAAGAAAAATTACCAGAACTATACCAGCAAAAATCCGCCCTGACATATGTCGGGCAGATTTTTGTATTTCGATTGGTGGTAATTGATTTGTATCCATACCTTAATCTGTTGGAAGATTGCTTGGTGGTTTTGCAACACGTGACTCAATACGACGGAATGTAGGAGTTTGAGATACCTGACCTGGGAAGTGAAAGAGTGTCGCAAGTTCAGTTACATTAAGCACATCAATTTGCGGTAATTGTTGTGGGAAGAAAATCCCGAATGGCCACGGCCACTTAAACGAATACCAAAATGGTAAGTGATACAACATGCGCAATCGATACCAATTGAGTTTACGATTTTTCAATTTCCAAAGCGCAACACCTGTCGGGTCAGCAAACGGAGAGTCGAATTGCGTAGGATTTTTACGCAAAATACTGTTCATATCCGGATTATTAAATTGACGGAACAAAAGACGAACCTCACGACGCAAACTGTTGAACTGATCGAGGGAAATATATTTTGATTCTGAAACGGCAACAAGACGAATGCCAATATCAAATCCGAGCTTCTGAACTTTTTCTTTCATCTTTTCGATACGCTTATCAAGAACACGCGGTGTACGAATTGTTTGGATATATTCACGTGGTCCAGCCTCTTGCTTACGGTATTCGACGTACGGTGCATGTTGTCTATCAATTTCTGCTTCAACTTCAGCAACCCATCCATGGTGTCCATAAGCAAGCTTTGACGGACGAATGATATGCTGAATCCAGACTTGCTGTCCTTTTTTCAGCGAACCAAGATATTCAATAGTTGGAGTAAGTGGGTCAACTTTTTGCAACTCTTCCTCAACTCCCCCAATTTTTTCTTGAAGTTCATAATCCTCGTATGTGCGAATCGGATATGCGATATGCTTTTCTAGAGCAAAATCACACCCCCACATATACCAATCATCGTTTGGTGCATCAAACGGAACTTTAAGTGTATAGTCTTCTACTTCCATTACTTTTGCTTGTGGGTACTGAGAGTAAATTTGTGTTTCAACAAGATCGCGGATACGTGATGGTGTACGAATATAAAAATGCACTTGCCCGTCAATTCCTGCAATCTCAAGAGAAAACCAAAAGTGTGGCGCACCTTGCACCCACACCTCCCAAATACCTTTGATACTCGCGTGGTACATCGCGTTTGTAAAAATCAGCTCCATTGCTCGTGGAGACTTATCCACGTTACGAGGAATTTGAATTTCAAACAACGTCCACGTCATTCCAAGAATGAATCGTTCGGTTACATAGTGATGCCACATTTCGATTGCGACATACATACACAAAATTGGTGCCCAAATAAACGCGAGCTTTCCAACAATGAAAAGAACGAATTTGAGTATGGCAAGAACGATAGTAAAGATAAACATACAACAATTATAACTGGCCTATCGCAAAAATGAAACTTGAATTGCTCGATTGAGTCCTCCGACACCATTTATAATCAAACTTCCCGTGTCAGTTGTAGGAGCGTGTTCAAGCAACAATGTATTTTCAAAATAATATGGATACCCTGTGTTATCTTCAGGAATATTAAGATTTACTTTGTTTGAAACTGGAAGCCCTTTTCCGTCGAATACTTGTGCTGTTCCTGCAATTTGACCTTTTCGTATCCATCCACATTCATTTATGTATCCGAACATTTTGAATGGGAAAGTAATTTTGTCATTGTCTTCTATTGCTTTTACTGTAAGTCCACATGGCAACATCATTATTTTTTTGTATGTCACTTGTGAAATTGGCTGATCTGTTCTAAAAAACCCAACCAAAAAAAGTACGAGTGTAAGACCAATAAGTACTACTACCCAATGACCGTAGCCACCTTCGCGTGATGTATTCATGCTTTATATTGTATCAAACAATGCGACAAGGCAAAACAAAAAGCGCCGATTGGCGCTGTTTGTTTGTGTACTTTAGAGAGGTGTATATTTCTTATCTTTTCCTTTCTTGAAATACTTTGGATTCTGAAGGTTAACGAGGATAGTATTTTTCTTGAGATATCGTTCTTTCAAAACTTTATCAACAACTTCTTCCTTTGTAAGTGGTCCTTCGCGTTTCAAAATTTCTTTGATCACATCACGGACAACTCCTGGCTTGTATCCCCATTCTTTAAGAGCATACATTCCACGCCCTACGAGTACGAATCGATTGTCTTTGATAAGTTCGTTATGACAAGTAGCTGTGTGGCATTTCTTTTCAAATGTATCTGTGATTGCTTCAGCAACTTCACGGAAGTGCATTGGAGAACCATGCTTTCGCATCATAAGGTACGCATAATCTTTGATACCGCGAGCCTTAACTCCTGAAGCACCTGACTTACCCCATTCACCAAGAGGATTTTTACAAATTCCTTTTGAGAGACACAACCAACGTTTTGCTACCTCTTCATTTGTTTCTTCAGTATTGATTGCCTTCAATTCATCAAGGAAACGGTTTACCATTTCGCTTTCAGTGATAAGTTCATCATCAGCGAGTTTTGAGTAAAGATTTTTAAGAGAATTATGAACACGATCTGAAAGATCTGAATCAACACTCCATCGTGTTACAAAATCATCATCTTCACGGTGCTTGATAAAATCATCACCAAGAACGAGATAAAAGTGAACATGGTTCTGAATTTCCTCATCTTTAGAAATTGATTCGAGAAGGTCAGATTCTGCAACGAGACCTCCGAGACTTGTGATAACACCTTTCAATTCGTCCCATGTAGCAGTTTCAGATTTGTACTCTGCAGATTTTTTGAGGATGTTAAGAGCAGCTTGTTCAATCTGACGAACTCGCTCTCGAGTGATACCGTACTTTTCACCGATTGCTTCCAAAGTCTTGCGCTCAGTATCAGCACCGATTCCGAAACGGGATTTTACGATGTCCAAAGAGCGGTCCTTAAGTGGTGAAAGGATCTTCTTTGTGACCTGTTTTGGCTTGAAATTGACTTTGGTTGACATGTGATAATATTGTGGTTAATTTGCTACTTGCCCATATTATCATTAATAAGAAAGAAGTCAAACTTTTAGCACGATTTCAAAAATACATTGTAAATTAAGGATATTTTTGCGATTTTCGAACTGTATATTACGCAAAGAGCTTTACGATATCACGATACGTGATGTAAATCATAAGCACTATTAAGAGCACAAAACCAGCCTGATTGACGAAAGAAACGACTCGTGTTCCTATTTTTGAACGTCCGTTTTTTGAGAAAATTTCGAGAATGAATCTTCCCCCATCGAGCGCTGGAAACGGGAACAAATTTATGACTGCAAGGTTGATAGAAATTAGCCCTGCAAATGAAAGAAGGGTTCCAAAACCAAACCCGTAAGCAATGCCAGCAAATTTCGCAATCCCAACTGGACCTGAGACTTGAGCGGTAAGTTCACTTCCACCATGGAGCGCTCCTTTTATAAGCAAAAAGATTGCTTTACCTGTCGACACAAATTCCAAAAGTGCTGTTTTGATTCCAAGTGTAAATGCTGATAAAAATGGTAGTCGAATCACGCCTGCTTTTACAATCCCAATACCTATCGTTGCAACACCAACTTCGTTTTTCTCAGGAGTAACTTCGATTTTTGTATGTGTTTGAGCACGTTCGACATCAATTGAAAGTGGCACATCTGCATGAGATTGAATAAATGTTGTTAGCTCTTCTATTGAAGCAGGATTTACTACCTCATCAGCACTTTTAAGTGTGATCACAGAGTCACCTGCTACAAGTCCTGCCTTTTCAGCAGGAGAACCCGCGCCTACATCAGTAATAACCACGTGTTCTTCTTGTACGATTTTTGCATTTGGAAAATCGCTTGCATTACCAAGAAAACCTAACGCAAAAGAACCAGCATACAAAATCATTGCTAGGACTATATTTGCGACAACTCCAGCCACAATAACTAAAAGACGCTTATAGAGCCGAGCGTGAGCAAAAGATCCTGCAATTTCTTCCTCAGTTTCCGGCTTTTCACCATATATTTTTACAAATCCTCCAAACGGCAACCAATTGAGTGTAAACAATGTTCCCTTCCAAGAAAAAAGACTGCGCGCTCGTGGCGGATATCCTACTCCGAATTCATCTACTCGTATTTTGAATGCTTTAGCAACAAAAAAATGCCCAAGCTCGTGAACAATCACAAGCACTAAAATTACAATAAGAAAAATAAATACTGTACTCATGAGGATTAACTCATTACTTCAGTCTCTTTTGCTTCAAATGTTTTTTCGAGACGTTCATTTGCAGAGTCAACACGCTTTTGAATATCCTCTTTCGTCCTACGTGCTTCATCTTCTGGAAGATTTGCATTTTTGACTTCTGTCAGTGCATTTTCGCGTTCTTTTCGCACACGAATACGTCCATCTTCGAGTTTCTCTTTCAATACTTTGACCAACTTCTGTCGATTTTCTGTGGTGAGCGCTGGAAAAATAACACGCATGCCTTCTCCGTCAACAGATACAGATAATCCAAGATTGGCTGCAATGATTGCTTTTTCTACATCTTTGATCACACTTTTGTCCCACAAAGTAACACGAAGAGTTCGTGCGTCTTCCACAGATACTGATCCAACATTTTTTATTGGTTGCATTGCACCATACGCTTCCACCATTACACCATCAAGAATAATTGGTGATGCTCTTCCAGTATGTACGCGTGAATATTCGCGTCCGAGCCAATCGACTGCTTCTTTTAATCCTGAATCAATTTTTGAAAAATTAAATGCCAT
>CAYLXO010000007.1:15689-26410 GCA_964387965.1 uncultured Candidatus Saccharibacteria bacterium
GCCAATCGACTGCTTCTTTTAATCCTGAATCAATTTTTGAAAAATTAAATGCCATCCCGTTTAGAAGCAGGTCGCGGTCGAAATACTGCGCTCACTGCTTATTGTTAGTTTAAAAAATAATTATATACCGATAATGAATCACCGTGCCGTGACCGCGGCTTCTAACGGGACCATATATATGAAGTATATTCTAAATGTATGTATTAGTAAATTAAACTGCAAGAGCGATACTTTCTAAGATCATTTTTACTGATGCTCCTGATATTTGCAGGTAGCGTTTGCTGTCGATTATTTTTTTTATTATTTCGCTATTTTTTACAGCATCAGTTGCCAGTACTACTTCAAGCGCATCCAAAAAGTGAATAGCATTCTTTCGTACAATCGCACTTGCATCATCATCGTCAGATTTTTCGCACAATTTTCCAACGTACGCAATTCGTTCACTTGTCGAATAAGTCAAAAATGTTTTCGCCTCTTCGGTTGAGATTAGTGTTTTGTTTGTTTTTAGCACAACAACGCGAGACAGTAGAGTTGGGAGTATTGCTTCTGTATTTGGGACCACAAGCATGATGTGTGTATGAGCCACTGGCTCCTCAAACGTTTTAAGTAGAGCGTTTTGTGCCTCAA
This sequence comes from uncultured Candidatus Saccharibacteria bacterium, assembly GCA_964387965.1. Classification (GTDB taxonomy): domain Bacteria; phylum Patescibacteriota; class Minisyncoccia; order Phycocordibacterales; family UBA9973; genus CAITQP01. Next base: position 16,317 of record CAYLXO010000007.1, read on the forward strand.
TACTAATAAAATCCGCGAACGCGACACACATTTTTCCGTCTGGGTGTGTTGCAGATAACATCTGCCACTCTTTCAAGGCTCGTGCATCATCAATAGAAAAATGAACATGTTCAGTGACTATTGAGTCGATATTTTCGGGAGGAAAAAGCTCTCGTGTTCCAAGCAACGAAACAATATGCGCTTTTGCGTCCTCTTTGTTCCCCTCTATAACGTATGCGTGAAAAAGTTCACTCATTTATTTTCGCTTACTCAAAATAGTTTTCTTATATGTGCCCAAATGTTCGAGTGCTACACCAGTACCTTTTACAACACAATACAGCGCATCATCAGCAAGACGTGCCTTAACTCCAGTTCTTCGATAAATAAGTTCAGGAAAATTACGGAGCTGACTTGTGCCTCCAGTCATAATAATACCTTGATCGATAATATCAGCGGCAAGCTCAGGCGGAGTCTCTTGTAAAACATCTTTAATTGCTTTCACGACTTGGCGAAGTTCTGGATCAATAGCGCGGACGATTTCATTTGTAGAAATCTGCGCTGTACGTGGGAGGCCTTGAATAAAATCACGACCTTTAATTGTCATAGTGAGCTCTTCTTCGAGTGGAACAGCTGCACCAATTTGAATTTTGATATTTTCTGCCGTCTTATCACCGATAGCCAAGTTAAATGTCTTTTTTATGTAATCTGAAATAGCCGCATCAATTTTATTTCCAGCACACTTAACACTAGTTGAAGCAACAATTCCTCCAAGTGAGATTACCGCAACGTCTGTTGTTCCTCCACCAATATCAACAATCATGTGACCGTTTGATTCGTGAATCGGAATTCCCGCTCCGATCGCTGCAAGAATTGGCTCTTTCACAACGTATGCTGACTTCGCACCTGCTCGAAGTGCAGCTTCAACAACAGCGCGACGTTCAGTACTAGTAATACCAGCAGGGACCGATACCATAACATCAGGCTTCCAAAAATTAAATTTCCCGAGCGCTTTTCCTATAAAGTAGCGGAGCATTGCTTCAGTCATACGATAATCTGCAATAACACCATCCTTCATAGGACGGTACGCGATAATTGACTCAGGAGTTTTTCCAATCATTTCTTTTGCTTCGTTCCCAATCGCAAGAATAGAATTATCTTGCTCTGAAACAGCAACAACTGATGGTTCGTTCAGTATTATTCCTTTTCCGGGTGCAAAGACGAGCGTATTTGCTGTTCCGAGGTCGATTCCGAGTTTCTTTGAAAACATGTGCGGATTATACCCGAATGGGTGGTTTAATCAAATACAAAAGTAGGCCACCATTTTGGTAGCCGTACTCTTACATTTGCATTTCTTAGGCGAACTTTGAAGAATTTCTAAATCGCTTGAATCCAATGATTCCAGCAATAGTAGCGAGAGCGACGAGTAATATCACACTTACAGGCGAACTTCCCCATCCAACATCTATCATTCCACATACTGCGGAAAGACAATATATTGTTAAACTCGCATACATTAATGTTACTCCGTTTGGTTTCGTGGGTACATAATACACCCCTCTTGTTCTTGAATAATGTTTGAAATATAGGAGAAGGGCAATAAAAACCCCACCGCAAAACATTACAAAACCAATAATCGACAACATCCAAGAAAAGAAACGAACGATAAGACGTTCAGTACTACTATCAAGTTGAACCATCCAGGTAACATACGGGCCGACAAAGGCCAGAAACAAACCGCCTAAAAGCAACGCGATCAATATAGCTAGCTTCTTCATAAAAAGGATTTTAGTTATTTAAAATGGTACAAGAGTGGTGGCAGATGTCAACACTTTGCAGTTTTGAACTTCCGCTTTAGACTGAACGTATGTGTCCCGTTAGAAGCCGCGGTCACGGCAACGGTGATTCATAGAAAATATGAATATATTTTATTACAATCAAATCATTTGCACGGTTCGCGGGATACTGGCCGCGACCTGCTTCTAACGGGATGTGGATTGTTGAGGTAGTACCAATTCGTCGCGGATTCCCAAAAGAAACGCTTACATACTTTGCTGGAGAAAAGATTCAGGAAGGTCGCGTTGTTTCCGTGCCTATTCGCTCAAAACCAGTAGATGCAATCGTCGTCGATTGCAAAGACGCAAAAGAAGAAAAAGCACACATCAAATCTGGTAGTTTTGCACTCAAAAAAATTCTCAAAGTTAAAGAAGGCGCTGGCGTCCCTGACTATATTTTCGAGACTGCAAAAATGGGTGCTCAATACTATCGTTCATTACGTGGAACGATGCTCGATCTTCTTATACCTGACTACTCACTCTATGGAATATACACTCATGAGTTTAATGAAATAAAAAATCTTGATGAAGAAGATACAAACGCACAGTCAGAACGCTTGTTATTTCAATCACCTCTTGAAGAACGTGTTGGATTTTATCGTACGTATGTTCGAGAATCATTTGCAAAGCGCGAATCGCTTATTCTTGTTGCTCCAACAATCGCTGATTGCGAACTTTTCCGTGAGTCGCTCTCACGTGGCATTGCAGACTTTGTTGTTGTACTGCACAGCGAACTCACAAAGAAAAAAATGGCTGACACCTTGAAGCGACTCAGCAAAGAATCTCACTCGTTTCTTATTATTTGTACTCCATCGTATGTGTCACTTGCACGAGCTGATGTCGGCACGATTATCATCGAGCACGAAAGTTCTACCGCGTATGCAACCCCGTCATTCCCGTCGTATGACTTTCGAGTATTGCTTGAACTCTTTTGTCGCAACGCAGGTCGTAAAATGATTATGGCCGACAGCCTTCTTCGTGTTGAAACACTCGGAAGGTATGAAAATCATGAATTTGGTATCGTCGCTCCAATAACTTTTCGTGCACTTGCGCCAATCCAGCTTTCAGTAATAGCGCATGGCGCACCAGACGAAATTGCTCCGCGAGCGCGTATGGAACAAATTCCTGCACTTTCAAATGAAATTCGCACCTTTCTTGGGAATGCAATCGGTAAGAAGCAAAAAATATTTGCATTCGCTCTCCGTACTGGTCTTGCCACAATCACAAAATGTCGCGACTGTGGCAACGTACTTGCGTGCGAACACTGTTCTGCTCCTCTTGTTTTGTATGCTAGCGGTGAACGACGCGTGTTTATCTGTAACAAATGTAAGCGTCACACACCAAGCGAACAAAAATGTACTCGATGTAAAAGTTGGAATCTTTCTCCAATTGGGACAGGTACCGCCTTCGTTGAAGATGAAATAAAACGTTTGTTCCCTGAACTTCCAGTTTTTCGTATCGATCGCGAAGCAACCCCGACAAAATCTGAAGCGCGTAAAGTCGCAGGACAATTTATGACATCACAAACTGGAGTACTCGTCGGTACAGAAATGGCTTTGTACTATCTCGATGAAGATGTCACTGATTCTATTATCGTGTCATTTGATACTTTGTTTAATATTCCGAGTTATCGCACAAACGAACGTATCATCGAATTGTTTCTTTCAATAGCTGAACGCACAAAAAATAAGTTGTTTGTCCAAACAAAGCGCATCGACGAGCCTATTCTTGAGCTTATTCAATCAAACAACTATTCAAGTTGGTACAGAAATGAACTCGATGAGCGTGAAGAATATTTGTATCCACCATATTCAACAATAATAAAAGTAACGTGGAAAGGAAAAGAGGCGGAAAAAAGTGCTGTAGCGGATTACTTCAAAGAAGTACTGTCTCCTTTCTCGCCAGATATATTTGACGGTCAAATCATCACCAAAGGCAAAAAAGAAACTGCAGTTCATGCAGTTATTCGTCCACGTATCAGTGAATGGTCAGTATCTCTTGTTGCTGAGAAAAAAGGATTGTCAGAAGCTTTACGTGAAGCGCTGGCAAAACTTCCCGAAGATGCAATCGTTTCAGTAAATCCTGACAACTTACTTTAAAAAAGAAAACCACACGAAGTGTGGCCTTCGTGTGGTAATAAAATTAATTACTTACTTGAACTTCAAAATCTCCGAAATCAAATTGAAGTGTTTGTTGTAGCGGATTACAAAATGCTACAACTTGTTCCTCAACGTTCGTAAACTCAAACATCATGCCACGCTTAGCGAGCATTCCGGTATGAGTTTTGAAATCAAAGACAAAACTTCTGTTTTCGCCTTTGAATCCTGTTGCATCATTTGGCAATAAAGAAAGATTCCCCATATACCAAACTTCGTCTTCGACAAACTGCCGAGTGTGCGGATTACATGTGGGGCCTGCAAATTTAATGTAGGCTTTAAACCACCTTCCCACCAAGCGGCCTTCTTCTAATACTTGAAGAAGAAAGGATACTGGTTCTTGTAATTTGTTTGCATGTGTATGCAAGCTTTCTTTAAAAAGCCTCAGCATTGGGCCTTTCGACAAATTGATTGCTCCCGCAGGTAGCACAAATTTAGCGTTGTCCATAAACAACATTTTTTGATTTTAAGTAACGGCGATATTGCCTTAATTATATATTACCATATTTTGTGTCAAATGTCAATATATCCTTATTTTGAAGCTCTTTTCCCTCTTGCCTCTTTCCTTTCTATATGGTAAGCTCCTTTTCACATGACTAAAGCAATTATCGAAGTAAAAAAAGCAGCAAACGAGAGCAACATGACTCTCATCCGCCGTTTTTCTCGCCGAGTACAGGAGACTGGCGTCATTCGTGCAGTTAAAGGCAATCGCTACAGTGAGCGCGCTCCAAGTAAACTCGACCGAAAAAACTCAGCTCTCAATCGTCTTAAGCGCGGAAAAGAAATCGAACGTCTTAAGAAACTCGGAAAATGGGTTGAAAAAACTGGAAAGACTCAACCAAAACAAACTCCAGCATAATGGAAATTGAAGCAGTATCAATCGTAAACAAAACAAAAGGCAAGCTTCCACGCTTGCCTTTTGTGCAACTTACAGAAAAAATCCTTGGTCCGAAGTATTCTATTTCGATTGCTATAGTTACTCCAAAAGAATCACATCGACTCAACAAAGAGTTCCGTGGAAAAGACAATCCAACAAACGTACTTTCTTTCCCCTACGACAAAAAATCTGGCGAACTTGTGCTTGATGTAAAAACTGCAATCAAGGATGCGCCAAAGTTCGACATGACAAAAGAAAAATTTTTGCTATTTCTCGTTATCCACGGAATGTTGCATTTGAAAGGATACGATCATGGTAGTACAATGGAGAAAGCAGAGAAAAAATTTCTAAAAATTTTTTCTTAGTTGCGTTTCTCAAATGGCACGAACCCAAATTACAGTTGGAATAGATCTTGGCACGGCAGTAACACGTGTTGTTGTTTTACAATGGCAACCAGCTGAGTCACAACCAGAAGTTTTATCATCTGTATCTGTTCCTACTCGCGGTGTCCGTCATGGATACATTGTAAATATTTCTGACGCTTCCCGTTCAATTCAAAAAGCTGTAGCACTTGCTGAAAAAGAATCTGGTCACCAAATACGTCGCGCAACTTTTTCTATCGGCGGAACAAGTCTTTCAGCAGACACATCAGTAGGCAGTGCAATCATTTCAAAATCTGATGGTGAGGTTACAGCCTTTGACACAAAGACTGCACTTGAAAACGCTGAGGAGGCTGTTGAACTCAAAAACAAAAAAATTATTTATACATCTCAAACTTCATGGAAGCTCGATGGAAAAGAAGTTCCTGGCAAACCAGAAGGCATGCATGGCATCAAGCTTGAGGTAAAAGTATTGTTCATTAGTTGTCTTTCTCAGCACCTTGATGATCTCCTTTCTGCTGCGGGTGAAGCTGGAATTGAAGTTGTAGATATTTTCCCGTCATCTATCGCTGCAAGTTATCTTGCGCTCACTGAACGCCAGAAAGCAGTCGGTGTCATGCTTGCAAATATCGGTGCAGAGACTGTTTCTATCGCAATCTTTGAAAATGGATTACCAATCGGGTTTTCTGTATTCCCTATTGGCTCAACTGACATCACAAACGATATCGCTCTTGGTTTCCGCATCACTCTTGAAGAAGCTGAAAGCATCAAAACTGGAAGCATTATGGCGACAACATATCCAAAACGAAAAATTGATGAAATTATCGAAGCTCGTCTTTCAGATATTTTCGAACTCATTGATGGATACTTGAAAAAGATAAAGCGTAGTGGACTTCTTCCTGCTGGTGTCATCATAACTGGAGGAGGTTCTGGTCACGCTCTCGTTGAAGGTCTTGCAAAAAGCATGCTTCGCCTTCCATCACGTGTTGGTGGAGACGATATCATGTCACAAGTAAAAGGAAACCTTCGCGATTCTTCATGGTTTGTTGCATACGGCCTCGCACTTCTTGGACGAGAAGCAGGAAAAGAATCAAAATCTACTGGCGGACCAAAAGGTATTTTCAAAGAGTTTCTTAGACAGTTTTTGCCGTAACACAACTATCCACTCTGTCAATTTTCTAAGCACAGCAAACTCGATTTGCTTTTTTCAAATTTCTGATAGAATGTCACCAGTTCGTTAGAAGCCTTTAATCCTTTTTCAGACTTTATTGGCGCATAGCCAAAAGGTCCTTATTACATATGGCAAAAGTAAATCCTGAGATCGAAACATTCGCACGTATCAAAGTTATCGGAGTTGGTGGTTCTGGAAAGAACGCTATCAACCACATGATCAATTCCAAAGTTCGTGGAGTTGAGTTTATTGTGATGAACACAGATACACAGGATCTTCACAATTCTCTCGCAGACAAAAAGATTCACATTGGTAAAAACCTTACCCGTGGTCTTGGTGCTGGAATGAATCCAGAAATTGGTAAGAAAGCTGCAGAAGAAACAAAAGCAGAAATTCAAGATGTTATCAAAGGATCTGACATGGTATTCATCGCGTGTGGAATGGGAGGAGGTACAGGTACAGGTGCAGCTCCGATTGTTGCACGCTCAAGCAAGGAACAAGGCATTCTTACAGTTGCAGTTGTTACAAAACCATTTTTCTTCGAAGGAAACCAGCGTGGACGTATCGCAGACGAAGGTCTTCATGAACTTGAAAAAGAAGTTGATGCAATCATCGTTATTCCAAACGACAAACTTCTTCAAATCGCAGGAAAAGAAATGGGCTTCCGTGACGCATTTGCTCTTTGTGACTCAGTGCTTCAGCAGGCTGTAGAAGGTATCTCTGACCTCATCACAACTCCTGGAGTTATCAACGTAGACTTTGCGGACATTAAAGCGATTATGGCAGACACAGGAAGCGCCCTTATGGGAATCGGTCTTGCAAGTGGTGAAGGACGCGCTACAAAAGCTGCAACAGAAGCTATTAACTCTCCTCTTCTTGAACTTTCAATCAATGGAGCAAAGGGTGTTCTCTTTGCAATCTCAGGTGGCGATGATCTCACAATCCACGAAATCCAAGAAGCAGCAAAAGTTATTACAGAATCAATCGACAAGGAAGCAAAAGTTATTTTCGGAACTATCAAAGACGATCGTCTCAAGAAGGGCGAACTTAAGGTGACTGTTATCGCAACTGGCTTCCCTACTGATTCTCCAAAACGCTCACTCTTTCAACCGACATTTCAGTCTGCTCCAAAAATAGAGGCACCTGCTCCGCTCGTTGAAAAGAAAGAAAAAGAACAGCCACAGGTTCAGCCAACACAGAGCATGTCTAGTGAATTCGTAAAGCGCGCTGAAAAGACTGATGAAATTCCTTCATTTGGGGATGACGGTGATGACTGGAGTGCAGTACCTGCTTTCTTGCGACGTCCAAAAAAGTAGAATTATTTGACCAACTTGATATAATTAAAAAGTAGCAAATCGGTGCTACTTTTTAATTTAACTACTACTATGCAATACGATCTCACAATTATCGGGGGCGGACCAGCAGCATCAGCTGCCGCAGTATACGCAGCTCGCAAACAACTTAAGACACTTTTGGTTACCTTCGAATTTGGCGGTCAATCTATCGTATCTTCAGACATTCAAAACTGGATTGGCACTCCGCACATTTCAGGAGCTGATCTTGGCAAAAATTTGAAAGCGCACGTTATGGAATACGCCGGAGAATTTCTAACAATAAAAGAAGGCGCGCTTGTTTCAAAAATAACAGGTAGTGCTGGTGATTTTCATGTGCTTACAGACAAAAACGACGATTTTCATTCAAAGACAGTTCTTATAGCGTCAGGTTCATCACGCCGAAAGCTTGTCGTACCAGGAGCACATCAGTATGAAAACAAGGGTCTTACCTACTGTGCAACCTGCGATGGGCCACTATTTGCCGATCAAGATGTAATAGTTGTTGGAGGTGGTAATGCAGCCTTTGAAACGGCAGCTCAGCTTCTCGCATATTGTAAAAGTGTAACACTCATCAATAGAAGTGCAGATTTCCGAGCAGATGAAATCACTGTCAAACAGACGATGAAGAATCCGAAGTTTAAAGCAATAACGCAAGTTGAATTTGTTGATGTATTTGGAAAAGATTTTGTCGAAGGAGTAACGATTAAGTATTCGGCTGATGGACGTGAAGAAAAAGTTATGGCTACCGGTATTTTTGTTGAAATCGGCCAGATCCCTAACTCAAATTTTGCGCTCAATTTTGTGCCTACAACAGGTGGCGGACAAATTGTTATCAACCCTCGCACACAAGCTACAGGAGTGGAAGGCATTTGGGCTGCGGGAGACGTCACTGATGTTCTCTACCATCAAAACAACATCGCTGCTGGCGATGCTGTGCGTGCACTCGAGGATATTTATATCTGGCTTCACCGCAGAGGCTAATCGAGGCTTTCTACAAGTGCTATATCTTCCTTTGAGTTTGTCCCGAGGGCTTCTTTTGGTTCGATAGAAACTGATGCGATACTCTTATTCTCTTTCATCGCAAGAGCGACAAGATCGGTAAGATAGTATTCACCTTGCGCATTGTCATTTTTCAATTTTGGAAGCGCTTCAACAAGCCACTTTTTTTCAAAGCAAAAATATGCTGGATTAACTTCTGTAATATTTTTTTGATCTTCACTCGCATCTTTTGCTTCAACAATTGCTGTGACCATCCCTCGTGTATCGCGAATAATGCGACCGAAGCTTTTAAATACGTGGTACCAATCAAGAAAATGTGGCAATTGTACTGTCGCAATCGCAACAGTCGCGTTTCGCTCTTCTCTTGTTTTAATAAGATTCTTAATAGTCTCGCTACTTACATATGGATGATCAACATACAATACAAGTACAGAGTGTGCAGAATCATTGAGTGCGTGTATAGCACTTTGCACGGCATGCCCAGTACCAAGCTGTTCTTCTTGCACAACGCATCGTGCGCGAGTACCGAGAGCCTCGATGACAAGCTCGCGTTTTTGTCCTACGACAACGACAGGTGTAGTAGTAACACCAGAGACTTTGACTGATTGAAGTACATACTCTATGAGTGGTTTTCCATCGAGTTCGACAAGCGCCTTGGGTAGATCGCTTTGCATTCGTTTACCATATCCTCCTGCAAGAATTATGACATCTGCTTGTTGCATATACGGCTCAATATACTAGATTTTGCACATTTAGACTACTATTGACTCTTTTTACACGAGGCATAATATAAATAATGAATCATATTGTTTAACATAAATTTTTACTTATGAAATCTCAAACTTTCAGCCAACATCAGATGTTGGATAAACGCCTCGGCCAGTTTATGGGCACATGGGCATGCCTAATTTTTGAACTTGTAGCACTAGTCGTCATGCTTATGACTTGCTACAACAAAAGTTCTGGCGTCTTTCATTTCGACATAAACGCCTACTGGATTTTATCCGCAATCGCAGTGCTCATTGTCTTCACTGGGACAAGAGTACCTGTCACTGGTAAATTGTATAGGTATTACATGAACGCTAGTACTGAAGAAGAAGCCCAGATTTCGGTTTCGTTTATACAAAACGGCCATGTGCTCAAAATCATCTTCTTTACAGTACTCGTCGTACTCGTAGCATCTGCGATGTATGCCAATCATCTAAGCCTTGCAGAGGTTATGAAATTTTTAAAGTAAACAATCTATTTTATTTTTAATTAGGCCGAGATGTATATCTTGGCCTAATTTTTATGCACCTCATTCATCCAATCAATGAATGCTTGCATAAAACGCTCGCGACGCTCTTGCAATACCGCAGGTAAAGCA
>CAYLXO010000007.1:26510-29407 GCA_964387965.1 uncultured Candidatus Saccharibacteria bacterium
GTGACCCTACAGGGAATCGAACCCTGATTACCGCCTTGAAAAGGCGATGTCCTAACCGTTAGACGATAGGGCCATATATACTAGCTCGGGTAATATAGCACGAAATGTGCATATAGTAAATATCCTTTGACAAATGCTTAAAATAGTTCAGTATCAGGATAAACAATCCATAAGATTATGTTACAGACAATTCTTTATGTGACGATAGGCATATATTTTGCCTACTATATCGTAGGCGTAGTGATTACAGCTATGCGTACAGATAAGACACTCCATGCAAGGTTTGCGAAAATGTTGCCATGGGTAACCATAGTAGAAATTCTTGTTATTGTAATTTGTGTTTTGCTTTCAAAACGCGGCGATAACTCGAATAATAGCGCGGAATTTAAAATTCATATTTGGTTAGCAATAGCTACTCTCATATCAATTTTTGTACAATGGTGGTTTGACGGAAACAAAAAACCACGCTTTCACAAAATATTTCATTTCATCGTTACCATTCTGTTTACAATTACTACAATCACTGGATTACAACTAGTAAGCCGTCTGTAGAAATACCGCACAATTAAAACAACAAACCCCGCATTATGCGGGGTTTAGTTTTTGTGCTTTACGTTTTGCAAAAAATGAATCTAGACTATGCTTCCCTGCTCCTGTGACTACAAGCATAGAGAGCGCTGCAAATAGCGTTACGTGAGAATATACAGATTCTTTGAAGTAGAAAAACGAAAGTGAAATCACGACAAACGAGACGACTGCAACAAGACGAGTTTCAAATCCAAGAACAAGAAGTATTCCGAGTGTACACTCGACGAGCCCTGCCCCAAGAACCCAGAGAGCCGGCGCCACATCTATAACATTTGTAAGGTGGTACGTTGTAACAACGAGTTCGGAATCGTGTGGGTTCAAAAATTTCTCGTACATTCCGAGGTAGAAAAATGCTACCCCTAGTCCAATGCGCAAAACAAGTGGGACTAAATCTGCGTGTTTTAAGCGCTTAAATGAATCGATGGAAAGGATATCATCAAGTCCTGGTCGTCCTGAACCAAGAAGGAATACTGCAAGTGTCAGTGCGAGAAAGTCCAAGTTGCCGAACAAGTACGGGTTGTGCACAAGTCCATAGACGAATAATCCGATAGTGACAAGTGATGCTGGGACAATAAGAAATCCAAGTAAGAAAAAGAAACCGAGCAATATTTCAAGAAGTGCTGTATGTGGCACGTATTCCATTACAGGAGAAATAAAGACTTGTGCTGTACCAGCGCCTATAAGTGCGATTCCAAGTGCCAAGCGTGCCATCCATGGCAACAATTCGTAATATGAAACGAGCTTTCCTTGTACCGTAGCAAGATATCGCGCGACTTGTTTTCGACTACGTACGAACAAAATGATCCCAACAAGCGCAAGCGTAATGAGCCCTGCTACAACAAACTGAGTCAAATTTTCTGTAATACCATTCAACAAAAAATGAGAATCCACTCCTTGATGAGAAAGAAACTCTTCATGTTCAATCACATAGCCGACGTGTGCAGATGCATAGGAAAACAGCGCACCAAAACCCAAAACAGAACTTACGATATATGAGACGATTTTTTTCATTTTTTTTGATTAATAAATTTTAGTAAAACGTAGCACATGAGATTCTGGAAGCAGGTCTGCATCAAAACAAAAACAAAACTGATCGGATTGTAATTTTTTTTGATTTAAGGCGTCGATACGCCCAGATTCTTTTTTGTCACTTTGGAATACAAGCGACAAATCCTGTGTAAGTTCTTCGATTATTTTTTCGTACGAAAGTTGGCCGTAAATCAGCAAGTCAGTGTAAATTGAAAGTGTTCCGCCCGGACGAAGCACACGAAGAGCTTCGGTTACCACTGGTTTCCGTTCACCATAAAACATATCCCCTTTACCCTTCGGGACCCGAAGAGGACGCTTGTATTCCCCACTCTTATTTTTGATTGTGACGTATCTGCCAGGATGATCCCAATTGTGATGTATTGGCGCTGTAAGAATATTTGAAAGTACAACCTCATCAAATGTAGCGTCGGTAAGCGGGAGTGAAATTGCATCACCTAGAAGAAATTCTGGATCTTTCGGATGTGAATATCCGTTTTTCTTCAGTCTTTCCACTTCCTGTTTTGCATTTTCAATGCGAGTCTCATCGACGTCAATTGATGTATATCGGTCTCCTAAGAGCCACGGTATTTCATACCGAACAAAGTAAGGCACCGATCCAGTACCAACCTCAAGAATATGTCGCATCTATAAACCCTATTTTATCAAACAAGACGACGCACAACAACAAAGAGAAGAATCAGCCCAGAACCAGTAGCAAGTACTATTGGTATCGTGTTGCGATTGCCTCCACCGGCGCCTACCGCTCCTAATGCATTTGCTGTAAGTGGTGTTGTAACTACTATCTCCGGTGTATTGTTTGCACTACTACGAGAAAGAGCTGATCTTGTGACTACAGGTTGCACAATTGGATTTATTTGCACTATTTCAGGAATGGCTTCTATTGCTACCTTTTTTTCTTCCTCGGTTTTCACTGTATCTGTCTTTTTTGTTTCGGTCTTTTTTGTCGTATCAGTTGTTGTTCCTGTCGTTGTGTCTGTTGAACCACCGCCGTTACTTGTCGTAGGACGTGCAACTGCAGTCATGCTATTAAACCACGTTTTTCCAAGCACTGCTGGTATCGCATAACTTGTTGCCCATGTTCGATTTTCAATAGAATCTGATATTGGGTTAGTTCCGCCATCTATCGCTTGTACTGTTGCAAAATAATCTGCAGGAGACTTATTGTTTTTTGTCCATGTTGTACCGAGCGCGTTCATTGCTCCAGTAGCCCATGCAGAAGATGAAATATTCCCCCATCCTCCATCTGCATTTTGATTGTT
>CAYLXO010000007.1:29507-31646 GCA_964387965.1 uncultured Candidatus Saccharibacteria bacterium
GCACCAAGTGCAAGCGCTGCCCAGTCGCTATACAAATCTAGGCCACTGAATGATCCATCTGATTGTTGGACGTTTGTAAGGTATTGGATAGCGTTTGGAACACTAAAACTTGTGCTTCCACCACCACCTCCTCCACCTGAAGATGAAACTACTGTTACAACATACGATGGATAATAATAATCTTCTGCAATACCGACATTATACGAGCCAATATCATCTAGGGTGAGTGTTGCCTTTCCTTGCGAATCTACAACAACTGTAGAAATTACTGTCGGATTCCATGGGTCGCTTGGATTTGGTTGGGTCGCGCCGATAGTAACGCCAGTAAGTGGGCTCCATGTATTATCGAGATAGTTGTATGTTTCTGCTGTTGCAGTAAATGAGCCATGCGGATTTATAGATGTTGTATCAAATGTCACTTGATGTGGTGTACCAAAGTAAATTCCAACATGTTCTCCGCCTGTAAGCATCGTTGCATCCATACTCGTCCATGGAGTTGTACCACCGACGACAAACTGCCAATTATCACACGCATCTGTCCCGCCTGTTGGCAAAAGACATTTGAGATAAAACGATCCAAACGATGTAAAGTACTGTAAGTCAGAAAGAGTGAAACCAGCATTTGAATCTTGCGAAACTGTATACAAAAATCCAAGCACACTACGTGCGTCTACCGAATGTGTTACCCCAACATCATCCATGATTGAAACTGTTCCAGATGCTGGAAGTGATACTGTATCGTCAAAAATTACAGTTGCACCATTACGTACAAGTAACGTTGCTTGCGGAACAGCCACAACTGTAACGGTGCGTTCCACTTGTAGTGCTGAATTACCAGCAATATCACTCACGTTGTACGTAACGGTATAAGTACCGAGTGTATTTGTATCAACAGGATTTAGAACTGTGATACTTGCTGTTATATCTCCATCAGTGTCATCAAGCGCGGTCGCCCCATCATCTGTATAACTAGAGCCGATTTCAATAGATACTGATGCACTGCCTGTAAGAGTAATCACAGGAGGGGTAGTGTCAGGACCTGTAGCGTGCACATTCGAAAAATTCAAAAACACAAAACCTAAAACAAACAATCCAATAGATATTTTTTTCATATGATTTAAATGATTATTCAAGCTTCCAATCAATAGTATCTCCGACTTTAGGAACATACGCCGAAATCCCAACAGTTGCATCCTTTCCATTTACATAATAAATAAGATGCTTACCATTTGTTTCTGTAAGCGTGCCGATACTCGTAACATAAAATCCAAGTCCTGGATATTCTTTCATTTGCACATTCATTTTCTTTTGTTCATTTGCTTCAATAAGCAATGTGTACAACGTTTTATTTTCTAGAGGTGCAAGACCAATAGATAGTCCGCCCGCCGTAAGTAGTACTGTTTCTGGCACTTCTGCAACATAACTATCAGTACTTATTTTTTCCTGCTTCGGAGTTGCTACTTTCTCGTGAAGTGGTGTGCCGATGACGAGAGCATTTTTTGCTACCTCCTCAACCACCTTATTGTGTTCTACGATTGGGATAAGATTCTTTTGGTCATTTCGCACCATAAGTGCAATCGCAACAAGCGCCAATAGCGCCGAAATCGACACAAGCACAATTTCTATTTTTTTGTTCAACCGTTTTTTCATAAAAAAAATCCGCCCAAGGGAGGATTGAAGTCCAGTCGTATAATTACGGCGGATTTCCTGCTCGGGATGAGACAAAACGTCTCTTAAATCAATTTGGTAGTCGGACTTTAACCGTAGCGGCACTGTGGAGGATTTACACCTCGCTTCCCCAAATCAACGTTTATAATTGTTAAGCACCAAGAACGTGTTCACATACTACTCTTCTACAAAAATTATGCAAGTTTGAAATTATTTCAACAAAAACTCCTTTACCGCCCATGAGTGGGATTCGAAAAATAATTTTTGTTCAAATTCTTCTGGTGTTGCCCAATGCGTAACGCGATCGCCATGACCATCTGGACCATCGACAAGTTCAACAAGAAAAAATTTGCAGATTTTTCGAAGCGCACCGAGCTCAGGATGAACAACATACTGAATTGCTTCTCCGACAAATTTTGCTGATTTAACTTCGCGCACCATTTCTTCCATGACTTCTCTACGTAATCCTTC
>CAYLXO010000007.1:31746-35469 GCA_964387965.1 uncultured Candidatus Saccharibacteria bacterium
TCATAACGAGGCGCTTCTTCAACTATTCCTCCTACGTGATTAAACATGCGTGCAAATGCATACAGCACACTCGAGAGACGATTTAAGTACGCGCGAGAATGATCGCCCACCTTACGCTCACCTTCTTCTACTACGCCGACAACACGACGCTCAGCGCGACGAGCGATTGTGCGCGCAACATCTGACATTGCGGCAAGTTCTGTTCCACCTGATACAAAGAATGATTTGATTGGTGGTAACGCTTTTTCAATACTATCGATGATAGATTCTTCCCACTTTACTTTTTCTTCAGAGATTGTTTTATCAGCACCAGCAAGCTCTGCTTGAATGATAAACAAATCTTGTTGAATGCGATTGATTGTATCTTTTACAGAAAGCTTTCCGATTTCCAAATCAAATACGATGGATTCTGATTTTACTTTGAAAAGTCCGAGAAATGAATTTATTTCATCCAAACTTCCGAGTGCTTCAGCGATAGCTGACGACTTTGAAATACGCTGGTCGCAACCAAATGTTTTTGTCGTACCAGTGTCTCCTTTTCGTGTGTACAGCATACTTATGATTCAAGAACAGGCTTTGCCTGTTTGATAAATGAGAATTTTTTGTCGAGCACAAAATCAATTGCTGGAGATACAGTAAGAGCAAACGCGATGTTACTTATTAGATGAAGTGCTGTAAATGGAATCTGTCCCATTACTGCGTTCATAAATGGCTGATGAAATGCAATCGGACCGAGCGTAAGTCCTGTTAGGACATCAAATGCTATTGTTCCAAAAATTGCATAACTTAGATATCCAACTCTACGATTTTTAAATTTTGGAAGCGCCCATGCAGCTACTCCTCCAACAAGACCAAAGCCAAGCGCCGAAACGAATGTCCATGATCCAATACCTGCTGTTATAAGGTCGTAAAGCACGATATTTGATGCTCCAAATACAAATCCGAGAACTACTCCATAGCGACGTGCAAATGGCATTGTAGACGCGAATACAGGCTCTACGTTAGGAGCGCGAAGTGGTATTAGGCGTACGAGCGTACAGATGACAAGCGCGATAAGTGCGCCATACCATGGTTGTGCTTTGTTTTCAGTATTTTTCATATAGATTCGATAATATATTTTGTTTACCAATATGGCAAATCGAGCTTATAAACGGCCACTATCAGAAATTCTGATGTGGCCGTTTATTAAGTTTTATTACAAGATTTCACAGACTCCCGCGACACAAGCAAGTTCACGCTTAAGTTCAGTTTCATCTGCCTTCTCGTACGTAATAATCTTTGAGAAGTCGAGATGCTTGAAGCGTTCACTCATCTCACGGTAACGTTTTTCGTCGATTGGCTCGTATGGAGCAAGCTGATAGACGTGGTTGTCGCGTGGAAGGAATGAAAGTCCTCCAACGATGTCCCAATTTTTGTAGAGCCAGTGCGCAACTTCAATCCATTCATTTTCACCAATTGAAACTGTTACTGAAGGATTGTGTTCTGTAAAGTTTTCTTTTACAAGTTTCCAGTGTTCGAGTTGTGTGAGTGCAGTTTGATCATCACGGAAGATTTTTCCTGGAGCCTTTACTGGAAATTCAAGAACATATGTTGTAGCAGTTTCCATTGTCTGTCCTACTTCTGGATAAAATGGAACTCCCTGATCTTTCAACATCTTAAAGAGTGCATCTGTTGCAGCGATACGGATACGACGGATGTAGTAAGGAGCGTGACGAGGATGCATTCCACTTGAGCAGTCTACTGTTTGTGAAAGATTTCCTGATGGCTTCACGCAAGTGATACATGATGATTCACTGATTCCAAAACGCTTTGCGTACATCTTGTTTACTTTGATTGTTTCTGCACGGAGATTCTGCAATACTTTCGCGTTTCGAACTGTCTCACAATCCCACTGTCCTGTAAGTGACACTCCGAGAAGTGCTTCGCGCTTACAGTGATCAGTCCATTCTTGTGATAGATATTTGAAATTTGTAAGTGATGCTTGATATGTTCCGATGATTGTTGCTACGCGGATTTTTCGGAGAAGCGATTCCTCTGTATCTTCAGCGCGACACACAACTTCAGAAAGGTTACAAAATTGTTTTGACTGCAAGATGATTTCTCCACAAGGATTTGTTCCGATAAATCCTGTAATGTTTTTTCCATCATAAAGTCCATCTTTTTTCCAAAGGTCGAGACGGCGCTGTGGCAATTGAAGTGGCAATGATCCACGATTGAAAATTCCACGCTCTCCAGAACCAGACTTCATGAGCGCAATCCATTCATCAAGAAATTCTGCTTCTGTTGGCTTGTGCATGTGCACTGCAGAGTTGTTTGCAAGACTACGCTGACTTTCGGTGAGATAAAACTGTCCTGCTTTTGCATCACGGATCTTATCATCTTCAAGATCTGAAAGTGAGATCATCGCTGAACGGCGAACACCTCCAGCTACAACGATTTCTCCAATCTTACAGATGATATCGTGAGCATCGATGTTTTCGAGGTGTTTACCTTGGCGCTTGAGCATCTTCTCGCGTGTAAAACGAAGAAGTTCGCGAAGTGGGTCTGGGCCAGAAGACTTTCCTCCCATCACCTTAAGACGTGCTCCTGCTGGACGAAGAAGAGAAAAATCAAAATCTACATCCTGTCCATTTGACCATGTCTCAAGTCCAAGCAAGAATGCATCACACCATCCTTCTTTTGAGTCAGCAACAACGTGTACTGGAAGCTTCTTCCCTGTCTGCATTTTGATTTGTGGAAGCGCCTGAATGTTTGCACTCTCAACACTCCATCCCACGCCAGTACCACACATTGAGATGTACATAATTTCTGAGAAATCACGCCACATTGTCGGTGCGATGTACGAACAGTTGTATGCACAGACGTTTGTAGAACGAGCTGCAGCACCTGCAAATTGGAGCAAGCGCATTGATGGCATCGCTTCTTGCTTAAGAATTGTTTCGCGTACTTCGGTGTATTCCTCTTCCTTCAACTTTCCACCAAGATTTTCACGCATAAATGCCATGTAACGATCTACTGTCTCGATCCAAGTCTCTCGACGTCCTTCAGCATCATTCCATTTTGAATACGTACGGTAATAGACGAACTCTCCAAGTGGATTTTTGAAATACTTTTTACTATCCTCTGCAAGTTTCTTTACATGTGGAGGAACATGCACACCTTTCTGTCGGAGTTTTGAACGTTGTTCACGGTACAAAATGTAGTGCTTTGCAGTTTTTACATAGTCACTCTTAATGAGTTCCTGTTCTACGGTATCCTGAATTCCTTCGACTGTTGGTACGAAGTTTTTGTGCTTGCGCGCAATACGTACAAGCTCAGAGTACACCTGATTTGCCACAAGTTCTGCCTCCTTCATTGATCCTTCTCCTGTTTGGATCATCGCTTTGTTTATTGCTGTCGCAATTTTTGCCAAATCAAATGGAACATTTGATCCGTCACGCTTCAAAACCTTGGTTACAAACTCGATATTCTTTGGTTGAACTGCAACTGTAGCCTGTTTTGGAGCTGCTTTTTCTACTTTCTTTGCGACAACTTTTTTTGCGACTTTCTTTGCTTTTGCTTTTGTTTTTTTAGGAGACATAAATCTTGTGTTTTTGAAAAAATAATAATGAATGCGAGCGAACAAAAATTAAATTAATGAGGATTCGTGAAAATCAATTCGTTTTCGTTTTCTATATCTAATTTTTGGTCGAAAATATTTCATGGGTATAAGATTATACGCGT